>VERA01000035.1 GCA_018882935.1 Burkholderiaceae bacterium | reverse complement strand
GCTCTACACCGGTCGTACCACACGCGCGGCGATCAATACCTTGTTCGACTACGGGCGCCCGGCCAAGATCATGCTGGCGGCGCTGGTCGATCGCGGTGATCGCGAGCTACCGGTAGCCGCTGACTTCGTTGCGCACACCGTCAAGCTGGGTGCGCATGAGCAGCTGGTACTGCATAAAGATAGTGAGGGCCGCTTTAGTCTGACGGTGGAACATGTATAACCCGCAACTCAATAAGCATGGCGAATTACAGCACTTGCTCACTCTGGAAGGGCTACCCGCTTCCATCATCACCCGCATTCTGGATACCGCCGCGTCGTTTGTGAGTGTCAGCGACAGAGAAGTCAAAAAAGTGCCGCTGATGCGCGGCAAGAGTGTGTTTAACCTGTTTTTCGAGAATAGCACGCGCACCCGCACCACCTTCGAGATTGCCTCTACGCGCTTGTCGGCAGATGTCATTAACCTGAATATTTCTGCCTCATCGGCCAGCAAGGGCGAGTCGCTGCTCGACACCATCGATAACTTGTCTGCGATGCACGCGGATATGTTTGTGGTGCGGCATGCTCAATCCGGCGCGCCCTACCTGATCGCCAAACATCTGGTCGAGACCGGGCAAGATCATGTGCACGTTGTGAATGCCGGTGATGGGCGTCATGCGCACCCGACGCAGGGCTTGCTCGACATGTACACCATTCGGCACTACAAAAAAGAGTTTCATAATCTGACGGTCGCGATCGTCGGCGATATTCTGCACAGCAGAGTGGCACGTTCCGATATTCATGGGCTGACGACACTCGGTGTGCCAGAGGTGCGCGCCATCGGGCCACGCACCTTGCTGCCCTCCTCACTGGAGCAAATGGGCCTGCGGGTGTTTAATGACATGAACGAAGGTTTGAAGGGTGTTGATGTCATCATCATGCTGCGTCTGCAGAACGAGCGTATGACGGGCGCGTTGCTGCCGTCGGCACAAGAGTATTTCAAAAGCTATGGTCTGACGCCCGAGCGACTCGCATTGGCCAAGCCTGATGCGATCGTGATGCATCCCGGTCCGATGAATCGCGGTGTTGAAATTGACTCTGCGGTGGCGGATGGTTCGCAGTCAGTGATTCTGCCGCAGGTGACCTTCGGTATCGCGGTGCGGATGGCGGTGATGAGTATGCTGGCGGCGGCATGATGGATGCAATGACGACGATGAACATCGTGATTAAACAGGGCCGCGTGATTGATCCGGCCAACCGCGTCGACGCAATCAAGGATGTGTATATCGCTGACGGTCGTATTGCGTCGATCGGACCAGCGCCTGCGGGTTTTCATGCAGAGCGAGTGATTGATGCCACTGGCTTAGTCGTATCACCTGGCTTGGTGGATTTAAGTGCGCGATTGCGCGAGCCTGGCTACGAATACAAAGCCACACTCGAATCAGAGCTCGATGCAGCGGTAGCAGGCGGCGTCACCAGTTTGCTGTGCCCACCGGATACAGATCCGGTGCTCGATGAGCCCGGCTTGGTCGAGATGCTGGTGCATCGCGCGCGCTTGCTGAACCAGTCACATGTGTACCCACTCGGTGCGTTGACCGCTGGTTTAAAAGGTAAAGAGCTGACTGAAATGGCCGAGCTGACCGAGGCCGGTTGTGTTGGCTTTGCACAGGCCGAGGAGCCAGTACAAGACACGACGGTATTGCAGCGTGCGATGCAGTACGCCAGTACCTTCGGCTTTACGGTGTGGTTGCGACCGCAAGACCCGTATCTTGGTCGAGGGGGTGTGGCACACGCCGGCCCTTTAGCGTCACGACTAGGCTTGTCTGGTGTGCCTGTTACGAGTGAGACCGTGGCACTGCACACGATTTTCGAGTTAATGCGTAGCACCGGTGCAAAGGTGCATATCTGCCGCATCTCATCAGCGTCTGGTTTGGCATTAATACGCGCGGCACGCGCCGAGGGCTTGCCAGTGACCTGTGACGTTGGTGCGCACCATATTCATTTGACTGACAACGACATCGGATTTTTTGATTCCAATGCGCGCATGACGCCGCCACTGCGTAGCCAGCGCGATCGGGATGCGATTCAAGCGGCGCTACTCGACGGCACGATTGATGCGATTTGCTCGGATCACACCCCGCTCGATGACGAAGAAAAATTATTACCCTTTGCCGAGGCCTCGCCCGGTGCTACGGGTCTTGAGTTATTACTGTCGCTCACCATCAAGTGGGCACACGATGCCCATGCGACGGGTGCTGATCTCAGTACGGCAATCGCACGTATTACCTGCGATGCCGCGCGCGTTGCCGGCATCAATGCGGGTAGCTTGACTGTGGGAGGCGTCGCGGATGTTTGCGTGTTTGATCCTGCTGCACGCTGGAAAGTCGAGCCAGCTGCTTTGCGTAGCCAAGGCAAGCACACACCCTTGATTGGTTATGAGTTACCGGGTCAGGTAAAACATACCATCGTCTCTGGTCGTGTCGCTTTTAGTCGATGATTCGCTCAACAATGACGCCGACGGGCTTCTGCTAAAAGGCTGTTGATGAGGTATTGGCGACTCACGCGCTTGGCGCTGCACTTGCTGGTTGGTCTTGGCAAAGTCGCATTATTGTTTCCGTTGTTGAATGCAGCAGGGCGCGAGCGCCGTGTGCAGCGATGGTCGCGTCAGCTGGTTGCGATATGCGGCGTCAGTATGCGTTTTGATCAATCGCTGCAAGCAGCGCCAGTGTCGCCAGCGCTGATCATCTGCAACCATATTTCCTGGCTTGATATTTTCGTTATCAACACACTGCACACTTGCCGCTTTGTGGCGAAATCCGATATTCGTAGCTGGCCACTGATCGGTTGGTTATGCGAGCACACGGGTACCATCTTTATTGCAAGAGGTCGCGCGCGTGATGTGCGGCGGATTTACGAAGGTCTTGTTAAAAGTATTCATGATGGTGAGCGCGTAGCCTTCTTCCCGGAAGGTACGACTGCGCCGCAGGGTACGGTGCTGCCATTTCACGCCAACTTGTTTGAAGCAGCGCTTGAAGCGGACGTGCCGGTTCAACCGTATGCCATACGCTATGTTGACGCGGACGGCCAGTTACACGATGCGGCGGACTTTGTCGGTGACATGAATTTCCTGCAAAGCGTGATCGCCATCATGAACAGCGGCGGCATGACCGCTGAGTTGATACGCCTGCCGCCGATCTCAACGACCGGTGCGCATCGTCGTGAACTGGCACAGGCCGCGCATAATGCGATCGCCGGGGCATTACTACCCCCCGCTCACCAGGAACAACGCAAAGTCGGTTGATGCAAATCCCGGCGCAGGCCGCGATACAGCGTGCTCAGGCAGTGGAAAAATTATCTCTCAGCCGGGTGCTTGATGACGTGGACACGCTACTTGCAGCAAGTGCCGATCTGACAGCCTGAGCGCGCTCAGCTTTCCGCCCCACACGCAGCCACTATCCAGACCAAACACATCGTCGCGTTGAAGAATGCCGAGCGTCGACCAGTGGCCGAACAAGATTGGTATGTGTGCAGTCAGCCGCCCCGGCACATCGAACCATGGCATGAACCCGGCGGGTGGTGCGCCCGGGCCTTCTTTGGTGGCGAATTCCATCTCACCCTCGGCGCTGCAAAATCGAAGTCGCGTCAGCGCATTCACGATACAACGCAGCCGATCATGCCCTTGCAGCGTATCTGACCATTGCGAAGGTTGATTACCGTACATCGCGCGCAAAAAATCCAGCCAGTCGTCTGCTTGCAAGCGTGTCTCAACTTCAGCTGCGAGTGAAAGCACTTGCGACGCCGACCACTGCGGCAGCACGCCCGCATGCACCACCAACCAGTCGTCTGCTGTCAGCGCCAAGGGCTGATGACGTAGCCAGTGAAGTAGTTCATCACGATCGGGCGCATGCAGAATGTCGTCAAGAGTGTCGCTCGGTGCCGGTGCGCGCACCCCATGGGCGGCGGCGAGCAGGTGAAGATCATGGTTACCCAACACGGTACGGGCACGCGAGCCCATGGCCTTCACCATTCTGAGGGTCTGCAGCGAGGCCGGGCCACGATTCACCAGGTCACCGACAAATAACAACTGCGCACCGGGCGACAGCGCATCAATCTCTTGCAGCAGCCGAGTCAACTCGGCAGCGCAGCCCTGAACATCGCCAATCGCAAATGTCTCCATGACCTTGAAAAATCCCGTGAAACTTCTTGAAAATGCCATTGTAGTGATTGCAATCTGCCGGGGCGACTCACGTAAAATGTCGGCAATTCTCAATCTCGCCACATTAGCGAACTAGCAAGGATACGCATGATTCTCGTTACCGGCGGCGCCGGCTTCATCGGTGCCAACTTTGTGCTGGATTGGCTGGCAACTGTTGATGAGCCCGTCATTAACCTCGACAAGCTGACTTACGCGGGCAATCCCGATAACCTCAGCAAATTGCAAGGCGATGCGCGCCATGTATTTGTTCACGGTGATATTTGCGATCGTGCGTTGGTCGCTTCGTTGCTCGACAAGCATAAGCCGCGCGCGATTATTCATTTCGCTGCCGAGAGCCATGTCGATCGCTCTATCCATGGCCCCGGGGATTTTATTCGCACCAATGTCGATGGCACGTTCAGCTTGTTGGAAGCAGCGCGCGCTTATCTGAGCGGCCTGGACGATACAGCCAAGGCAGCTTTCCGGTTTCTGCATGTCTCAACCGATGAAGTATTCGGTACGCTATCGCCCACCGATCCGGCGTTTTCAGAGACCACACCCTATGCGCCGAATAGTCCGTACTCGGCCTCGAAAGCCGCGAGTGATCATTTAGTGCGCGCCTGGCATCACACCTACGGCCTGCCGGTATTAACCGGTAACTGCTCGAATAACTACGGGCCGCTGCAATTTCCTGAGAAGTTGATACCGTTGATCATCGCCAATGCATTGGCCGGTAAACCACTGCCTGTGTATGGCGATGGCCAGCAAGTACGTGATTGGTTGTATGTGGGGGACCACTGCGCTGCATTACGTCGCGTGCTGGAGGCGGGGCAGCTGGGTGAAACCTATAACATCGGTGGCTGGAACGAGAAGGCCAACCTTGATGTGGTGCACACCTTGTGCGATTTGCTCGACGAGCTGAAACCCTCTTCGCAGTCGTATCGGGCACAAATTAAATTCGTGACTGATCGACCCGGGCATGACCGTCGGTATGCGATTGATGCACGCAAAATCGAGCGAGAGTTGGGCTGGAAGCCCGCAGAAACTTTTGAGAGTGGCATGCGCAAAACGGTGCAGTGGTATCTCGATCATCAGGAGTGGGTCAGCAAGGTACAGTCGGGCGAGTATCAGCAGTGGATGACTAAAAACTACGAACAGCGTCAGGAGGCTTCCACATGAGCTCGGGACGCACAAGCGGTGTTGGCAGCGGCATGAACCGACGCGGGATTATTTTGGCTGGTGGCTCCGGCACGCGACTCTACCCGGCTACCAAGGCGGTATCCAAGCAATTACTGCCGGTGTACGACAAGCCCATGATTTACTACCCGCTGACCACGCTGATGCTGGCGGGTATGCGCGATATTTTATTGATCTCCACACCGCAAGACACGCCGCGTTTCGAGCAGTTACTCGGTGATGGTAGTCAATGGGGATTAAATTTGCGGTATGCAGTCCAACCTTCACCTGACGGCTTGGCGCAGGCCTTTATTATTGGTCGTGAATTTGTCGGCAACCAGCCATCGGCACTGATTCTTGGCGATAACCTCTACTACGGTCATGAGCTGGATGCAAAACTCACTGCAGCGAATGGGCGTAATGCCGGCGCCACCGTATTTGCTTATCACGTCACCGATCCGGAACGCTATGGCGTGGTAGCGTTTGATGATCAACGTCGAGCGATCAGCATCGAAGAAAAACCCGCGCAACCGAAATCCAACTACGCGGTCACTGGCTTGTATTTCTACGATACGCAAGTCTGTGATGTTGCGGCATCAATCAAACCCTCGGCTCGCGGCGAGTTGGAGATTACGGATGTCAACCGCGTTTATCTTGAGAAAAGCCAGCTTCAGGTCGAGGTGATGGGGCGCGGTATGGCTTGGCTGGATACCGGCACGCATGATTCTTTGTTAGATGCCAGTCAGTTCATCGCCACGCTGGAAAAGCGCCAAGGCTTGAAAGTCGCTTGCCCGGAGGAGGTTGCCTTCCGCAAGCGCTACATCAATGGCGAGCAACTGGAGAGGCTTGCCGAGCCGATGAAGAAAAATGAGTACGGTCAATATCTGCTACGGCTTCTGCAGGAAAAGGTATTTTGATTCATGCATATTGTTCCCACAGATATACCCGATGTGTTGATTATTGAGCCTAAGGTGTTCGGTGATACACGAGGCTTTTTTTTCGAGAGCTTCAATCAGCGACAATTCGAGCAACTGACCGGCTTCGCACCCAACTTTGTCCAGGATAATCACTCGCGCTCGGCGCGTGGCGTTTTACGCGGGTTGCACTATCAAATTCAACAAGCCCAAGGCAAGCTGGTGCGGGTGATTGCAGGCGAGGTGTTCGACGTGTGCGTTGATATGCGTCGCTCATCGTCTACCTTTGGTAAAAGCGTTTGCGTAAGCTTGTCCGCAGAAAATCACCGGCAGCTCTGGATACCCCCTGGCTTTGCGCATGGTTTTTTAGTGACGAGTGAAACGGCAGACTTTGTCTATAAAACCACGGATTACTATGCGCCTGAGCATGAGCGCGCCTTGCTATGGAATGACCCAGCCCTGACTATTGCTTGGCCGCTGCAGGGCGAGCCTCTGCTGTCGGCGAAAGATAAAGCAGGTACGCCACTGGCTGAGGCAGAGACCTACGCATGAGAATACTGGTGCTGGGCCGCAACGGGCAGGTAGGTGCAGCGCTCACTCAGTCGCTGCAAAGTTTGGGTGAATTGATTGCCTTGGATCGCACCCAACTGGATCTGGCGAATCCGGAAGCGATTCGAACAGCTTTGCGCGAACTGCAGCCGCAAGTGATTATCAATGCAGCGGCCTACACAGCGGTCGATGCGGCAGAGTCGGACCAAGCTACCGCGTTTCAGGTTAATGCTATTGCCCCGCGCGTTATTGCCGAGGAAAGCGAGCGCTTGAGTGCGACATTGATTCACTACTCGACCGATTATGTATTCGACGGCGGCAAGCAAGGCGCATGGTTGGAAGACGATACAACAGCGCCCTTATCCGCTTACGGACACAGCAAGTTGGCAGGTGAGCAGGCGATTGCCGATGTCGGTGGTAGCCATTTGATTTTGCGTACCAGCTGGGTATACGGTTTGCAGGGCAAGAATTTTTTATTAACGATGCTGAAGCTGGCCGAGACCCGCGACGAGCTGGCGATTGTCGATGATCAGATCGGTGCGCCCACCTGGGCTATAACGATTGCTGATGCCACCGCAGCGATTCTTCGTGACGCAGGTGAGCCAGCGCAGTTAGCTGCGTTATCGGGTGTTTATCATCTTTGTGCGGGTGGGCACACCAGCTGGTTTGGTTTTGCCCAAGCGATTTTTTCGCATGCCTCTGTACAGAAAAAACCCAAGCTACGCCCGATTACCACGGCCGAGTACCCGACGCCTGCGAAGCGCCCTGCGAATTCCATGTTAAACACCGATAAATTTCGTCATACCTTCGGTGATTTGCCTGACTGGGAAGATGCACTGCAGCACTGCATGCAAGCGCGCCTCGGCTCACTGATCAAGTAAATTAACCGGCCGACTCATTTAACCTGTTCAACTCATTCAATCCATTCAACCCATTCAATCCATTCACCCCATTCAACCGCAACAACATCATGAGCAAAGCAACCCTGACCCCCGGTATTTTCAAAGCCTACGATATTCGCGGTGTGCTGGGCAGCACCCTGGACGCAGACATTGCCGAGCAGATCGGGCGCGCATTCGGTACCGCAGTCAAAGCCAAGGGTGAGCACTATGTGGTGATTGGTCGCGATGGTCGATTATCTGGGCCCGAATTATCGGCGGCACTGGCCAAGGGCTTGCAATCGACCGGCACTAGCGTCATTGATATCGGCATGGTGGCCACACCCATGCTGTATTACGCGACGCATCATCTCGCTGCTCGTAGTGGCATTATGGTGACGGGTAGTCATAATCCGCCGGACTACAACGGATTCAAGATGGTACTTGCGCGGCAGGCGATCTATGGTGAGGCGATTCAATCGCTTTATCGCAGCATCGTGGCGCAAGATTTCGTTCATGATGAAGGCGGCTACTTTGCACTTGATATTCGTGATGATTATCTTGATCGCATCCTGTCGGATGTAAAACTGGCACGCCCGATGAAAATCGCCATCGATTGCGGTAACGGTGTGGCGGGCAGTATCGCCGGTGATCTGTACCGCGCACTTGGTTGCGACGTGACAGAGCTATTCTGTGACGTTGACGGCAGTTTCCCCAACCATCATCCCGATCCCGCTCATCTGGAAAACCTGCAAGACCTGATCCAGGCGCTCGCTCATGGTGATGCGGAGCTTGGCCTTGCTTTTGATGGTGATGGCGACAGACTTGGCGTGGTCACCAAAGATGGCCAAGTGATTTTCCCTGATCGGCAGCTGATGTTGTTTGCGCAGGATGTGCTCACGCGTCATCCGGGTGGCGCGATTTTGTATGACGTGAAATGCACGCGCCATATCGCCCCGTGGGTTAGTGCAGCCGGCGGCGAGCCGTTGATGTGCCAAACGGGTCATTCGCTGGTAAAAGCGCGCATGCGTGAAACAGGTGCGCCCTTCGGCGGTGAGATGAGCGGACATTTGTTCTTCAAAGACCGTTGGTACGGGTTTGATGATGGTTTGTATGCTGGTGCCCGATTGCTTGAGCTGGCAAGTCGCATGCAAGACATCACGCAGACCTTGAATGCACTGCCGCAATCAAAGTCCACGCCTGAGCTGCAGGTGGCGCTGGCCGAAGGTGAAAACCATGCGCTGGTCGCGCGTATGCAAGCTGAAGCCGAGTGGCCGGGCGCATCGCAAGTGATCACGATTGATGGTGTGCGCGTTGAGTATCCTGACGGCTTTGGTCTGTGCCGCGCATCGAACACCACGCCGGTGCTGGTGCTGCGCTTCGAGGCAGAGAATGACACCGCGCTGGCCCGAATTCAGCGAGCTGTAGGTGACGCCATCACACGTATCAAACCCGATGCCCGGCTACCTTTTTAAACCAACGGTTGTAACGAGCACGACGTTGTGACGAGCACGCTACGGCTTTACTCCTTGCTCTGGTGGTGCCTGCTGCCATTCGCCTTTATTCGGCTGCTATGGCGCAGCCGGCTTGAGCCCGGCTACCGGCAACATCTTGCCGAGCGCTTTGGTTTTTATTCGTTTCAGTTATCCGCGCCGCTGATCTGTGTGCATGCGGTGTCGGTTGGCGAGACACGTGCAGCAGAACCGTTGCTTCGCGCGCTTCTATCTGAATATCCCGACCATCATATTCTCCTGACCCATATGACGCCCACCGGACGTGCTGCCGGCAAGGCGCTATTTGGAAATGAACCACGCCTGACACAAGCCTATCTGCCGTACGACACGTTATCGATGATGGCGAATTTTGTGTGGCATTTTCGCCCGGCGCTATGCATTTTGATGGAGACCGAAGTCTGGCCTTCGTTAATTCAAGCATGTAAGGCGGCTGATGTACCAGTCGCTTTAGTCAATGCGCGCCTTTCTGAGCGATCCTTGCGACGCGGACAACGTTTCGCGGGCTTATTGGGTCACGCGGCACAGGATATCTTCTGCGTAGCCGCACAAAGCGAGGCAGATGCGCGGCGCTTACGAATGATGGGTGCGCGTGATGTTCACATTACTGGCAATCTCAAGTTCGATGTCAGTGTGCCTGAAGCCATGATGGCTGCCGGTGAATCACTGCGGCAGCAGATCGGTGATCGTCCGGTACTGTTGTGTGCCAGTACACGCGAGGGTGAAGAAGCCTTACTGCTAGCTGGCTATATGAAAACCACGCTGCCATCGGATCTGCTGCTGATGATCGTACCGCGTCATCCGCAGCGGTTTGCAGCGGTTAGCCAGCTGTTCGAGAATCAGGGTTTGCGGGTGGTGCGTAAGTCTCAGCTAAAAGGCCAGCGGGTACCCGCCGATGCACAAATCTTAGTCGGCGACACCATGGGTGACATGTTTGCCTATACAACCGCTTGCGATCTTGCCTTTATCGGTGGCAGCCTGCTTCCGACTGGTGGACAAAATTTGATTGAAGCCTGCGCTTGCGGCAAGCCGGTACTACTAGGGCCCCATACCTATAATTTTGCTGAGGCTAGTGAGACTGCAATAGCACAAGGCGCAGCGCTGCGCGTGGCCGATGCTGCGCAGATTTTTACAATGGCGTTTGATTTACTGCTTGATCGCGATCGCCTTCACACCATGTCGAAGGCAGCGCAGCATTTTGCTGATAACGAGCGTGGGGCGACTCAAAAAACTTTAGCACTGCTTTCTGCAAGATTTTAAGGCAAAAAAAAGCCGCTCTTGCGAGCGGCCTTCTGTTTTACATCATGCTGATTCTTTCAGTCCGGCATCAGTCAGTCGGTAAAGACCGATCAAATTCATACTCATCATCATCAGAGTTGGCTTCATAATGACCCCTCTCATGTAATTGTTTAATTGGGTGGTGCCTTAATCTGGCGGCTACTGGGTCGAAATAGCTTTTGTTCGGGTTTGAGTAGAATTGATTCATGAGATCATCATAATCTTGTTCTTCCTTTTCCCAATCAATATCGACGCTACCGCTCATGATACCGATAGCAGATGTTGAATAAATACTTGTTTTGTCTACTGCGAAAAATCGCAGTTGCGCAGTATTTTTTTGAACTGATTTCTTCAAGACCTGTAGTTGAACGTCCGAGGCTGCATGATCAGACATTTCAATCAATTGCAGTAAATGTGGGTGTTGTATGGCACCGCACATAGCGCGTATACAAGTGTCATTGAATCCGGTGTTGTTCAGGCGCAGATGGCTAAGAGGACGGGGTTTTCCGAACAGAAAATTGAAAAACGCCTTGGTTTCATCAGCACTTTGAGCGAAATCCGGATTGTTGCTGAGATTGATCTGATAGAGATTATTGTTTTTGTCGACCATCTTGAGTAACTCGAGCGCGTCACCTGCAGAAAGCGCGTTAGAAGACAGATCAAGAATCAGAATGTTGCTACCGGAAGCGTTTGCCAGCGCGGGAAAAATCTCATCCATCAGCGCTGATAGACCAACCAAAGAGGCGTCAATTTTTATGAATGAATTTTGCATCTGGCAGAGCGCTTCCATTTGAAAACCCCAGTGCTTGCCATTTGAAAAATCAAATGCCATATTTTCCAGTTTGAATCCGGATTCCTTCATCTTCTGCGCGAAATTGTCTTGATCGGCAAATGTGAGTAAATATTGATTATTCGCGCTGAATTTTTCATCGCTGCACCTTTTGCGAACTAATTGAATATTTCGCATCCACTGACGCATAGTTGTATAGGTTTGCCCGGCGCTATTCCTTTCAATAAATGATGAGAAATGGGCGTGCATGGTTTTCGATGTCTTGGCCAAATTACTCAAGCTGGTATTAAAAAGTCGCGGTTGCTGCAGCTTAATAAAAATTTGAGACAGTACATCATGCGTTAAAGTCTCAAGGCACACTGCCGTTGTTGATGCATCCGCTGCTTGCCGCGGAACGAGCGTCACACTGGATGAATCTGCTTGAAAACTACTTGCTGAAGACGATGCGGCATGTGGCATATCCGCTGGTGTATCCAATTGCCATTGACTAAGCCAATGGGGTGGAATTTCAGATGTAGGAGTGTTGAGAAAGGGTTGTGGAATCAGTGGCGTTGGTGGCGGGGTTGATGGCTCGGTATCGGTAATGATCGGCGTTGTGGTGGGAAAATTCGGTACTGCGCTCTGCTGATTGGTGCTGACGGGTGGCGTACTCATGACAATGCCTCTCTATGGGTCAAATTAATCCGGGTGGTCTGCGCCAGTGAATAGCGCATGGGGTTTCAGGAACCGTCGTTTTACGACGGTTCAATCATGGCCGCTGATCTGGGCGCTCATCAACCGTATTCAAAGAGGAATAGCCAAAGAGGAATAGCCAAATAAAAAAAGCCGGTCAGTGACCGGCCTGATGATGCTATGCATTGCAGGGTTTACTGCTTGCTTACCTCATTAAGCCCACCCCCTAACGATCGGTAGAGGTCTACAGCATTCGTTAGGCGAAGAAGGCGCGTCGAGAGCAGGGTCTGCTCTGCGCTGTACAACTCGCGCTCGGCATCCAGAACCTCAAGATAGTTCGCCACGCCATTCTTGTAGCGGATTTGTGCAAGTTCAAGACGTGCCGCTTGTGCATCACGCATGGCTTGCTGTGCGCCGATTTCACTTGCCAGCGTCGCCCGCGCATCCAGCGCATCGGCGACTTCGCGGAATGCTACCTGGATAGCTTTTTCGTAATTGGTAATAGCGATATTCGTGCGCACTGTGGCGAGATCCAGATTAGCCTGGTTGCGACCGCTATCAAAAATCGGTAGCGATAGCGAGGGTGTGAAGTTCCAGACTCCCGACCCGCTATCAAATAAGTTGTTCAGCGACGAACTCGCTAGTCCCACCCCGGCAGTCAGTGAGATACGCGGAAAAAATGCAGCCCGCGCAGCCGCGATATTCGCCTGGTTCGCACGCAGCACTTGCTCGGCTGACCGAATATCCGGGCGTTGCGCCAGTAAATCGGATGGCAGTCCCGCACTGATATCTGCAGTGATAGATTGCTCTGATAGCAGCGCCCGCTGCTCGGCAAGTTTGCTGCTGCTTCCTACCAGTAGGGCTAGCGCATTGGTACTTTGCGCGTGCTGCCGGCGCAGTGCCAGTACTGCAGCCGATGCGGATTGCACCAAGGTTTCGGTCTGCCGAATTTCGAGTGCGTTTGAGATTCCAGCGTCAAACCGTTGTTGTACCAGGTCGGCAGAGGCTTGGCGTGCTTTCAGCGTGCGCTCGGCAATCTGTAGCTGCTCCGCCAGTGCGCGCTCATTTAGCCATACCTTGGCTACTTCACCGACCAGTGCTATTTGCGCTGCACGCTGAGCTTGTTCCGTCGCAAAGAATTGAGAGAGCGCGGCTTCAGAAAGATTTTTGACTCTGCCAAAAAAATCCAGCTCGAAAGCGGTCATGCCCAGGCCCACTTGGTACGAGGTGTACTCGACCCGATTGGCCCCCAACAAGGCTCGCGTGCGGGTGCCACCGGCGGTGGCGTTGACTGTTGGCAGCTGATCAGCGCGTTGTATGCCATACAGGGCTCTGGCTTCTTCTATGCGAAGTGCGGTCGCCTTCAGATCGCGGTTATTCGCCAGCGCCTGCTCAATCACCTGCTGTAACTCGGGGTTCTGAAAGAACTCGCGCCAGCCGATATCAACAGCAGCAGGCGCCTCACTGCTGGGCGTTGCAAACTTCTCGGGAATGGGTGCCTTGGGCGATTGAAAATTCGGCAGGATCTGGCAGCCGGACAGCAGCAGCGTAGCCGCTGCAAAGCCAGTACAGGAAAGCTTTTTTATCATTTATGGCTCCTTGCTGGCCTCAGCCATATGTGCGGCGTATAGCTTGCGCTGGCGCTCATTACCTTTGAAGATGCTCCGCACCACCACAAAAAATACCGGGACAAAGAACACCGCCAACACAGTGGCCGCGATCATGCCACCCATAACACCGGTGCCAATCGCGCGCTGACTGGCCGAGCCTGCGCCGGTGGCGATAACCAACGGCAGTACGCCGAGAATGAAAGCAAACGATGTCATGATGATCGGCCTGAACCGCAATCGCACTGCCTTCAGCGTTGCCTCGACCAAATCCATACCGGTTGCTTGCAGGTCTTTCGCAAATTCGATAATCAGAATCGCGTTCTTGGCAGACAAGCCGATGATCGCGATCAGTCCGACCTTGAAGTAAACATCGTTAGGCATACCGCGCAGCATAGTAAAAGCCACTGCACCCAGCACCCCCAACGGCACCACCAGCAGCACAGCGATAGGAATGGTGGTACTTTCATATAGCGCCGCCAGCACCAGGAACACCGCTAACAACGCTAATGCAAATAGCAGGGTGGCGGTTGAGCCCGCCGCTTTTTCTTCCAGCGACTGCCCTGCCCATTCGTAGCCTATGCCTTGCGGTAGCTGCGCAACCAGACGTTCTACTTCCGCTAGCGCATCGCCCGAAGATTTACCTGGTGCGGCATCGCCCTGAATTTTCATGGCCGGATAGCCATTGAAACGAATCAGCTGTACCGGACCATTCACCCATTTACTCGTGGTGAACGCCGACAAGGGCACCATCGTACCTTGGTTATTACGAACAAAAATTTTCTGTAAATCTTCCGGCATTAATCGCTTTTCAGGTACCGCTTGCACGATCACGCGCTGCTGTCTTCCCAGGTTAGGAAAATCATTGACATAACTTGAGCCAAAGGTAGCAGCGAGTGTTGAATTGATTTCGTTGAGGGAGAGCCCAAGCGCATTCGCTTTGTCACGATCAATATCCAGTTTGAGCTGCGGCGAGTCTTCCATGCCCTCGGGTCGAGCGCTTTTGATGACTTCGCTCTTGCTCATCATGCCGAGCAGCTGGTTGCGGGCGGCGAGCAGGGCGTCGTGGCCAAGTCCGGCGCGATCTTGCAGGCGCAATGAGAAGCCGGTGGCGTTGCCGAGTTCACGAATCGCCGGCGGGTTGACGGTGAAGACGATGGCGTCACGGATGATACCCATCAGCATCAAGGCTTTTTTGGCGATTGCCTCCGAACTTAGCTCCGGCTTCTCGCGCTCTTTCCAGTCTTTTAGCGGCACAAACAGCAAGCCGCCATTTTGGCCATTACCCGAAAACGAAAACCCCAGTACCGAAACGATGCCTTGTACACCAGGCTCTTTCAAAAAGTACTGCTCGGCTTGCTCCATCACTGACAGTGTGCGCGCGGTAGATGCGCCGGGTGGTAGTTGCACATTCGCCAGCAAGTAGCCTTGATCTTCCGGCGGTAGAAATGACGTAGGCATGCGTGCTGCAAGGAAGGCTACGGTGGCGACGATCACGCCATAGATCACCATGTAGCGTCCACTCGCTCTGAGCACGCGTGACACCCAGCTAGTATAGCCATCGGTCGTGCGACGGAACAGCCGATTAAATGCGCCAAAAAAACCTTTACGCTCATGATGTCCCGGCGCGATAGGCTTGAGTAGCGTGGCACACAGCGCAGGCGTTAGCGTTAGCGCCATGATGGCCGAGAACACCATGGACGACACCATCGACATCGAGAACTGGCGATAGATCGCACCCACCGAGCCGGTGAAAAAAGCCATAGGTATGAACACCGCAATAAGTACCAGTGTGATACCAACGATGGCGCTGGTGATCTGACCCATCGCCTTGATCGTAGCCTCGCGTGGTGAAAGATTTTCTTCACTCATGATGCGCTCGACGTTCTCTACGACCACAATCGCATCATCGACCAGAATACCAATCGCCAGCACCATGCCGAACATGGTGAGCACATTGATCGAGTAGCCGAACGCCGCCATCATCGCGAAAGTACCCATCAGCGACACCGGCACTACGATAGCCGGAATGATGGTGTAGCGCAGACTTTGCAAGAACAGCAGCATCACCAGAAACACCAGAATCACGGCCTCGATCAGTGTCTTGACCACTTCTTCAATCGAGATCTTGATAAACAGCGAAGTATCGTAGGGGATCACATACTCGACACCGGGCGGGAAAAATTTCGACAGCTCGGCCATTTTCTGTCTGACCAGTGTTGCCGTCTCCAGCGCGTTGGCGGTTGGGGTCAGCTGTATGCCGACGGCGGCGATGGGCTTGCCATTGAGTCGCGCCTGAAAGCCATAAGACTGGCCCGCTACTTCAACTCGGCCAATATCGCGAATTCTCACGGTGGCACCACCGGGCTGCGCACGTAGCACGATGTTGCCGAATTCTTCCGGCGTTGCAAGCTGACCGGTGATGATGATCGATGTGGCGATGCGCTGCGAGCTCGGGGCCGGAAGATCGCCCAGCACACCAGCAGAGAACTGCGCGTTCTGCGATTTGATCGCACTCACCACGTCGTTCGGGGTGAGCTTGAAGCCGACCAGCTTGTCGGGGTCGATCCACACCCGCATCGCGCGCTCAGTGCCAAACAATTGCGCCACGCCGACGCCGGGGATTCGTTTTATCTCATTGAGAATATTGCGTGCGATGTAGTCACCCAGCGCGACCGGGGTAATCTGATCATTGGTGGCGCGCAGGTTAACGAACATCAGCAGGTTACTGCGGGCGCGTGTAATCGTGACACCTTGCTGCACCACCGGTTGCGGCAGGCGAGCCTCGATACGCTTAAGACGGTTTTGTACATCGACCGCTGCTAATTCAGGATTGGTGCCGGTCTTGAACGTGACCGAGACTTGCGATCCACCGTCGGCCTGACTCTGCGACTCGATGTACAGCATGTTCTCGGCGCCGTTCATCTCTTGTTCGATCAAACTGGTGACGCTTTCGTCGACTGTTTGTGCAGAGGCACCGGGATAAATCGCGTTGACGATGATGGTGGGCGGCGCGATCACCGGGTACTGCGAAATCGGCAGCTTGGGAATCGAGAGAATGCCGGCGAGCAGAATGAACAGCGCGATCACCCACGCGAACACCGGCCGGTCAATGAAAAACTTGGCCATGGCGAGGCCTCCTTATTTTTTGGTAGGCGCGGCGTTAGGTGCGGCTGCAGGGGCAGCAGCCGGCGATGCGGGAGCGCTCGGCGCTGTAGCCGCACCTGCTGCCGGCGCGCCGGATGCATTCGGTGGCGCAGCGGCGCTCGACGGCCCTGCGGCGGTCCAGGGCAGCGCTTTGACAGGCGCACCCGGCTTTACCTTTTGCAAGCCCTCAACAATCACCGTATCGCCGGCCTTCAAGCCGGAGCTGATAATCCAATGCGTGCCGTAAGCGCCTTCGGTCTTGACCGGCCGTGGCGCCACCTTGCCCTCGGCATCAACCGTCATAACCAGCGAGCCATCGACGGTGCGCATCACCGCCTGCTGCGGTACGGTAATTGTGCCCGGCCGTACGCCTTGTTCAACGCGTACCCGCACGTACATGCCGGGCAGCAGCGTGCGCTGCGGGTTGGGAAACTGTGCGCGCAGAATCACCGAGCTGGACTGCGGATCAACCACCGCCTCGGAGAACAGCAACTGCCCACCTTGCGGATACGGCCGGCCATCCTCGGTGACGAGCGTGAGCTTGGCCTTGACGCCGTTCTTGCCTGACTGACCCATCACCTCACGCAGGCGCGCCATTTCAACCGACGACTGACTGAGCGTGACGTAGATCGGATCAAGCTGCTGAATAATCGCCAACGGGTTTGGGTCGTTCGCCGTGACCAGCGCACCCTCGGTGATCAGGGTGCGACCAATACGACCGGAAATCGGCGCCGACACGGTGGCCCAAGACAGATTGAGTTTGGCGGTTTCTTGCGTCGCGCGCGCAGTGTCGACTGCGGCACGGGCAGCGCTGACATCTGCGGTCGCTAATTTCTGCGCACTGCTCAGGTCATCGAACTCTTGTTTGCTGACCGCGTTGGACTCGACCAAATTACGGTAGCGATTGAGCTTGGTAGTGGCCTGCGCCAGGTTAGCCTCGGCGCGGGTGACATTCGCCTCGGCTTGGCCGACAGTTGCCCTGGCGCTGGCAAAGGTTGCCATGTAGGGCGCAGGATCGAGCTGATACAGTGGCTGTCCCGCACGTACTTCGCTACCCTCGTTAAAGTAGCGCTTTTGCACGATGCCACCAACGCGCGCGCGTACCTCGGCGGTACGAACAGCTTCGACCCGACCGGGTAGCTCGCTAATATTGGTCACCTGCTCAGGTGAAACGGTGATCACCGACACCATCGGTGGCGGAGGCGCAGCATTAGCGGGCGCCTTGGCGTCTTCTTTTTTGCCGCAGCCGCCGATCGCGATCAGTAAGGCAGGAATCAGAATTGTGCGTACGGTGTTGTTGGTATTCATGATTGATCGCGCCAATAAAAAAATGTCACAACGAGTCTAAAGCTACTCTTGCATACCCGGTCATCCATAAACAGTGCCGAGGCACTGAGCCTTCACTGCGACTCGAGCAGGGTATTTATTTCTACTAAATCCGCCTCCGACAATGCACCAGAGGCGGCCTTCAATTTCAAGCCTGCGAGCAGAGTGTCATAGCGAGCCTTTGCCAGATCACGCCGCGTCGAGTACAGCTGCTGCTGTGCGTTCAGTACATCGATATTGATACGCACCCCGACTTCATAGCCTAATTTGTTCGCCTCAAGCGCCATCAGACTCGAACGCTCGGCGGCTTCCAGCGCACGCACCTGCGATAAGCCGCTTTGCACGCCAAGGTAAGCAGTGCGCGCCCCCTGCGCCGCGTTACGCCGCGCAGAATCAAGATCGACTCGCGCTTTCTCTTCCAGCGTGACAGCTTGCGTGACCTGACTGGTGGTGGCGTAGCCTGTGAAAATCGGTATGTTCAGCTGCACACCGATACTGGAAATACTACTGGCTGTCGGAATTGACCCAAACGCACTTTTGGCATCCGTGTAGCTAGCCACAGCATCGACCGTGGGCATATGACCTGCGTTTGCTCGCCGGATATCGAGTTTGGCGATTTCTACGGCCAATGCCTGTGCCACTACGCCAATATTGCCGGATTCTGCCTGCGTTACCCATTGCTCGGCATTTGCGGGCTCCGGTGCCGAAAGCTTCAACCCCGCGGCAAGCCCGCGCAATACTTCTGGCGTTTGGCCGGTAAGAAGACCCAGCTGGTGTCGCTTGACTTGTAAATCATTGAGCGCGGCGATTTCTTGTGCCTGGGTTAGATCGAAGCGTGCCTGTGCCTCGTGGGTATCGGTAATGGTTGCGGTACCGACTTCAAAATTGCGCTGGGCAGATGCCAGCTGCTCGGCGATCGCTATCTTCTGTGCCTGGATAAACGCGATGGCATCTTGCGCCGCCAGCATATCGAAATACGCCTGCGCCACGCGCAGCCCGAGATCAATTTTGGATTGCTCGAACTGTACCTCGCTCACCGCTACTTGTAATTTGCTTTGATCGTAGGCGATAAAACTACCGAGGTTATACAGCGGCTGCTTTAGCTGCAGCGTGTATTTTTGATCGGTGTAATCAAGTGATGTCGGCTGCCGGGTGAGGGGGTTGGTAGTGTCTCCCATCACCTTGGCGACTGAGGCATTGAACCCTGCCTGCGGTAGTAATGCAGAGCGGCCCTGTACTTGCCGCTCACGGCCGGCGTCTCGTTGCAGCTTGGCGCTGGCAAACTGGCTGTCGTATACCATCGCATCGCGATAGGCTTGCAGCAAGTCAGCGCCCGAGGCAGTGCTCGATATCAGTACAAGCGAGAGGAGTGCGCTGAGTTGGGTCTTGCGCATGCGTCGTCCTGTCATGAGTGGGTTTGCCATCGGCGAGGGTGAGTAGAGTTGTTGTGCGAATGATTGAGCGACACTCAGAATTTGAAGGCGGATGGCCGCTCAGCGTTACGTAGCGGCGAGATATTGGTTTCGAACAGCTTGCGCGTATCCCAGGCATCTTCAGCGGTGCGTGTTATCAGGCATGCAGACATGACAGGCGCCTCACCTACCACCGCAATAATCCGGCCACCAACTTTGACCTGGCTGAGCAGCGTCGGCGGCAGCGCGGGTACCGAGCCTGACAACATGATCACGTCATACGGTACCGACAAGGCGCCATGCCCCGGCCAACCGCGCGCACCATCACCTAATTCGACGGTGACATTCTCGATACCGTAAGCGCGCAGGTTTTGCTCTGCCAGTGTCTTTAGTGCGGGTTCTATTTCAACGCTCACCACGTGACGCGCATGTCGCGCCAGCAGCGCGGCCATGTAGCCCGAGCCGGCACCGATTTCAACCACCAGCTCATCGTCTTGCAGCGCAGCCTCTTGCAATAAACGCGCCTCGAGTTTGGGTGACAGCATGTGTTGTCCACACGGCAGCGGGATCTCGGTATCCACAAAGGCCAGGCTTTGATAGGCCACCGGTACGAAAGCTTCGCGGCGCACATCAACTAAAGTTCGCAGTACGCTTTGATCCAGTACATCCCAAGTACGAATCTGCTGCTCAATCATGTTGTGACGGGCTTGTTCGAGTTTCATGGTGTAGTTCGCTTAACAAAAAAGTGTCGGATTCTATCAAACGGGGTCATCATGTTTAGCGGCAGTTCCCGATAACGGCGCGCTGCCACTGCCTGAAGATTGCGGCGCCGGTGGGCCAAAACGCCGACGCATCCATACAGCAAAATCATCTAGCCAAGTGTAAATGACCGGCACCACCACCAACGTCAGAATGGACGAGGTGATGATCCCACCGATCACTGCCTGGCCCATCGGGGCGCGCTGCTCCGAGCCCTCAGCCAGACCGAGCGCCAGCGGCACCATGCCAAACACCATCGCCAGCGTGGTCATCAAGATCGGTCGTAGTCTTACGCGCGCTGCTTCCAGCAATGCGGCGCCACGTTCCATGCCCTGGCTGCGCGCGTGATTGGCAAAATCTACCAGCAGAATCGCGTTTTTGGTGACCAGGCCCATCAACATCACAAAGCCGATGATTGAAAATAAATTCAAGGTCGAGCGGAAAAACATCAGCGATAAAAATACACCGATCAGTGTCAGCGGCAGTGCCGACATAATCGCGACCGGCTGCAAGAAGCTACCGAATTGTGACGCGAGGATCATATAAATAAAAATAATCGCCAGCAGCAGCGCTTGCAGCGCATAGCCAAAAGATTCCGCCATATTTTTACTCGCACCGCCGACCTGAAACCGGTAGCCGGGCGAGAACTGCATTTGCTCCAGGGTTTTTTTGATCTCTGCGCTGACTTGTCCTGCAGAGCGTCCGACCACATTCGCTGACAGCTCTACTTCACGGTTCAGGTCACGGCGATTAATCTGGTTGGCGCCGGTAGCAGGGGATATGTCGGCGACTTGTCGTAGTGGTACCAGTTTGGGTGAGCCGTCGCTATTCATCTGCGTGCTAGCCAACATCAGTTTCGATAAATCGTTGATATTGGTTCGATCGCTCGGTGGCAGTCGCACGTAAACATCGTAGCTTTCATCGTTCGGTGCGCGCCAGCTGGTGGTGATTTCGCCGCCCAGCAGCGGGCGCAGAGTACCGCCGATTTGCGCCACGCCTACACCAAGATCGGCGGCTAATTCACGGCGTGGCTCTACCCAGATGGTGGGCTTGCCAGGTTTCAGGCTGGTTTCCAGATCTACCACACCCGGAATTGCCCGAATACGCGCAGTAGCTTCCTCGGACAATTTGCCGAGTTGTTTCAGGTCCGGGCCGAGCAGCGACAGCCGGATTTGTTTGTTGTCACCGCCCACACCATCGAGCGCACCGACGTGCGTCACCGTGATACCGGGTATGCCTGCCAGCTTGTCGCGCAGCGGTTGATTTAACTGCTTGGTGCTACGTTTACGCTCTGCACGTGGTACTAGCCGCGCATATACCGTAGCGTAGTTTTTTCCTTGCGCGGTGCCGGTATTGATTGTGCTGTACAGATCGCGCACTTCGGGTAGTTCGCGCAGCGCGGTCTCGACCTGCCGCGTTTTACTTTCTGTGAATTCAAGCGAGGAGCCCACAGGCGTATAAAAAATCACACCGGTTTCGGAATAATCGGCTTGTGGCACGAATTCGGTACCGATCAGCCCGGCAGCTGGAATCAGAAAGCCGCCAAAGAAGGTCGCGACTGCCAGCACCAGGGTGGCAATGCGGTGCTTGAGCGACCACTTTAGCGCATGTTGATAGCGATCCGAGAACCAGTTCACCAGGCGCTCAAACTGATGCAGCACTCGACCAATGGTGTTGGCGTACCAGCCGCGCTTGGCATGTTCGCCGCGTGCCTCGGGATCGTGCCATACCGATGACAGCATGGGGTCCAGAGTGAACGACACAAACATCGAGATCAGCACCGCGGCAGCGACCGTAATGCCGAACTGATGGAAGAAGCGGCCGATGATGCCACCCATGAAACCTACTGGCAGAAACACAGCCACAATCGATAGCGTTGTTGCCAATACTGCCAGGCCAATTTCTGCGGTACCTTCGAGCGACGCCTCGCGCGCATTCTTGAAGCGGCCATTGACGCGCATGCCAGCATGACGCACGATATTTTCACGCACCACAATCGCGTCATCGATCAAGAGACCTACGCAAAGCGATAGCGCCATCAGCGTGATCATGTTGATGGTAAAGCCGAACCAGTCCATGAATAAAAAAGTACCGATCAGTGATACCGGTAGCGTTAATCCGGTAATCACTGTCGAGCGCCACGAGTTCAAGAACAGAAACACAATCAGAATAGTCAGCAGCGCGCCCTCGATTAGCGTGCGCCGGACATTTTCAACGCCGACCCGAATTTGACGCGAGCCATCTTTCACCATCTCCAGCTTCATGCCCGGGTGTAGCTGGTCGAGCGTGGACTGCAGCTCGTCCATCGATTTTTTCAGGTTATCGACAACCTCGATGGTGTTCTGGCCCTGCGCTTTGAGAATATCCAGCGCCAGAATGCGTTGACCGTTATAGCGCGCAAGGCTTTCTTGCTCGTGCTGGCTATCGACTACCTCAGCGACCTGATCGAGCTGAATTGATTGGCCACCGCGACGCGCGACTACGATACGCCCAAAGTCTTCAGGTCGTTTGATTCTGCCTTGTACCTGTACCATCTGCTCGTTGGCGCTGGTACGTACTGAGCCTGCGGGTAGCTCTTGGTTCTCGCTACGTACAGCCTGTATGACCTGATCCACGCTGATGCCGAGCGCTTCCATCGCAGCAGGCTTCAGGTAAATCTGAATCTCGCGCTTGACACCACCGACCAGTGTTACCGAGCCTACGCCGCGCACATTCTCTAAACGTTTTTTTACTAACTCATCAGCGACGCTGGTGAGCTCGCGCATGCTGTAATTGCCTTTACCTGCTGCATTACTCACGGCGAGCGAGAAGATAGGCCGATCAGCGGGGTCGTAGCGTGTCACCCGCGGCTCTTTGACTTCTTTGCGGAATGCGGCTTTGATGATGGCCACCTTCTCGCGCACATCTTGCGCCGCCTGCGCCGGATCGACAGTCAGCTTGAACTCGATGATTACCACCGACAAGCCCTCATACGAGCGCGAAGTCAGTGCGTTGATGCCGTTAATCGTGTTGACTGCTTCTTCTACCTTACGCGTGACATCCGATTCAACGGTTTCAGGCGCTGCGCCGGGGTACTCGGTTTGGACGACGACGACCGGGAAAGTAACATCAGGGAACTGATCAACCCGCAGACGTTGATAAGAAAACAGACCGAGCACCACGAATGCCAGCATCATCATGGTGGCGAGAACCGGGTTGCCGATACTGATTCGGGTGAACCACATAATGCGTTGGTCGTCTGGTTAGCGGTTAGGGGTGGCGGCTATACGAACTACGGTCCCGGGGCTCAGATTGCCCATATCGGTGCGGATAACTTGCGCGCCAAAATCAAGCCCGCTGGTGATTTCAATACGTGGCTCATCGCCGACCACGCCGCTGCTGCCGAGCGTGACCGGGACGCGTTCGATTTTGCTGTTGATAATCACAAACACAAAGCTGCCGCCATTGACGCTACGAATTGCGCTCTGCGGCAGCGTCATCGCACCGGGCTTGCTCTTCAGTAGTAATCGCCCATCGGCAAACATACCCACTCGAAGGAGATTTTGCGGGTTGGCGACCTGTACATACACTGGTACCGAGCGGGAGCCAGCTTGGGTTGAGGGATTGATCCGCACCACCTTGCCTTCGAACCGTTGCGGCAGACCCTCCACTCGTAACTCGACTTTCTGGCCAATCACCACTTGTGTGATCTCGCTGCTCGGTACCGCAGCCTCCAATTCAAGTTTTTGCAGATTAACGATGTCGATCAAACGCGCATCGGTTGCCACCTTTTCACCGGGCTGCACATGACGCACTGACACCAGACCCGAGATCGGCGCGCGGCTGATCGTGTCGTTCAGTGATTTTTGTACGATGTCCAGCGCAGCCTGCGCCGCATCGACATTGGCTTTAGCGGCCGCATACTGACTCGCTGAGTTGTCGAACGCGTTCTTGGAGATGAAACCTTTCTCTACCAGCGCCAGGTTGTTATCACGTGTTTTTGTCGCAATCTCAAACTGCGCACGCGCATTGTTCAGGTTGCCACGGGCTTGTGCAACACGCGCATCGTATTCTGCGGTGTCGAGCTTCACTACCACTTGCCCGGCCGTCACAGCTTCGCCCTCGCGTACCGATATCGCGCGTATCTCCGCTGCTACTTTGGCCTTTACCGTGACCTGATCAACAGCGCGCAACGACCCGGTCAGCAGCATCACTTGACGCAGCTCAGCGGGTTCGGTGGTGAAGATTTCACTCGCCAGAAATTCCAGCGGCGTTGGCGCAGCTGGTTTTGCCGGAGCCGGTGACGCTGGACTAGCCGGAGCGGTCGTTGCTGTCGATGCGGTGGGTTCAGCGTTCTTGGCTTTAAACCAGAAACGACCAGCGGCTGCAGCCACAATCAGCAGCAGAACAATAATGACGATAGTGCGTGTGCGCATAGCTGTGAACGCGTTCAGGTTGAGCGGCTGCCGGGAGTTTCGAAGCCGCCGGTCAGCAAATCAACCAGGCAATCGAGGAAGGCATCGGGGTCGATCGGATCTAGATGACATGCATGCAGCGAGTGCCGCCACATGGTGAGCATCAGCATTGGCGCGATGATCACGCGGGTCGCCATCGCGGTATCAACCGGTCGGAATTCATCCAGCGCCACACCGCGCTCAATAATGCGCGCCAGCAGCGCGCCACCGCGCGATACCACCTCTTCGTGGTAAAACCGCGCCACGTCAGGGAAGTTACCTGACTCGGCCATCATCAGCTTGGAAATACCTGACAGCTTGGTGGCGCCGATCCGCTGCCACCAGCCATCGATGCACTGGCGAAGCAGTTCACTGCTGTGCCCCTCAAAGGTGCTAATCAACTCTTCAGCGTCCGCCAGTGGCGGCACCATATTGGCGCGCACCACCGCCTTGAATAGCTCTTCCTTGTTCTCGAAATACAGATACAAGGTGCCTTTCGATACCCCCGCGCGCGCGGCCACCTCATCGAGCCGCGTCGCCGCATAGCCGCGCTCCACAAACAGGTCCAGCGCTGCCTCGAGTAATTCCTGCGGACGGGCGTCTTTCCGACGTTCCCATCGGGGCTTGTTGCGGGCTTCGACAAGGGTGGTCATGGCAGCGTGGCGGGTTACTAACCGGGGGGTCAGCAATATAGGCCGCGCGATGAAATAACGTCAAGCAATTCAGTGTCGATCTCGGCGTAAGCCCTCAAAAACACTAGGAAACCGCTGGGGTTCGGGGGTTACCAAGTCCTTCGATGAACAGACGTTGCCAGATTAGCCATGCTTGGCGCGCCGGTCTTCTATACCTAAGTGAGCAATCCTCGTGCGATAGCCCACGACAAACTAATCTCATCGCAGAAAGGAACACCATGAGCACACCAACGTCGACGTTGGGTCGTCAAAACTCACGCACCGAAATAAACGCAGAGAGTGAAGAACGGAGCACCGAGGGGTCGTCCGCTGATACCTCGTCTAAAGAGAGCTCGTCTGGCACCGGCAACTCCAAGGACAAGCAGCAACCAGCCGTACAACAGCGGCCAAGACCGCGTGCCGGTACCTGGGTGGCAGCCACGGTTAGCGGCAGCCTTCCTTCTACCAGCAATGTTGCACCCAGTACCCAGAAAAATTCGACCGAGCCTGCCCTGTCGCCGCGTGGCGGTCTGCCGCCGCTGCCCACCACGCCCAGCAGCAGCAAGCCCAGCAGTTCCGCCAGTGATACCGCAACGCTGGGCTCGGCGGAAACGAACACCAAGAAAAAAGAACCCTATATTAAGACCAAGGTGCCGGGGGATAAGGTGCCTGCGGCAA
>VERA01000112.1 GCA_018882935.1 Burkholderiaceae bacterium | reverse complement strand
ACATAACGTAGATGTAGCGGTTTGACGAGAAGTCTGGGTCAACTGCAACGCCGAGCACACCCGCCTGGCCATCGCAGAACAAGTCATCCTTGGTCTGGCTGTAGCCGCTGCTGCCGCCGACGCCAAGCAGCTTGTTCACGCCGCCGGAAGTTGTACGTACCGAGAGGCCGCCGCACTTCTCGGTGAAGAACATGGTGCCATCAGGAAGGAAAGCCATATCCCATGGCGACTCCGCTTTTTGGAAGGACTCAACCTTCACATTAACAGCAGAGGCCGGCATGGCTGCCAGCATGGCACCCGCTGTCAACGCGGTGAGTGAGAGAGAAACAACCGATTTTTTCATTTGGTCTCCTTGTTTTTAGTTGGGGGGCCGCTTCGCATCGCATTTTCTTCGCCGCTAGCATCTCCCGACGTACCTACTGCACGCGCCGAGTTACAACACGTGGAGATCACAGAGCCAAGGTACTACTCCGAAAGCAGCCTTACCCTGATGATTCACTTTTTAGCATACCTGAATTAATGACGAATTCAAGCAATTCATTCAGGTTTTGTGGGTACAAAAAAAAACCGGCCGCAAAAAGCGGCCGGCGAAATCGCCCTATCAGAAGATAGACGTATTAAGAGAGGGAGCTTATCCCTGCGCGGATCCTAAAGCGAACAAGTCATTGAATCAACGGGAAATTTTCCTGAGGCTGAACAGTGAAAACCACTACAAAAAATAGGTTAATCATAACCACTCGAATCAAAATTGAAACCATCATTTAAAACAACTGATTTAAAGATAGTAAACACTCGCAAACTAAAATACCCTTAAATTAATAAAGGTCTAATTAGGATTAAAAGAAATATTTAGATTCACACTCGCGCACGGTCAAAGCTCGACGGAATGCATGGCTTTACCTTTTTGGGCATCATGACGACGCGCGTGACGAATTATTTTTTCTTGTGATGGGCGGTGCGATGAGATTGCTGCGAAACCTTTTTGTATTGGTGCTGATGACCCTGCTCGTTAGCGCTTGTGTCACTTACTCTCCCTCCGAGCGGTTCATTGGCATGTCGCGCGAACAAGTGATTGCAGAGATGGGAAGGCCTTACCCGCTACCCAACGAGCTCGACCAAGCGCAGCGTTTGGATTTTCCGCGCGGACCATCCGGCAAACACACCTACCGCGTGCAGTTTGATGCCGAGGGAAAAGCAACCAGCTACCAACAGTTACTCAATGAAGAGAATTTTCGGCTGATCAAGCCTGGCATGGATGTTGATGAAGTGATTGATTTGATCGGCATGTCGCGCGACAGTTTTGGGCTGGCGCGTAACCGCGGCTATGTCTGGAATTACCGCTACTTCACGCCGATCTGCCGCTGGTTTCAGATTGAGTTCACCGCGGAGCATAAAGTCAGGTCCAGCGGCTACGGCCTCCCTATCGAGTGCCGCCCCAAGGTTGTTTCAGCGCGGTGAACGGGTAGCGCGTTATAAAAATAAAAATATTAATAGTTTGGATATAAGCATCTCACCTCTCGGCAGCGACGCCTTGAAGCGCCTCGGTTATTCGCCAAATGAATGATTGACATACAGTGAATAGCAATGCACCATGTTCCACACAACAAGATTGGTTCGGATCGGCGGGGGAAACGCGCCGAAAAATAACAGGGGCAAGATCTTAGCCCCGATTAAAAACAGAACCAGAGGTGTGGCAAGCACCGGCACTGTGTAACGAAGCAAATAACCATAACGACGGAGGAAGACTCATGAAGAAATCGGGTATTTTGGCATCGCTGTTGGCCGCGCTGTGCATGAGCACCGCCCCGTCGGCACAGTCGCAGGAGCTGTATTGGACAAC
The DNA here is from genome assembly GCA_018882935.1 of Burkholderiaceae bacterium. Classification (GTDB taxonomy): domain Bacteria; phylum Pseudomonadota; class Gammaproteobacteria; order Burkholderiales; family Burkholderiaceae_D; genus Pernthalerella. Next base: position 4,413 of record VERA01000112.1, on the reverse strand, counting down.
GAGCGGCATGTTCGGGCCGTTCAATATTCAAGGCTTGATCCCCACATTCCCTACCGCACGAGACATCACGATTCCAGTCTCGATGTGGATTCTGAAGCACCCGAAAGGCGTGGTGGTATTCGACACCGGTAACAACGTTGCTATTTCGGACAGCACAGAAAACTGCAAGAAGTACTGGGCAGCAGGCAGCTGCGACTTCCTGAAGCCAAGTCAGCAGCGCTCAGACGTGATCGACAAGCAACTCGAAAAAGTTGGCTTGAAAGTGGATGACGTTAAAGTGGTCGTCACCTCGCACAGTCACCTCGACCATGCCGGTAACATCGCCATGTTCCCTAAGGCAGTGCATGTCTTCCAGAAAAAAGAGCTGTACCAAGGTTACTGGCCTGAGAAATTCCAGGGCCGTGCAGCCAACGGCACCTTTGTTCTGAATGACCTGGTGTCTGCCCGTGACTATGATTTCTATGAACTCGACGGTGACTACGACCTGTTCGGCGACGGCACAGTGAAAATTATCGCTACGCCAGGCCACACCATTGGCCACCAATCGCTCAAGGTAAAACTGAAGAGCGGTCAGATGATCATCTTGTCGCAAGATGCTATCTGGATGCAGGAAAACCTTGATGGCTACCCGGCCGGTCTCAACTTCAGCATTCAGGCCTATACTGATTCGCTCAATAAGCTCAAGCGTATGCGTGACCTTGAAGGTGGCAAGATCTTCATGGCGCATGATGGCGCGCAGTTCGCCAAAGACGGTAACAAATGGCACAAGTGATCGCGTAAACGCGTAATCTCTTTGCTCTGAAAACCCCCCGCTAGTCCGGGGGGTTTTTTTCGGGGTATGCAAAGCAGCAGAAACTCGTAACAACCCGTACCAAGCCGCAATGATAGTTCTCGACAAGGTCAGTAAAAGCTACGGCTCAAAAGCGATCATTCACGCAATTTCGTTCGACGTAAAACAAGGCGAGATTGTCGGTTTTCTTGGTCCCAATGGCGCTGGCAAAACGACTGTCATGCGCATGATTGCCGGCTTTACTGAGGCCAGCGCCGGTACGGTAAAAGTCTGTGGCCACGACATGGCAACCGAGCGCGAGCAGGCAGCCCCTTACATTGGTTATTTGCCCGAATCCCCACCGTTATACGACGTGCTGGATGTAACCACGTATTTGCGCTTTGTAGCGCGTGCCAAGCGCGTGCCTGCGCCGCAAATAGCGCAACAGCTCGATCGCGTTATTAGCGCATGCCGGCTGGAAGCCGTCACCCAGAAAGAGTGTTACAAGCTCTCCAAAGGTTACCGGCAGCGGGTGGGGCTGGCGCAAGCGCTGCTCGGCGAACCGGGTGTACTGCTATTAGACGAACCGACTGCCGGTCTCGACCCTGGCCAAATTCAAGAGACGCGTGAGGTTATTCGCAACTTTGGCAGCAAGCACGCCGTGCTGATCTCGACGCATATACTGCCCGAGGTAACGCTGATATGTCAGCGTGTTGCCATCATCAATGGTGGCCGCTTGCTGGCGGTCGATTCCCCCGACGGATTACAGAAAAAAGCACAGCAAAGTAATAGCGTGCTGCTAGACGTTGTCGGTGACCGCGCCGCGATCGAGCAAGCGCTTAATGCAGTCGATGGTGTGATGGGGCTGAATATTCGCCCGCATCCGGTGCGCAGCAGCGTTCTCAGTATTGATTGCCTGGTGCACGATGTTGATGGCATTGAATCGCGTATCGCGCGCGCCATCATGAGCGCAGGTGAGCTGTATCGACTTGAGCGCCGCCAACCCACACTTGAGAATGTATTTTTAGGCTACATCGGCCACGGCAGCGAGCAGGCCAACGCACGCACTAGCAGCGAACCCGCGCAGGAGGTGGCATGAACACGCTCGACGGTGTACGTGCGGTTTACGCTAAAGAGATGCTGGGCTATTTCCGGTCGCCGATTGCCTACTTTGTGATCGCCGTGTTCTTGCTCGGTACCGGATATTTTTTTACTTACAACATCTTCCTGACCGGCATCGGTACCATGGACTCGACGCTGCAGAACATGGGCATTCTGCTGCTGATTATTTCGCCTGTGCTCACGATGCGTCTGTTTTCAGCTGAGTACAACGCGCGCACGATGGAGTTGCTCATGACCCTGCCGCTGCAGACCTGGCAAGTGGTGCTCGGCAAATATTTTGGCGCTGTCAGCATCTTTTTGCTGATGACAGCCGCCACATGGATCAACCTGGTGCCGCTGTATTTATTCGGCACACCGCAAACGCTTAATATTATTTCCGGCTACCTCGGTTTTATTTTGCTGGGCATGGCCTGTATTGCAATTGGCCAGTTGTTTTCTGCGCTGACTGAGAATCAGATCGTGGCCGCGCTGATTACCATCCCCGTGCTGCTCGGGTTCTGGTTTGTCGGCCATCTGCAGTCACTGCAGTCTTCGCTGTTATTACGTGATCTGGTTGCGCATTTGTCGTTTGCATTGCACTTTGCTGACTTTATTCGCGGCTTGCTGCGCTCGGAAGGTATTACGTTCTTCTTTGCCGTCATTGCCTGTGCGCTCACACTCAATACCGGTTATTTGCAATTACGCCGCTGATTATTCCCCTATCGCTGCATGGAAAACTCATTTCGTCACGGACTGACACTGATCGCCGGCCTGCTGTTGCTGGCCGGTTCAGCATTCGCTAGTGCCCTGATCGTCGGTTCCTCGGTGCTTGCGCTATTGCTACTGCTGGCCGGCTTGGGCTGCAGCGCGTACGCGGCATGGCAGTTGCGCGCTGAAGTTCGATTATTACTGCGTGGCCAGCGTGCCGAGTTATTGTTGCTGATGCTGGGCATGCTGCTACTGTTTGTAGCTATTGCATGGGTCGCCGCCTTGTACCCGCTTCGGCTTGACATGACTGCGAACCGGGAACACTCGCTGGCACCGCAGACGATTCGAATGCTTAAAGCTGTCGACAAGCCGGTGACTATTACGTTCTTTCACGATCGTGGCATGCGTGAAACCGTCGAGTTGTACGAACAAATTGCATCGCAAAACGAAAAAATTACGGTGTCATTTTTTGATCCCATGCTGAACCCCTCGCAAGCAAAAATGCGCGGCGTTGAATTTCCGGGCACGGCACTGATGGAGAGTGAAGGTCGCAAGCTGACCGTTAATGGCCCAACAGAAACCGATATCGCTAACGGTATTTTGCGTGTTTCTCAGGGTAAGCAGCAGCTCGCTTGTTTTGCGGAAGGACACGGCGAACCAGACCCGTTCAGCCTCGAGTCGCACGACCACACCGAGGGCGCCGCCGGCCACTCGCATGGCCTGGAAACCAAGATGGTGCTGCATGAGAACCACGGCATGGCCAAAGCGCGTGGCTCGCTCGAAGCGATGAACTACGTGGTAGAAAAAATCTCGCTGATGAGCAAAGATGTTGATATCGAGCGCTGCTCTTTGCTGCTGGTGATTGGACCGGCTATGCCTTATCTGGCGCAAGAAGTAAAAGTGATCGAGCAGTATCTCGATAATGGCCACAACGCCTTATTTCTGCTGGACCCATTCGTTAAAACCGGTCTCGACCCCATCTTGGCAAAATACGGTGTGCAGCTCGATCAAGGTCTGGTCATTGATGAGGCGAGTCATTTCTGGGCTGATGTCTCTGCGCCAGCAGTTACCGACTATAACCGGCACGAGGTGACCAATAAATTACCGCTCACGTTTTATCCCGGTGTGAGCGCGCTGATGCCCACTGCCAAACCCGTGCCCGGCGTGCGTATACGTCCACTGGTGAATTCATCGCGTAAAAGTTTTACCTCGCCTGATCGCGCCCGTGCAGACTTTGTGCAAGGTGCCAGCAAGACCGGGCCACTGACCTTGGCATTGGCCGCCAGCTTCAACCCGAACACCGTGGATTCCGCCACCATCATCATGAAAGAGCTGCGCGGTGAAAAAGCGGACGAAGCCAAACCCATCAGTACCGAGCGCAAACCCTCACGGATTATTGTGGCCGGTGACTCGGATTTTGCGACCAATTCTTTCTTCCATATTTTGGGTAATGGTGCGCTGTTCCTCAACGCAGTGAACTACCTGGCCGCAAGAGAGAATCTGATCGGTCTGGAGCCCCGCACCTACGACCTGCCTGTGGTCAGTATGACCAACACGCAAATGAAGGCAACCTTCATTCTGTCGCTGATACTGTTACCGCTGCTGCTGGCAGCGCTGGGTGTAGCTGTTTGGTGGAGGCGTCGATGAAAGCGCGCCGCAAGCAATTGTTATTTGTTTGGGGGCTGGTAGCGATACTGGCTATTGTGATTGGCGTCGAAGAAACCCGCCGCGCACAGCATATCGAGGTATCGACCACCCGCTCGGAAAAATTTTTACTACCCTTACCACTGGAGCAAATCGGCGCAATTGAAATTCTGCGCAAGGGTCAGCTACAC
>VERA01000111.1 GCA_018882935.1 Burkholderiaceae bacterium | reverse complement strand
GTTCGGCACTGGTACTGCTGCGGCGTCACCACCAATGGCAACACATCAGCCAGTTTACGCTAGCGTGCCTTGAGCCATGCATCGCGTAGCTTGGTGGCAGCAAGCGGCTTCTCCAATATCGTCAGGCTGATTTTAGGCGAAGTATCGGGCAGCAGACTGACGGCGAAGGACATTAACTCATCGCGACGAAACGCATGAATCTGAACAGTATCGCCGACACGATACCGCGCCAATAAGCTATCTAAATTTGAAGCAGTCACGCGCAGATCGTCGATAGCTACCAGAGTATCGCCTGCGGATAAGCCGGCGTGATGCGCCGCGCCGCCCTCATACACGGATGCCAGCTTGCAGTCGGCTCCTTCTCGACGTGTACGGACACCGAGCGATGGCGCTGCTCTGGCTGGGCGATCTTGATAGTGTATGGCAAATGAAGCGAGTGCTTCGGCCAACGGCAGGTCTTTAGTACCGCGCACAGCGTGATCAAATACTGACTTCAAGCGCAATCCTGTGACCTCATCAAATAGTGCCTCTACATCGACACTACTGACACCCGCGCCATGCCCATCATGGTAAAAATCACGGCCGTAGCGACGCCATAATGCACGCATGACATCGTCCAGGGATCGCTTTCCACGTGTTTGGCTGCGAATGAGCAGATCAAACCATAACGCAACAAGTGAACCTTTTTGGTAATAGCTGACGATGGCATTAGGTGCGTTTTCATCTTGGCGGTAGTACTTGGTCCAAGCATCAAAGCTGGATTCAGCGACGCTCTGCTTCAAGCGACCACTGCCCTTTTGTACGGCATTAAGCGTTTTAGCGAGCAATCCGAGATAGGTGGTGCGATCAATCACCCCGGCGCGAACAAGCGTCAGATCGTCGTAGTAACTGGTGAAGCCCTCGAACAACCACAACAACGAGGTATAGTTTTCCTTGGTGAGGTCGTAAGGCGCGAATACTGCAGGCTTGATGCGTTTGACATTCCAAGTATGGAAATACTCATGGCTGCACAAGCCAAGGAAATTACGATAGCCCTCGGTGATCGCTGTTTGCCCTCGCACAGGCAAATCGGAGCGTGCACAGATCAGTGCAGTCGAACTGCGATGCTCCAGACCACCGTAACCATCACCGACTGCTAACGTCAGAAATACGTAGCGCTGCATTGGCGCGCGCTTGCTGCGCGGCTCGAAAAAGGCGATTTGATGCTCGCAGATACGCTGCAGATCATTTGCGAGGCGCTCGGCATCCAGGTTCGGGATACGCCCGGTGATGGCCATCTCATGGGGTACGCCGTGGGCTTCAAAATCGATCAGGATGTATTCACCCATTTCCACGGGATGATCGATTAGTTCATCATAATCTTTTGCCTGGTAAGTTCCAAAGCGATACCGCCGGGCTTTTAACTCAGGTAATGAGGTAGCAACACGCCAGCTGCTATAGGCTTCGCCTGGTGGCGGCTGTATATCGACGACATGGGCAAGTTGCTGTTTGCCATGGACTTGCAGGAACACGCTGGTGCCATTGAAAAAGCCATGGGTTTGATCGAGATGCGCCGCGCGTACCGATAAATCCCATGCATAGACCTGATACGTGATGGTTAACTGGCCTTTGCAGCGCGCTGCTCGCCAGCTGTGTTTATCCAGCTTGGTCAGCTTGACTTTACGCCCTTCTGATTCGGCACGTATCTGCACAATATTGCGTGCGAATTCGCGGATCATGTAGCTACCGGGGATCCAGGCGGGAAGTGACAGTACCTGTCCTTCCGGGTCAGGGCGTGCCACGGTGAGCACGACCTCAAACAGATGCAGCGCTAGATCATGTGGCCGAATGGCGTAATGGACGACGTCGCGACGCGATGGCATGGTGCTGTTAAGTTGATGGTCAGGTGCTTTTCGATGGTTTGGTCAGGCATTAACATCAACGACGAGTCGACCACGAACTTCGCCGGCAAGAATCTTCGGCGCCCAGATCACAGCATCTGCAAGCGAGATTTGCTGCGTGATTTTTTCCAAGGTATCTGACTTGATTTCAGAAGCGAGGTTAGACCAGGCGGCTACCCGACGGTCGATCGGCGCCATGACGCTGTCAACACCAATCAACTTCACATTACGCAAGATGAACGGCGCCACGGTAGCCGGAAAATCCATGCCCTGAGCGAGGCCACAAGCAGCTACCGTCCCGCCATAACGCACTTGCGCTACTGCATTGGCCAGGGTATGCGAGCCTACTGAATCCACCACGCCAGCCCAGCGCTCTTTTTGCAGCGGCTTGCCTGGCGCCGACAACTCGGCGCGGTCGATGACATCAGCTGCGCCCAATGACTTCAGGTAGTCGGCTTCTGCGGTTTTGCCGGTAGACGCCACCACCCGATAACCACGCGCATCAAGTATCGCAACCGCGACACTGCCGACACCGCCAGAGGCGCCGGTGACCAGTACATCGCCATGCTCAGGCTTGACACCATTTTCCGCCAAGGCCATGGCGCATAACATCGCGGTATAGCCTGCGGTACCAATCGCCATCGCTGTTCGCGCACTCATACCGTTTGGCAGCGGGATCAGCCAATCTCCTTTTAACTTTGCGCGTTGGCCAAGACAACCCATATGGCCCTCACCGACACCCCAGCCGTTCAACAAGAAATGATCGCCGGCCTTCCAATTGGGGTGCGACGAAGCGACCACCGTACCGGCGCCGTCAATGCCCGGCACCATAGGCCACTTGCGCACTACCGGTGATTTACCGGTGATGGCGAGGCCATCTTTATAGTTAATAGTGGAGTACTCAACAGCGACAGTTACATCGCCTTCTGAGGGTAATTGCGAGTCATCGAGCTGGCTGAGTTCAGCTCGGGTGGAACCGTCGTCGTTCTTGGTCAGCAGAATGGCGCGGAACATGGGTTGGGTCTCCTTAAATTAATTTTTATGCGCTGTAAAACAGTTCGCTCAACATAATTTGGCACGCATTCAGCAAGTGCTTTGAATGTCGTTGCTGCTGCCGGGGCTAGACCAGCACTGGTGCTGATGTTAGCGGAAGAGTATGGCGATTTCGCTGAACGCGGCGGCCAGCGTCGATGAATGATTTTCACGTAATGGCATTTACGTGCGGCGCTTATTTGATCTGCGCCAGTTTGTTTTCCAGCGTCTTTGCGTCGATCGCGCCAGGCACCCTTGAACCGTCCGCAAAGATAATGGTCGGCGTGCCGGTGACCCGATATTTCTTACCCAATTCAATGACTTTATCAATTGCTGCGGTGCTGCATGACTCAGGGGCGTTAGGCGCGGCCTTGTTTTCGAGCATCCAGTCGTCCCAAGCTTTTGCTCTGTCTGCACTGCACCAAAGGTTTTTAACCTTCTTCAGCGAATCATCCCCCAACACCGGGTACATGAAGGTGTAGACGGTGAGGTCTTTGATCTCGACCAGCGACTTGCGGAAGCGCTTGCAGTAACCACAGTTCGGATCTTCGAATACAGCGATGACGCGCTTGCCATTACCTTTGACAGATTTTGCGGCCAGATCGAGCGGTAAATCAGAAAATTTGATCTTGTTTAATTCGTCAAGCTTTGCCTGGGTCAGGTCTTTTGATGTCTCGGTATCAAATACATGACCAATGAATACAAATTTTCCTTCTGCGTCGGTGTAAACAAGTTCATTACCGACCTTCACCTCGTAAAGCCCACCGAAAGGTGTTTTTGTTACCGACTCAACGGGCTGCTCATTGCCGAGGCGCCCCTGTAATAGTTTTTTGAGTTTGGCTTCAGTGCTTTGTGCGAGCGCTGCGGCGGGTAGTAGGCTCAGTACCAGCACGAGCCATGAAATTTTTTTTGTGTTGTGCATCACTCGCCTCATGCAGTATTGACTAAGAAGAAATTGATTGGCCAAGCGCATGGGCCATCAGCTTGCGTTTTAAAAAGGGCAGCTTATCCACGGCTGACAACCCCATGTTGCGCAGGAATTTTATTGGGGCGATAGGTGTATCGAATAATCGCTGCAAACCATCTGTGGTTAGCTGCATAAGCATAACCTGCTCGGCGCGATGCCGTGCGTAGCGCGCGAGTGTTTGAGCCTCGCCACAATCAGCAGTTTGTACGTTTGTTGAAAGCGCGGCTAACAAGGCATCGATATCCCCGAAGCCAAGATTCATTCCCTGCCCTGCCAGAGGGTGAACGACGTGGGCCGCATCACCAATTAACGCGATGCGATGCGCGATCATGCTCGCAGAACGTATCAGTCGCAGAGGCAAGGCTTGCGCGGTGGCCGGCGGTAGTGGTGTGAAATTACCTAATGTCTGGCCGGGTAATTCTGATAGGCGGCGACAAAGCTGTTTGGGCGATTCTTGCATCAGCGCTTTGGCCAGGCTATCGGGCGCCGACCACACCAGCGATATTTTAGAGGCGGGCAATGGCAGCAGTGCCACAATGCCTTGCTCACCTAAAAACCATTGGCTTGCAATGCCATGATGCGGTTTTTCGCAACGAAAATTCGCTACCACCGCTTGCTGATGATACGAACGGTAGTGGATACCGATATCGGCTTGTGAGCGGACCCATGAATTCGCACCATCGGCACCAATCAGCAGCGTGCTATCGATTTGTGTTCCATCTTCAAGGAGCACACTGACCAATTGATCGCTGATACGTAGCGCACTTGCAGATCCACGAACTATCGTGACGCCGGTTGCAAACTGGAGCGCGTGATCTAGTGCGTTATTGATATTGCTATCCTCGACGGTCCAGGCCAGCGCCTCTGTACGCGAGCTGTAGGAATCGAAATCGATTTTGCCGGCGGCTTCACCGTCTCCGTGCACTTGGATAGCATCGATTGCGGCGATACGCGACGAGTCCATCGCATCCCACACGCGTAATCGTGACAACAAGTCTCGCGCAACATGATTGAGCGCGTAAACGCGCTGGTCCCAATCGCCTCTTGATGCGCTGGTCCGATGCTTGTTTTCTACTGCCAGCAAGGTGGTTTTGCGTCCGGCGCGTGCCATCGCAAGCGCGGCCGCTTTACCAATCGCACCGCCGCCAATAATGCAAATGTCTGTGGTCATCGCCATGCGCTGATTATATCTTTCGTGTGTATTTGCCTTGCGAATCTCTTCTGTAGCTATCGGCGTTGGTCGGGTTTTGCTATACTTCTACGCCTTGGCCTGGTAGCTCAGTTGGTAGAGCAGAGGACTGAAAATCCTTGTGTCGGTGGTTCGATTCCGCCCCGGGCCACCAAGCACACTCAAGCAAGCCTCAGCATGCGTGCTGGGGCTTTTTTGTTTTGAGCCTCTGACATACAATGTATACATTGTATTTTTGGAGGTCGGCATGGAATCCTCAGTCCTCACCCTGCGAGTCAGCGCTAAAACCAAAAGCCAACTCGAAAAGCTTGCTGTTGCAACCAATCGCTCCAAGTCTTTCCTGGCCGCAGAAGCCCTCGAACGCTATCTCGAGCTTGAGGCTTGGCAAATCAAGGAAATCAAACAAGCATTAAAAGAAGCTGATGCTGGGGAATTTGCATCGGATAAAGATCTAGCCAAAGCCATAAAGAAGTATGCAAGTTAAGTGGCTGTCGAAAGCGCTGGTCAATCTGACCGATGAAGCGGATTACATTGCGAAAGAAAGTCCTGCTAACGCCAAAGCTTTCTTCACGCATGTCCTAGCCAGCGTCGAGCAGCTAAAAGAACATCCCCACTTGGGACGAGCAGGACGGGTTACAGGCACAAGGGAATTAGTAATTACGCACTATCCGTACATCGTGCCCTACCGAATCAGGAACGGCAGCATCGAAATTTTGCGGGTATTCCACACAGCGAGAGCTTGGCCCAAGCATCTTTGACTGCAGGATCGGGCGTCCTCAGCCCGGTTCGATTCCGCCCCGGGCCACCAAGATGTAAAAGCCCTCGTTAGCGATAACGGGGGCTGTTTGCGTTGTGGGGTCGCGCGATAAGCGAAGCGTTCCACAATCGGGCTGCGGGTTGCACTTCCACCCCTATGTACTTACAATGTACATATGAATTCTCTCCGATTCGAATGGGATACCCGCAAGGCTTTAACCAATCTTAAAAAGCATGGCATTTCATTTGAAGAGGCGAAATCCGCCTTCTATGATGAGCACGCCAAGCTGATTGATGACCCTGACCACTCGGCCGATGAAGAGAGATTCATATTATTGGGTCTTAGTTTTTCCTTGCGATTAGTGGTGGTCTGCCATTGCTACCGAGGTGATGACAGCGTAATTCGCATCATCTCCGCAAGAAAAGCCACAGC
>VERA01000110.1 GCA_018882935.1 Burkholderiaceae bacterium | reverse complement strand
CCCTACTCGAGCACCGATATTCAGCGCTGGAGCAGCTTAAGTTAGCGCCAGGCGATATCAGCCCAGCTCAGCTTCTTGGCGAAAAAGAAATCTCTGGTGTCAAGCGCTTGATCCATCCAATCAACAAGGCGCGTCAGCTGTTAGGTATTGAGAAGGCCGCTTCACAGCTGCTTGCAAGTTGGGGTAAACCTCCGCAACAAGTTGATCCTCATAGCCTGGCACTTGATAGTTTCAACGAACCCATGCTAATGCGCGCACTGCTCAAAAAAGCGGGGATCACCAATACGGATGATAAGCACCGAAAAGCGAATCGAGAGGTGCTTGATCAGCAGCCCTGGAATATTATTCAAAGTGAGATCGTGGTACCCGTTCAGGGTGATGGCGTCGTGAATCTTCACCGCCTGGAATCGCTCGCTACTCCGGCGAGCCATGTACTGGCAAATCCCGAGCGCGTCATACATGCTGCTACCAACACGGTATTATCCCAGGCAAGTGCGAATGACTATATTCATCAAGACGCCGAGGGGAAACCTGTCCGTGGTGGATTTATTTCTCACGATCTCGCTGAATCTACCCATGCGCTAATGGCGGCGCATGATGAATTACGCGCTGACGGCAAGCTTCTCTTCGGCGCTACACGGCATGCGGTCAACGCGCCTTTCGGCTTGCCTGATGAATTGAAATCCATGCCGCCACAAGCCGCTGCCGACCTGATTGTTAAGCTACTCGGCCCGGCTGATCGGGCTCCAACGACCGAGACCATCCACTACCCGGGTGTAGCGCGCGGTGGCAATCCGAATACGCAAAACACAGCAGTACCATCCGCGCCAAATGTGCCAGCGCCAATATTACCGAATCCTATTCGAGAAGCATTCATCTCAAGGCTGCAAGTGCTTATCGACCGGGAACGCGAACTGCTTGATAGTTTGACTGAAGCCGGTATCTTATCAAGCGAGTCAAGCACAACGACGATCTCAGCAGATGATTTACTCAATAAACCTGAATTCGCGTCTCAATTAGCTGAACGCGTTATCAAAGATACCGAGCTGATGCAGTTACTGGTACGGCAAGGAGCACTCAACCGCGCCCGTGAAGTCATTCTGATGGAGATCGCCCGCAGCCCGATATTAGCGTCGAAGATTGCCAATCAAGAGTCTTTGGTATTTAGCTCTATTTCGCTGCTTACGCCTGATCATGTGCGTCACCTCTTTGCATCTATCACCAGCGGCAACAGCAGCCTGGATGAGAAAGTCATGCTCGAGGTTCAAGTACAGGCCTACCATGATCTCCAAAAAGAAATCGCCGCTGGTGGTCTGGTTGTGAATGGGCAGCAGGTAAAGGCAAAAATTCTGCCATTCAACTGGGGAGTCAATGAGCTCTCCTTGCTAAAACCTGGTAATGACCCGGTTGTCGGTAGCTTGATCAATGGACATGATGTCAGCAACGTACTTTGTAATCAGGCATCGCTCACCGCGCTCGTTGGTCTGCCGGCTGAGGACCCCGAAAGCAAAAATACCAACGAGGTTCATCTTTTTCTGGCGTCCGCGCAGAAGCGGCTGGCGGAGCTGAAAGATGCTCAGCCATCAGCAGATAACCAGAAAGAAATCGCCAGACTTGAGGAAGCAATCGAGGTCATTCCTCAATTACAAGATCAGATAAGGCAAATCTGGTCGGAGGGAAGCTATCGCTTCAAGGGTAACGAACCGTACAAAATGCCGGCCCGTATCGCATTATTAATGCATTACCTTGGTGGCGGCGCGTTATTCAACTGCAAAAGCGGGAAAGACAGAACCGGACAACTCAGCGTCGAAGTCAAAGCACTGGCTGTTCGTATCATGGCGAATCAGGGCAAAGTGCCGCTGCCAGATCAGCCACTGAGCGCCATCGAGCAAATACAGTACGGTGCGCTCACGTTTGTGGACAAGACCCGGACTGAACTGCAAAGGTACGCTACGGGCTATGCAGGGTCCAAGCTTGGCGCTGCACGCCGGCTATTGGGCAATCTGTTTGCGCTCACAGATGGCCTGAAAGGTCGGGCACTCGAGCAGCTTAATCGTGAGCGCCTGAGAGAATTTATGGGGCTCTCGAAGCGAACCAAGGCCTGAATATCTTTTTGATTACTGCATGTACACATCCCTTGGCGTATCGATTGCAGGCACCGAGAAATAGGGCACTGTCCGGTATAATCGCAGGCTTTGCATCATGATCAAAGCCTACGCTTATGGAAGCCGAACGCCTCAACGCCCTCACCGCCCTGCTCGCTGATCTGACGTCGCGCGAGCAAGACCTTCGGGGGTATCTTTGACTTCGATCTGAAGTCAGAGAAACTCGAACAAGTTAACGCCGAACTCGAAGACCCCAAGGTTTGGGAAGATCCCAAGCGCGCGCAAGATCTCGGTAAAGAAAAAAAATCCCTCGAAGCGATCGTTGAATCGCTTACCACGATTCGTTCGGGGCTGCGCGACGCCACCGAGCTGCTCGACATGGCGCGCGACGAAGGCGATGAAGATACGCTCGTCGCTGTCGAGGCCGATGCCGAGCAACTGAAACTACAGGTCGAAGCGCTCGAGTTTCGACGCATGTTCTCCAACCCGCTCGATAAAAATAATTGTTTCATTGATATCCAAGCAGGTGCCGGTGGCACTGAGGCGCAAGACTGGGCTGCGATGCTGCTGCGCCAGTATTTGCGCTACTGCGAGCGTAAAGGTTTCAAGACCGAGATTCTGGAAGAATCCGAGGGCGACGTCGCGGGTATCAAGACCGCCAGTATCAAGGTTGAAGGCGACTATGCGTACGGCTTTTTACGTACCGAGACTGGCGTGCACCGTTTAGTGCGTAAATCACCCTTCGACTCGGCGGGTGGCCGGCACACCTCGTTCTCGAGTTTGTTCGTTTATCCGGAAATTGATGAATCCATCGAGATCGACGTCAACCCTGCTGATGTACGGGTAGATACCTACCGCGCTTCCGGTGCAGGTGGTCAGCACATTAATAAAACCGACTCAGCAGTGCGGCTGACGCATACGCCGAGTGGTATTGTGGTCCAGTGCCAGAATGATCGCTCGCAGCATCGAAACCGCGCCGAGGCCTGGGCTATGCTGAAGTCTCGGCTGTATGAGCTTGAACTGCGTAAGCGCATGAGCGAGCAGCAAAAGCTGGAAGACTCGAAAACCGATATTGGTTGGGGCCATCAAATTCGGTCGTATGTACTCGATCAGTCGCGCATCAAAGATCTGCGTACCAACTTTGAAACCGGTAACACCAAAGCCGTGCTGGATGGTGATCTGGACGAGTTTATTGCTGAATCATTGAAGCAAGGGGTGTGATGAGTGACCGAACTTAGATATATCGCTGGATCCCGGTCTTCGCCGGGATGATGCATTAAAAGAGTACCGCCCTAGAAAAAATTATTCCGCCCAAACCGTGGAAAACTTCCGAGTTAAGTACCGTCTTTCAACAAGAAAAAATAATGACCGACAAAAACGAACCCATACAGCAAGAGCAAGACGAGAATTCGATCATTGCCGAGCGACGCGCAAAGCTCGCCACCCTGCGCGAACAAGGTATCCCCTTCCCGAACGACTTCCGCCCGCAACACAAGGCCGCCGATTTGCATGCGCAGCACAATGATAGCGAGCGCGAAGCGCTTGAGGCGCAGAATGTTGAGGTCGTTGTCGCGGGCCGCATGATGCTCAAGCGTGTGATGGGTAAAGCATCCTTCGCTACACTGCAAGATGCCTCGGGTGTCCGCGCAGATGGTCGTATACAACTGTATATCTCAAACGATGGTGTCGGCGAGGAAGTCCATCAAGCCTTCAAGCACTGGGATATTGGTGACATCTTGGGTGCTGAGGGCACACTATTCAAAACCAAAACCGGTGAGCTGACAGTCAAGGTGAGCAAGCTGCGTTTGCTTACGAAATCACTGCGTCCATTGCCGGATAAATTTCATGGCTTGGTGGATCAAGAGACCAAGTACCGCCAGCGTTACGTTGATTTAATCATGAGCGAGGAAACGCGCCGCACCTTTAAAGCGCGTACTGCTGCTATCGCCTCGATCCGCCGCTTCATGGAAAAAGAAGGCTTCATGGAAGTCGAGACACCCATGCTGCATGTGATTCCCGGTGGCGCCGCAGCCAAGCCGTTCATCACGCACCACAACGCGCTGGATATGGAGATGTACCTTCGCATTGCGCCGGAGCTGTACCTCAAGCGTTTGGTGGTTGGCGGGTTCGATCGTGTGTTTGAAGTGAACCGCAACTTCCGCAACGAGGGCGTCTCGCCGCGTCACAACCCCGAGTTCACCATGATGGAGTTCTACGCCGCCTACGTAGACTACAAGTGGTTGATGGACTTTACCGAGGCACTGATTCGACAGGCAGCGATTGACGCGCACGGCACGGCGCAGCTGACGTACCAAGGCCGAGAGCTGGATTTCTCCAAGCCCTTCCATCGCATGACCATACTGCAGGCGATTAATAAGTTCGCACCGCACTACACTGCGACGCAGCTGAATGATGAAAAATTCCTTAAAGCCGAACTGAAAAAATTCGGTGTTGAACCGCATGTTATTTCAGGCTTGGGCGCCCTACAGCTGTCGCTATTCGAAGAAACGGCTGAGTCCCAATTATGGGAACCCACATTCATCATCGACTACCCGGTCGAGGTATCGCCACTCGCACGTGCCTCGGACACCGTGCCTGGCATTACCGAGCGCTTTGAATTATTCATTACCGGCCGTGAAATTGCCAACGGCTTCTCAGAGTTGAATGATGCCGAGGACCAGGCGGCGCGCTTTCAGGCGCAAGTCGCAGCGAAACAGGCTGGGGATGATGAGGCGATGTACTACGATGCAGACTACATTCGCGCACTCGAGTACGGCATGCCGCCGACAGGTGGTTGTGGTATCGGCATTGACCGCCTGATGATGCTGATCTCGGATTCGCCGAATATTCGTGATGTGATTCTTTTTCCGCATTTGCGGCGGGAAGATTAAGCACCTGCTTCGTTCGGCTTCTGTTGACGTTAGTATTTTTTCAAAGCCCACGCCATATCGCGTGGGTTTTTTCATTCACAAGAATGTCATAAACAAGTAATAAAACTTTCTACCCTTAAATCGGATTCACTGCAAAACAGTCGTTACACAAGCTGCGCCCTTGAACAGCAAAGGACCAGCGATGTTGTACCTATCCAGTGTTTCTGGCGATTTTTTTTCAACACCGCCGCATTCAGGTGACGTAAACGTCTTAGCAGATAACGCAGCGCACGAACCCTCGATGCGAAGCCGAGTGGCCCTCGCCTGCTTCAGTCATGCTACTCGCGACTTCTTGGGACAAACCGCAGGACGCCTGCTGGGACTGGGCGTGTATTCATTACTATCAACACTCGGCGAAACACCGATGCGCGTGGCTAGCGGTATTGCTGGCGCTGGCGCCGGTGGTCGACTCAGTTATCTGATCGCTCGCTCACAGATTGGTACGGGTTCTTACAGCCAGTGCGCCGCTGTGGGTGTCTGCACTATCTTGGGTACTGTCATTGGTGGCATCGTCGTTGGCGCGGGGTCCAACCAGATCGTATCAGGGCTCGCCGCTGGATCACTCATGACGAGTGCTATCTCCTGGGCTAACAAATGGACAAGCACCTCAGACGAAAAGCAGCACATTACCGACTTGAAAACCGGTAGCGCCATCGGTGTTACCTTTGCCGGCATTGGCGTTGCGTCTTGGTGCGATCATCATTGGACAGTCGGATCAAACCTCTACCCTGCTCGCAATCTCGGACTCATCGTTGAGTCTACCGTCATTGAAATCTGCAAGTCATCATTCGAGCGAGTCGGCCCATCGATCAATCGAAATGCCCTGAATTTTGAGGGCAAGGTCATCGCCTCGTTATTGGGCATGGCACCCTATGTCGCTGCAACTGTGCTTCTGAATGGCTATGCCTCAAGCCGACTACAGCCGCAAAATGAAACCGCAGAATTTGCCGGGCTTGCCGTACCGATGATCGTCGGTGCCATTGCGAACGCAGTTCGTGGGTTTGCCAATGCGCTCGTGGTCTATCAGTTACATTCCGATGAGCGCTTCATCGCCGACTACAATACGCTGATTGTTCGCGATCATGCTGGCGCTAACAGGCCAGACGCAGAGACAGTCTTAAACAAAACATCGATTCGCTTTTTGCTAAGCGCATGCCGCAACGCGGTGTACGCTCGCCTCCGTGACAGCGGCATGAGTGTCGAGCTTGCGAATGAAATCGCGCAGGGCGTGTAT
>VERA01000034.1 GCA_018882935.1 Burkholderiaceae bacterium | reverse complement strand
CGTGGAACCCCCAGGGCGTCACGCTGTGTAGTTGATAATGTGACCCGGCTATCCGGATCAGGAAGCGGCTCGATAATCGCTTGAAAACCGACATTACGAATAAGAAAACGTGGGTGAAATAGTCGTGTAAAGCCATAAGACAATGTATTGACCGGATCGCGCGCCATAGCCACCATATCAGCAGTGAGTGTGTGCCCGGGTTGGTCTTTTTTTAGTAATGACTGCTTGATACGAAATAATGCTTTGGCGCCTTCGCTTCCCTCGCCAGGAAATTCAGAGCAAAAACATACACGCGCATTCAACACTTGCTCGCGCTGCATTGCCTGTGGTGTCAGCGCGAGCTGCGCCGCGATGTGCTGGCCGTGCGCATACACCGCTTTGTTCATGTAGTGATATTTAATATCGTATAGCTTGTTACGCGACCATTGGGGCTTGAACTGAATCTCACCTACCACCATGCGGGGGTGGTCCATAAAATAACGACCAACCAAATCGTGCTGATTACCGATGCCTTGGCCCATGACCCGATTTGAGGCAAGTAATAGTCGCGCGTTTTCGATACCGCCGCTTGCTAATACGAATATACGCGCCGCTACCGTCATGGTTTTACCGCTCAGCGTTTGTACGCGTACGTGTTTAATTCTGAGTCCGAGCGGGTCAGCGACCAGCTCAGTGACATTCGCATACAAAAATACGCGCACGTGACGTGCCAACCTGAGCTCTTGTCGATAATGCTTACCAAATCGAACTGGCGGGCTGAACTGGGAAATCGTATCGCGTATATCGGTGTTATCCAAAGGCAGGCGCCGAACATCGCGCCTACCAATAGACTGCTCCCAAAAACCGGGGTCAAAATTAGTGGGGCCGAGCTTGAGCACCTCGTGCGCACGCGCATAGAACGGTGTCATTTCCTGCAGACCAAATGGCCACCCGCTGTGCGGAATCCAGTCTCGCTGCTCGAAATCCCAGGCGTCCAGCGGCCGGCTCCAACCACCCCAGCAATTACTGCTACCCCCTAGAAACCGCGCGCGACATCCATCTGCAAACTGATAATCAATACCGGTGGCGGCGCCGCGATAGAGATCGCGCGTTGCATCGTCCGGGTCAAGCCCGCCACTCTCAAGTACGCAGGTATCCACTCCAGATCGCTCCAATTCACGCGCGAGAGTGAGACCTGCGACGCCACCACCGATCACGCACACCGTCACGATCAGGGCCTTGCCATCTGTAATTTGTCGCGTATCGATCAGCATGCGTTACCCTCCATCACTTCACCAAACAAAGTGGGTGTCCCTTTGTTTAAGAAAGGGACACTCACTTTGTTTTTGTCATTAAGCGCCCACGATAGCGCCGTAGCCATGCACGGGTAGCTGTCATTAAATGTGACAGCACATGGCCCGGCTGCTGCATCAAACCCCAGGTGGAGCGGAAGATCAGCATTCGCGAGAGTGCCTGCCGCTCGCCGCCGAGTCGCGTTTTGTAGTCATATCGCCCCCAAAGAAAATGAAATCGCTGACAGCGGTGCCTGATTGCATCTTCGATGGTTAGCGCGCAGCAAAGCAGACCAAGGCGCAGGTCATCGTAGGCAGGATCATGGGCTATCACATGCATGAATACATCGCCACCCACGCGTGTACAAAGCAGTCCTGCGCATAGCTTTCCGTGTATTTCGATAATAGATAGCTGACCGCGCTCAAGCATGAGCTGACACACCTGATACTCTTCTGCGGCGCTCATGCCAAAGCGTTTTCCTTTGACATGCATCCGCGCACGGTTCAGCGCGATGATCTGCTTGATCTGAGCGAGATTGAATTCCCCGAGTTTGAGCGTTCGAAAGGTCAAACCTGGTGTACGCTGATACGCACGTCGCAGGTAGTAACGTAGCTTTTCACGGGTACGCGAAGAGAGAGATTGTTGCCATTGTTCTGGAGTGGCAGGCAAATTCAACAGATAGTCATCTGACATTTCAGCTGACAGATGTAGATAATGCTTTGGTGGCGCGTCTAACTTGGCAGCACGAACGCTAATGATTTGTGTTTCATGATAATGCCCAAATACAGCATCAGCAAATTGCGTCAGTGCGTTAGCTGATATAGCAAATACCTCATTCAGAACGCGAACGTGAGCGCCATCACGGTCAAATAAAATAAGCGAGCTTATTCGACCATCACGCCGAGCAACCCAGGCCTCAACGCGAGACGTGAGGCATCCTGAAATTCTTAGCTGAGATTCAGAGCAAAAAATGCTGTGGTAGCAGCGCTCCAGTGCCGGCCAAATATAGCTGGGCAAAGGCCAATGGTGAAATTCAGTGGCTAACCCGGTATCTTCAACGGTATCAGCACGATGCGCAGGCAGCAGCGTATCGGGTACGCTGACGGTAGCAGCGTTGTGGCTCATGCGCTAGCCGGTGCTGTCTGTTCATCACGCGAATAGCCTAGCTGCCGGATTTTTCCGTAGCCGTAGTGCTTGCCGTAGCGGTAGCTGGTCGCTGCTTCGCTCAAGTCGTTGAATATCATTCCGCGTGCCGTTAAACCCGCACGTGATAGGCGCTTGAGCGATTCAGCAACTTCATGCTCGCGGGTGATGCCTGCGCGCGCAGCAAGCAAGATAGCGCCAGCGTGTGAGCCAAGTACCAAGCTATCGGCAACCGGCAATAGCGGTGGCGCATCGATTAATACAACGTCATATTGCGGGGCGAGCGACGTCAGCAAGGCGACTAATTCAGGGCGTAGTAATAGCTCTGCCGGATTCGGCGGTAAATAACCCGTGGCGATAAAATCAAGATGCTCAAGTACCGAGCAACGCAGCACCGATGCCAGCGCTGCACCACTTAATAGATCCGTTAATCCATTTGCACGCTCGGCATGAAAATAGCGATGTAATTGCCCGTCGCGTAAATCGCCATCGATAAGCAGTACGCGCTGACCCGAGGCCGCCATGATCGCAGCCAGGTTCACTGATACAAAAGATTTACCGATACCCGCGGTCGGCCCTGTAACCAAAACAATATTGTTTTTACTTTGCTTGAGACAAAACTGCAGCGCACATCGTAAATTTCGTAAGCCTTCTACCGCCACATCCATGCTGGCAATGCGTGATAGCAGTGGCAGCTTGGTTGGATCACGGCCACTGGCGACTAACGTCTGCTGAGTCTGACTATGCGGAATGCTGGCATAGATCGGCAAGCCAAAAGTACGCTCTAGCTCATCAGGGTCGTCAATCGCGCTGCGGATAGAACGTCGTAGAAATGCGAACAAGCCACCTACGCACATCCCGAGAAACATCGCCAACGCCACAATCCGCGGGCGATTAGGTGTGATGGGTTGATCAGGTTTTTCAGGTGCGTCGATCAAACGTACATTACTACTACGAGCAACGGTGATTAATTGCAGCTGCTGCGCTGATGTAGTTAGCGCTGCATATAACTCACTATTTACCTTGACCTCACGGGTTAGTCTAACCATCTCCTGCTCGAGCAGCGGCAGCTGCTTCAGCTGAGTTGCTGTGTCGCGTAAGTCTTGCGCTACCTCGCGTAGTTGCTGGTCGATCGCCACCACGGTTGGATGGGCCGCAGTGTACCGGGATAGAAGTTCGGTACGTTTTTGCTCGAGCTCGATTTTGCGTGTGCGCGCGGCCGCCGAACGCTGAAGATTAAGCTTGCCTTCCTCACCCACATCGACAGTACCGTGCAAATTACGAAATGCGTTATAGCGAGCCTCCGCCGCCTCGAGCTGATGTTTTACCTCGGGCAAGCGCTGATTCAAATAGGCGAGCGACCGATCCGCTTCCTCGGTACGACGAGCACTATTTTGTGCGAGATATTCACGACTGATCTCGGTAAGCAAGCGAAACACTTCCGTTGCGCTACCCCCTTTCAGGGTCGCGACGATCACACCGGATTGTTTCCCCACCTCTTGTACATCGAGTGATTTTTGGACTGCCTCGATCGCCGCAATACGGGAACGACAGATCAAGGAAAACCGCGTACCGGGAGCGGCCTCGATGGTATCGAGCCTCAGATCAATCGGTCCGTATGCGCTTGTTTCATTGAGGGTTTGGCCAATACGCCCTTCGAAAGCGATACCGCTATCAGGCTCACTCAGTCGGTAGCGTCCGGCCTCCAGCACCTGCAAACTGAACGAACGATTTTCCAGATACTCTGGTACATCGAATACGCCCACCTCTGCTCGCTCATCGCCCCAGGCATAGCCACCCAAGCCGCGCAGCTCAGGCAACAACTGGCTGATGCCGGTCGCCGCCACCAAAGTGCCCAGCAATGGAAAGCGCTCGGGACGGATGCTGATATTCAAGCGCAAACGATCGATGGCACGTGCTATCACCAAGCGCGATCGGAGCAACTCAACCTCGGTTGAGGCGGCGGTTTTGTAATCAATAATGGCACCGGCCTCGCCTAAAATACTTTTGGGGTCGCGCTGGCCTTTCTCTTCAACCTGAACCATCAGGCTGCTCTCGTATACCGGTCGCGCAGTAAACGCATACAGGATACCGAGCAGTGTGATGATTAAGGTGACCCAACCGATCATCCAGGCATGCCGAATCAGGATATCGAGATAGCCGCGCAGATCGGTTTCGCGATCGTCCGAAAAAATAAGCGGTGACTCTCCCGCGTAGCCTATTTGCGGAGCAGAGGGTGATATTCGATGCATATTCGAGGGTGTGGTCGACATGGTGACGTGATCAACGGCCAGGAGGTGGCGTGGTCGCAATGACTGCGGTGGGTAGCGAGCCCGGGATCATGGCGCTCATGGTGCGGCTCCAGTTGGTCAGCGGTGTCGCTGCGACGAACACCACATCTTTGGGCTGCAGCTCGAACCCCTCAGCGACCGCTAGCGCACCAGGCGCATTCGCATCGAGCTGGTACACCCGTGAGCTACCTACCGAGCGCCGCACCACATACACCTTGCGCGCGTCACCTGTGACCGGGTTGATGCCCCCGGCCTCACCGAGCGCTTCGTTAAGCGTGAGTCTTCCGTTCCGCATCGGCAGCGCCCGAGGCGAGCTCACCTCCCCTGACAAAAAAACTTTGTTATCGTCGCGCGACATCACCCGTAACAGATCGCCATCGGCCAGCAGGATCCGCGAAGGGTTGATACCGCGCTGTACCAGCTGCGGTAAATTGATGACATAGCTAGTGTGCGCACGTGTCAGTAGCACACGGCTCTGATCAGCCAGCGGATTCATGCCGCCGGCACGATTAATGGCCTCGGTCAGCGTCATGGGTATGTCGTTGATGGGCTGCACACCAGGCAGCTTGACCTCGCCATCGACATACACGCGCTGGCTTCGATAATGCTGAACCTTGAGCGTGACTTTAGGCTCGCGTAAATAGCTTGCCAGCCGGGTGGTGAGTAAGGTGTGAATCTCATTGGGCGTCAGGCCCAGCACCTTCATCCGACCGGCATACGGAAAATCCAGCATACCGTTGTGATCGACTTCAAAACCGGCGCCGGGTTGCATGGGGCTAGCGGCCACGCCAATCGGCCCCATTCCCGCAGCCGGTTGCGGCGGCAGCATGGTGGCTGATAGCTCGGGGTGATCCCACACCACTATGCTCAAAACATCACCGGCACCGATACGGTACGGCTGCGCAGTTTGCATGAGCGCGCCGATATCTTCCAGCGCGCGCTGCTCGCGCGCTTGCTGCTCCAGCTTCACCAATGCAGGGGTGATAGGCTCTATCGATGGGTTGACCTGATCAGCGTCTTCACCGGTAGCACCACTGGATTTCGCAAACTGAATTCCGGGTGCCATTGCGCTGCAAGCCGAGACTAATAGCGCTACGCAAAGTGTGATGCCGCACCACAGCGAATGAACGATACGACCGGGGCGCTTGTGCAAGACACGTGCATCGGCTCTACCCGCGTGAAGGCGACCGACGTGTGGTAAGTCGTAACTGCTGTGCATTGAGCCCATCCCTTAAAACGCGACACCGGGATGGACTCTACGTGGACTACTCGCTTGCTTGCTTGACGGTACTCAGCCTTCTCGCAGGGTCAGTATGGGCGGTCTCGACAAGACGCGATGCAAACCAAACCAGCCACCGGCAAACGCGCTGGCGGCTCCGAGTGCTAGCCCTACCAGCAGCACTGTGGGCCTGAATACCCATTCGACATCCAGCACTTGATTAGCCAGCACCCAACCCACCGCCGTTGCGCCAACGGCGGCCAACAGACCGGCGCTGCAACCGACCAGTGCGCACTCAACCCACTGCGCGCGTGACAATTGCGCTCGGGTGGCGCCCAGTGCCCGCAGCAGTGCAGACTCATGGGCGCGCTCATGCTGCGAGACCAGCATCGCCGCCGAGAGCACCATCACCCCGGCAGCAAGCGTGAACAGAAACAAGAACTCGACGGCGCTCACTACTTGACCAATAACCTGCTGTACCTGCGCCACCATGCTGCCGACATCAACCACCGTCAGGTTCGGGTAATCACGCACCAGCTGATTCACTAGCGCTTGTTTGGATGGCGGCAGGTAAACAGCGGTGATCCAGGTACTTGGCAATGACGCGCCGGTAGCCGGATCGAGAATCACAAAAAAATTCACCCGCATTGATCCCCAGTCCAATTTACGAATACTGGTGATGGTGGTCTCAACCGGCACCCCGGCAACATCAAACTGCAGGCGATCGCCCAGCTTCAATCCAAGCGTCTTGGCGATGCCCTGCTCAACCGAAGCTTGGTGCCGCGCCGACGTATCGAACCAACGGCCCTGTACCAGCGTGTTCGCCGGTGGCAGCGTAGGCATGGTGGATAGGTTGAATTCACGATCAATCAGCCGTTGCGCGCGCTCGTCGGTAAAACTTTGCGGACCAATCACCGTCGCATTGCGCTGTATCAGGCGGCCACGAATCATTGGGTACAGCTGTGCATCATGAATACCGTGAGAACGTAACGCATCCTCAATTGGGGCGCGTTGCTCGGGCTGTATATTGATGATGAAATGGTTAGGTGCATCGGGCGGCGCCGATTGCTGCCATGCGGCCAGCAGATCATGCCGGGTTACCGTTAGCAGCAGCAAGGCCATCAAGCCTAGTGACAGCGAGATAATTTGCAGAATGCTGGATGCGGGTCGACGCTTTAATGAATCTAACGCAAAACGCCAAGCGGGCGTATCGAGCGCGCCGCGCGACCATCGCAGTGCACGCAGCAGTGCCCATGCAACGCCACCGAACAGCACAAGTGCTGCCATAAACCCACCCGCCGTCAACAGGCCCATCTTCAACTCACCGGTTTGCCACAGCAGCAGCGTGACAAAGCAAGCCAGCGCAAGTAAATAGCCCGCCAGCGTGAAAGGCTGCGGCGCAACTTGCTCACGACGAATCACGCGGTTATGCGGAACATTTTTGAGTTGCAGTACCGGTGGTAAGGCAAACCCAAGCAGCAACAGCAGACCCGTGAGTATCCCCTGCAGCAAAGGCAACCCACCGGGCGGCGGTAAGGCCACTTGCATCAGAGAGCCCAGCCATTGCAGTAAAAGGAAATGCGCAGCAAACCCCACGATTGCACCGATAACACTACCTGCGAGCGCAATCAGTAAAAATTCAATCAGATAAATTTGCGTCAGCTCATTCTGCCTAAGACCAAGGCAACGCAGCATAGCCACGCCATCCAGATGACGCTGCATGAAGCGCCGTGCTGCTAACGCAATCGCCAGTGCAGACAGCATCGCGGTTAACAAGCTCACTAGCGCTAAGAATTGACGCGCACGGTCTAAGGTTGCGCGCATCTCCGGTCGGCCCGCATCCAGCGCCTCGAGTTGAATACCGCGCGTGTCGTTGCGCTTGATCTGCTCCTCCAACCACAATCGGTAGCGACGAACTTGCTCGGCATCCCCCGCAACTTGTAAACGGTAGGTGATACGCGACCCTGGCTGCAGCAAGCCGGTAGACGGCAGATCTTCTAATGCGATCATGACGCGCGGCGCAAAACTCATGAAGCCGGCGCCACGGTCTTGTTCCAGCAAAATCGTGGCACTAATCTTGAAGGTGGCATCACCCAAACGCAGCGCAGCGCCTTGGGTGATCTGCCGCGAAGTCAAGAAGCCTTGATCGACCCAGACCTCACCCGGCCTCGGTGCGCCTTGCGCGGTTTCGGTCGCGGCGCCACGCTGCAGCTGCAAGGCGCCACGTAGCGGGTAGGTGTTGGATACCGCTTTGACCGCTACCAACCGGGTATCGCTTCGGTCGCCATCGCCGGTGGTAGCCATGCTGGGGAAAGTGACGGTGTCTGCTAGCGACAAGTCTCGTCTTGCAGCCTCGGCGCGCCACGCTTGGTCGAGCGGGTAGTCGCTACGTATCAGCAGATCGGCACCGAGTAATTGGGCAGCGTCGCGGCTGAGTGCGCGGTTCATACGATCAACAAAAAAACCGACTGCAGACGATGCCGCCACCGCAATCACCAGCGCGAGTAACAAGAAACGTAACTCACCCGCGCGCCAATCACGGCGGGTCATGCGTAGCGCGTGCGCAAACATCAAGGCGGTATTGCGAATCATCCCAAATTCCAAAGTTTTTAAGCACATGTTAAGCGGGCGACGGCATGATAACCCCGTTAGGCCAATACCGTTGGATGCCCTATTTCTGCAGCGATAAGTGTGCGCGGCGCGATAGGAAGCTGATCGTTGACCATGAATGATTCTCAGGCTTTTGCATGCTTTGCATGGTCACGTCGGGCGGGTTCATGCCCAAGCGTACTCGCCGTTGACTTGTCTCAATCGGACTGCGCTGGATTTTATGAGGATTAACGCTAGACTTTCTACACCTTGTTAACACCCATTCTCTCCTCGACCCAAACAACTTTCAAACCATGCACATCGACGCTCACTTGGATGACAGCGAAACCGCTGAAATACTGATGAATCGTTTCCTTCACGCCTCTGCACGCGCAGGTACAGGATCTCGCGATACCTGGCTCGCGCGCCAGGCTATGTTAAGCATCCTACGCCTGGCACGCTGCGAGCAATTACTGGCGATACGCTGCTCCGTTAAGCAGTTAGTACCAGATCACCTGCGCAGTCATTCCATAAAAAGTAATCGCAGAAAGCGGGTCGCTGGCAGCCTTTATGGTCAGACACAGTTCGTGTTCGGACGCGATGACCTAAGCAGCTGATCACCACATGGCTGACCATCACAGGTGATGCAGGATAAATAAAACTACGCCTAGCAGACTTATCGATACCCAAAGCGCTGCAGTAACAGTGAGGCGATTTTTTTGTTTGTTAGGGCCACGCCATGCATGGCCTATTGCCGTGAGCATATTGTGATATCTAACTCGCCAAGCTTGCTCTGATTCGCTTGGAACAGTGACGACTGCTGTGGGTGGCATGTGCTGATAGGTCGCCTCTTGCTTGGTGATCCAGGCATCGTGATGGGACCGACGCACCGGGTCTGACAGTACCTCGTAGGCGCTGTTGATCAACTGAAAAGTATGCGTTGCCCATTCACTACCCGCATGCCGGTCAGGGTGAAACTTGTGACAAAGTGTCTTGTATGCTGCCTTGATGACTTCAGGCGGAGCATCGCGCGCTACTTTCAGGTTGTCATAGTGGGTGTGTAGCTTGTTCATGTTGGGACAGTAAAAGCCCAAGCACGATCTCGAATTGAGCCGCATCAATTTTTAGGGTCTGGTTTGATCACCATGTTCACGATCGCCCGGAACACTTGGCTTGGGAAGGCGTCGAATTCCTCACGATTGTGGAGGTATGCCAATGGGTAAACAATGGGTGATGGTGGCTGACAGGACACGTGCCAGAATTTTCGAGACCGATGGCGACCTGGACAAGTTAAACGAGATCGAAGACTTGATGAACCCTGAGGGCCGGTTCTCTGACGCCGAGTTTCATCATGACGCCAGAGGTCGCTTTTATGGCAAAGGAGATCGTCAGCATTCCCATACTTCGCAACCCCGTGTCAGCAAGGCGATGCATGATGAAGAAAATTTCTCTCATCAGCTAGCGATGTTTCTGGATCAAGGCTGCGCCATGCACCGGTATGACAGCCTTATCGTCGTTGCGCCGCCGGCTTTTTTGGGTATCTTGCGCAAGCAGTTATCGGATCAGGTTGATAAACGTATCGTGAAACAATTGAACAGTGATATTTCCGGTTATGCGCCACAACAAGTCAGCGCTTATCTGAAACGACATTCACATTAGCTTGCTTGATCGCATCCAAGCAGCGCTCCTTTGCCAACGAAACTCAGCGCTAGCATTCCCCTTTTTTACGATGCCCCGGCGGGCAATGTCCACGTCTTGGTGAGTCATCACGGTCACGATCGTGCCCACGTCCCTCGCCACTCTGCCAACCGCCCTGCCGAAATTGCCACCCCTCGGGGTGGTGCACCCACTCCGGCTGCACGTAGACATAACCGACCCGCGCGCGCTCCCAACGACCAGGCACCCAGTGGTAGTCATTACCATCCCATGCCCAGTAGCCACGAACCCAGACCTGCGACGCTCTTGGCGGAGGTATCGGCTCGTAGCGAACCGCCGGCGGCGGCGCGCCACCCGAGGAAATTGTGACGCCCCATTGGATCGAAGGCTCGGCGAATACCGAACCCTGAGCGACGACGAGAAAAACAGCGGTTGTGAATAAGTGCCTGTTCATCAAATCCCCGGATTTCCTGGCTTTTCACTTTCATCAACGTTTTCTGATAAGACGTACTGCCTCACTTCCTCATCCCACTTAAACACCCAATTTTTCACGTGCTGCTCCACCACCACATCTTTCTTGCTCGCCTCTCTTGCCAAAATTTTTCTTTTTTCGATCTTGTCATTTCCTGATCGCTGCATATAGTCATCAGCAGCAGCAAACATAACGTCCGCTATTTTTTCTCGTTGTGTATATTGCTTTTTATCACTAGCCTCCAACACGATATCAATCATGCTTTTTGGCCCTTCTTTCACCTCGATTTGCTTGTCCAACCACTTATCATACTGATTCATAAATTCACGCAATTTCTGAACAAACTGGTCATTATTTTTATTTGGAGTTAAACCCTGCAAGATTTTCTTTATGTTTGTTGCAGCCTCTAGAGTGAGCCAACTAAAATGATTTCTATCAGCCAAATCTTTCCAATTAATCTGAAAGAAATATTGCGAAACAATCTTGTCAACGTCTGTTATTGGCGAAACAGTCACCAGCCGATTCTTTCTTACTATTTTTCCTGAAGCGACTTGCTCGAGATTTTCATAGAGCAGCGTGCACTTTGCGACTGTGTCTCGAAAAGCTCTGTTATCAACAAAGCCTTCCTTCTTTATTTGCTCAAGAAAATTCCTCGACTCTGATTTATTTTGAAAGTGGCTACTTAAATAGTTTTTTGCCCATAATTTTCCATGTAACGCCATGACGCCCCTGAAACACCGTGTCCAAAGACGCTTGGCACGTGCCGGATCTTCTGCTGCACAGAACACGACACTCTTGGGGTTCCAGCGTCCATTAGCATCGAAAAAATCGATATCCACCAGCATCTCTCGATCAGCAGCTCTCACTGCCTCATACGCAGAATGCAAGTCTGAAGCTGGTGAGCCCGTAGGTAGCATCGATATCACATGGCACTACACATGCCAGATCAATATAGGATGCACCTAGTCTGCCACTGCGACAGCGAGCCGGATTCAGATGAATGAATTGTTGGTGTACTACGTAGATGGAAGGTCGTTGACGTCAGGTCTCGATGAGCCCGTGCCGCACCGCAATCAGGGTCAGCTCTGCCTGGTTGGCAGCCCCCAATTTTTGCTTCACGTTATATAAATGCGTACCGACTGTGCGGGGAGATATGGTCAACAGTTCAGCAATCTGGTTGACCGACAGCCCCTTGGCGAGTTGAATGAATACGCCAAACTCGCGCTCCGAGAGTACCTCGATTGGGCTTTTCTCGCCGTTGAACTCTTCCAAGGCCATACGCTGCGAGAGGCTGGCTTCAATATACATACGCCCTTCAGCCACCTGTCGAATCGCGTGCATTAATTCGTCGGGCGCGCTGCGTTTGGATAAATAACCTAAGGCGCCCGCTTTCAGCATGTAGCGCACATAGCTGGGGTCTTCATGCGACGAGAGCCCGAGTACCTTGGCGGCTTTGTCGCGCGCGACAATACGGCGCGTTGCCTCCACGCCCATGGTGCCGCCAAGTGAAATATCCATCACAATCACATCCGGCTTGGCGGTGGGTATTTGTTGGTAGGCAGCCTCTGCCGATTCCGCTTCAGCGACCACTTTGATATCGTCGGTCGACTCGAGCAGCATACGAAAGCCGAAACGTACGACGGCGTGATCATCGACCAGCATGACGTTGATGGTTTTTTTCATTTTATTCTCTGCCGGTTTGAACCAGCGGCAAGGTTACGCGAACCGCCAGACCACCTTCCGCACTGCTGCCAAATACGATATCACCACCGAAAGCAGAGGCACGCTCCTGCATACCGCGCACGCCATAATGCCCCTCGCGTTGCAATGACTCAGCACCCTTGCCATTATCGGAGATAGTGATCTTCAGCGTTTGATCTTCAGTGCCTATGACTACCATTGCCCGCTTGGCACCAGAGTGCCGTACTACGTTGGTTATGGCCTCTTGCACGATACGGTAAGCAGATAGTTCGAGCTGATCATCCAGTGGCGGCAGGCCCTCGCGCGCGACCGACAACTCGAATTGCACCCCGGCGTGGTTTTGCTGGGTTTCCGTCAATAAGTCGCGCACCGCATCAATCAGCCCCATGCCTTCGAGTTGGATCGGACGAAGGCGCGGAATCAGACGTCGCATCGCATCCGATGTTTTACCTGCAGTATCAAACAGCATACTGGCGTGGCGCTCCAGCGGACCACCTGCAACATCGGGATGCTGCATCATGGATTTTGCGATACTACGAATCGCGGTCAGCGACTGCCCCAGCTCGTCGTGCAGCTCGCGCGCGATTGCAGCGCGCTCTTCTTCAATGCGCGCGTGCAGAAGCATGGTGAACTCTCGCTGCGCATTCAGCCTCGCCTGCGCCTCAGCACTGGCTTGACGTACCTGTATGTTGTCCTCCACTGCTTGCGCCATGCGGTTGAAAGCCCGGCCCATTTCACCGGCTTCTTTGCCCTTCAATGGCGGAAGTCGTACATGATGATCGCCTTGCTCGATCTCACGCAGACCACGCTCAACCCGCTCGAGCGGCGCGATCCACCGACCGACCAACCAAAACAACACCAGATCCGCCAGTAACAGCAGCAAGAATTGAGAAAACAGGATATCGGATAAATTATCCCAACCGTCGAGAATGGCGCGGGTTGGGTTGGCAGTGAGCACCAGCCGCGCACCGTCAAGCTCAATCGCACGCTCGGAGAGCGGCGGCATCACCCACGCGGCATACCACGCGGGCGCGTCGCGACCGGCCTTGTATTGTGATGGCGGCGACACATACAGCAGCTCACCAGATTTATCGTACAGCCGGATATCATTGGCACGCACGCGACCGGTATCGCGTAAAAATGCGACTAACTCGGGCATCATGGCGTGTGAGTAAAAATGGCTAATGCGTCCGAGCAGTTGGGTGGCGATTCGGTTGGAGGCTTCCATCTCCTCGCGCACGCTGGCGCGTGTGCCGGCAATCTCTACCGCCAGCAGCACGGCGAATATCACAACCGTAATTCCGGAGAAGATCAGGTTGATCTTCAGCCTCAGGCTCATGCTGGAGGTGGGCGATGGTAGATGCTGCGCTGCAGGGTCTGCGCTCGCGGCGTCAGTATTCATGGTAGTTGTGGGAAGTAGGCACGACGCTGGCCGACGATTCTGGCGAGCCTGATCATATCAGCCCGCCCTTCGCCGCACTGCTGCCGGCATGCCGTAGCAGGCTGGTTCATGAATTTCATTAGAGGTGATTCAGATATTCGCCGATGCTGGCGATAAGCGCTTCGCGCATGATTCGCTCCACCGTTTGCAGTTTCAGGCGGTGTTATTCAAATAAACTTGTTCCACTAAAGGAGATCATCATGGCTTGGACTACACCTGCAGCTACCGACCTGCGTTTCGGTTTCGAAATCACGATGTACATCGCTAACCGCTAATTTGCGGTGCGCCGACCGGTCCTGGACCGGCGCGGCTTGAAGCGGTACCCAAACGGCCTGTTGTAACGGGCCGTTTTTTATTATCAACTCAATAATAAAACAGCATTTTGGTCGCGACTGCCAGCGTGGCGCAGGCCTGCGCAATCCATTCAATGCGCTTGTTGCGTAAAAATCCAAGGTTTGTAATAGGTTTAATGATTTTCATGAGGCAAATCGGTGAGCCGCTCGGCTATGATTCGCGGTTTTTCAAATCACGCCTCCAACCCCATGAACAAGAAACTGACCAGTATGGCGCTCGCCGTGTCGAGCTGCTTCGGCGCCGGCCATGCCGTAGCCGACGATGACACCCGTGTGCTGTCTCCGGTTGTTGTTACAGCAACCCGCGTTGAACAAGACAGCTTCGACTTACCGATGGCGATCGACAAGGTTGAGCGTCAGAATATCGATAATCAATTGCGAATGACGCTGTCTGAATCGCTGGCGCGTATTCCGGGCATTACCGCGCAAAACCGTAATCAGATGGCGCAGGATCCGCAAATCTCCTCGCGTGGATTCGGCGCGCGCTCGTCGTTTGGTGTGCGCGGCATCCGGGTCTATGTGGATGGCATACCGCTGTCGATGCCGGATGGTATTGGCAACCCTGGTAGCGTGGATTTGGATGCGATCGGCAGCATCGAAGTCATGCGTGGCCCATTTTCTGCAATGTACGGTAACTCCTCCGGTGGCGTACTGCAGCTACTCACCAAAAAACCCGGCGAGACACCCGTGATCGGCGCTGACGTCCTGTTCGGTAGCTTCAATACACGTCGCGAATCGATCGAAGCGAGTGGCGTGAATGGCGGCCTGGAGTATCAGCTCAATCTTTCGGATTACTCCTCCAACGGATTCCGTACCCAGAGCAAGAATGACAAGCAACAGGCGACAGTCAAACTCGGGACTCGCATTAGCGACGACACCAAGCTGAGTACGCTGATCAATTGGTTTGATCAAACCGCACAGGACCCCGGTGGCTTGGTCAGAACCGGTACCGGTGCCAACCAACCTGGCGCTTTTCCGGGTGGCCAGTTCTATGACCCGACTGGCGCTACACGCGGCGCCATTGTCGGCAATACGCGCGTTAACCGGAGCAACACACAAATCGGCTTTAACCTGGAAAAATCACTCGACTCAAGCAATACGCTGAACGTGATTACCTACGCCGGCCAGCGCGATAATTTGCAGTACCTTGCCAGCAGCAACGCACCCACCGGTAATATCAGTGGACGCGCCAGCAGTATTGGCCGGACTTATTACGGTACTGATTTGCGCCTGACCAACCGGGGCGATGTCGCAGGAAAACCCTACCAGTTGTCGGTGGGCCTGAATCTCGGCTACATGGATGATGCACGGCTCGACCGCAACGCCAGCAACGGCGTGATCCAGCCCGGCGCGCCCAACCGCGATGAGAATCAAACCGCGTTCAATATAGACCAGTACGCTCAGGGCATGCTCGCGCTCAATGAGCAATGGGATTTACACGGTGGTATTCGCCACACGCGTCTGAAGCTGGATGTCAAACCGAATGTGGGTGCAACAGCGAATATTTCGCCGGGTGGCTTGTCGTTCGACCGCACCATGCCGGTTGTGGGCTTGGTTTACAAAGCGACGCCAACCTTGAATTACTACGCCAATATCGGTACCGGCTTTGAGACGCCAACACTGGTTGAAATCAGCTACAGCGATCCGGCCAATGCAGCGGCTGGCTTGAATCTTGGTCTGAAGCCGTCAACCAGCACCAACATCGAAGTCGGCGCCAAGGCTTTGCTCTCGGATACCAGCCGGGTGAATGTGGCGCTGTTTGATATCAGCACAGATAACGAGATCGTGATTGACCGCCTGAGTGGCACCACCGCGAGCTACCGTAACGCCGGCAAGACCCAGCGCCGCGGACTTGAGCTATCGGCTGAGGCGCTACTGCAACCGGACCTTAGCGCCTATGTCGCGTATACCTTTCTGGATGCCAGCTTCCAGTCGCCATTTGCGACAGGCACCGGCGCAACCGCACCCGGCAACTACAACTCGGGCACGGTGACTGCCGGTAGCGCGATTCCGGGCACGTACCGGCAGCAGCTGTACGCAGAGCTGGCATACCGCTATCGCCCTTATCAACTCGAGACAGCGATCGAGGGCCGCTACAACAGCAAGGTATATATCAACGACCTGAATAAAGATGCAGCGCCGGCGTATACGATTTTCAGTATCCGCGCATCATTGCAGCAGATTCAGGGTAAATGGAAATTCACCGAGTACGCTCGCGTTGATAATCTATTTGATCAAACCTATATCGGATCAGTTCGGGTTAATGACGGCAACACCCGCTTCTTCGAACCTGCGCCCGGCCGCAATTATTTTGTCGGCGTCAAAGCCAGCTATATGTTCTGATTCAACTGCAGCAACTCAACAAGACAGGTGTGACGCTTATCTCAAGCCGCCCTGTCTTGTTGCTCAGTACTTTCGTCGTCCGGCAACACGCCCTCTGCCAGATCAGACGCAACTTGATCGGTGAACGGTAGTACATCAAGCTCCAGCTCGGCTTTGTCTATCAAGTGCTGCGGCAGCGCGGTCTTGACCGCAACACCGAGCTGCTCGAAATCCTTGGCCTGCTTGATCAAGTTGGCACGGCCTTGATACAACTGCCCGAATGCTTTGCTGTAGCTATTACGCGCTGCGTCGAGCTTGCTACCGAGTTCTTCCATAGAACGTACAAATACCGCCAGCTTGTGATACAGCTTGCCGGCGCTATCTGCCAGCGCTGCGCTATGCGCATTTTGTTTTTCCAGTCGCCATAACTGTCTTACGATATTCAAGCTGGTAAGCAAGGTGGTTGGCGTAGCGACTAACACATTGCGTTCAAGCGCTTGCTGAAATAGCGTCTCGTCCGCGCGCAATGCCTCTACAAATGCGGACTCGACCGGCACAAACATGAACACCATTTCGGGTGAGTTGAGCTCACCCAGATCAAAGTAGCGTCGATCGGCCAACTCTTTGATACGGTCGGCCACCGCCTTGACATGCTCGCTCAAGGCCTGCTTGCGATCCCGCTCGTCTTCGGCGTTGACGTAACGCGTGTAGGCATTCAGCGATACCTTGGCATCGACAATCAGGTGCTTCGCATCCGGCAGGTAAATGATTACATCCGGTCGCTGCTTGCCATCCTCGCCATCGAAACTCACCTCGCGACGATAATCCTTGCCGGCTTGCAGACCCGAGCGCGCCAAGACATTTTCAAGGACCAGTTCGCCCCAATTCCCCTGCTTCTTGGCTTGGCCTTTCAGCGCAGTCGCCAGATCATGCGCCTCAGCAGTCATTTGCAGGTTAAGGGATTTCAGACTATCAAGCTCGGATTTCAGCATGGCCTGCTGTTGCGCGTCCTGATAATGAATTTCTTCAATTCTTTTCTTGAACTCGTTCAGTCGCTCTTTGAATGGATCAAGCACGTGACCCAAGCTTTGCAAATTCTGTTCGCTAAAGCGCCGAGATTTATCTTCAAGAATCGTACTGGCAAGATTTTGAAACTCCTCGGTGAGTGTCTTGCGGGCCGATTCACTCATCTGCTGCAGCCGCGCCAACTGCTCGTCTGCGTGACGCTGCTGCTCGGAAGCGCGCGCCGTCTCTGCCGCTAACTCGCGCTGCGATATTGACAACTGTGACTGCAAGGAACTCGCCAGCTCAGTGGCCTGAGCGAGCTGCAGTTCCAGCGCACGCAGACGCTCTTCCGCTACTGCTTGCACCGCGCTGTAGCGACCACGCAGCCACAGCGCCATCAGCAACAAGCCGACACCCAAACCGATTAGCCAAACCAATACCAAACCGACATCCATTGCGGGTCTCCTTGCCTATCGATGCAAGTTTACCGTGTCATGAAGCGGTATTCGCTTTCGGCTAACGTCACAATAAAAATTTTGGTTTGCTTTAGAATCAGGAACCAAAAATATTCCCACCGGAGCCATACCATGAGCCTCGTCCCAACCCGTCCGTCGCGTCGCACCTTTTTGAAGCAGTCTGCAGCACTGAGCGGCGTATTTGTGCTGGGCATACAGGGTACAAATGCCGTGGCAGCCGATGCGGCCGAGGTCACGCACTGGGTGGTGATAGCTCCTGATGACACGGTCACGATCCGTATCGCGCGCTCCGAGCTCGGCCAGGGAACCTTCACCGGCTTAGCGCAATTGGTGGCTGAGGAACTTGGTTGCGAATGGAGCAAAGTACGCGCTGAGTATGCGGATGTGAATGAGCATATTCGCCGCAATAAAATCTGGAAAGATATGTCGACCGGTGGCAGCCGAGGCATCCGAGACTCACATGACTACGTGCGCAAGGGTGGTGCAGCTGCGCGCATGATGCTGATCGCCGCCGCCGCACAGCGATGGGGTGTGCCGGTTACCGAGTGCCGCGCCGAGAGGGGTGTGGTCATTCACAGCTCGGGCAAGACGCTTCGTTATGGCGAACTGGCTACCTTGGCGTCGACACTACCGGTGCCTGAGAATCCCCCTCTCAAGTCGCCGAAGGAATGGACGATTGCCGGCACCTCGCCGGCGCGCTTTGACATACCGGCCAAGGTTAATGGCTCGCAAGTGTATGCCTCGGATGTTCGGCTACCCGGCATGCTGCATGCCTCCATACTGCAAAGCCCGGTGTTCGGTGGATTCCTGAAAAGCCATGACGAGAGCGCAGCGCTCGCCATGCCAGGTGTAAAGCGTGTGGTGACCGGCGACGACTGGATAGCGGTACTCGCTACAAACTGGTGGCAGGCGAATCAGGCGCTACAAAAAATCAAGGTGAGCTGGGAAACCGGTAATAAAGACAAGGTCTCCAGCGACTCCATCATGGGGTATTTACGCGAAGGACTCGCGCAGCCGAATGCACCTGTCGCGCGAAAAGATGGCGATGTCGACAAAGTTTTTGCCAATGCGCATAAAGTGCTCGAGGCCGAGTATTACACCGGCTTCATGAACCACGCCACCATGGAACCGCAAAATGCTGCGGCGCTGTATACCCCCGATAAATTGGAGGTGTGGGTTGGCACCCAAAATGGCGAGTCTTCTATTGCCGCAGCAGCCGATGCTTCCGGCTTGGCATTGCAGAAAATTCATGTGCATAAAATGCACGCGGGTGGTGGCTTTGGACGACGAGGACCGCATCAAGATTTCACCAAACAAGCGGTCAAGATTGCGATGGCGGTTCCAGGCACGCCAATACGACTGCAATGGTCGCGCGAGGAAGATATGCGTCAGGGCCGCTACCGTCCTGTTTCGCTGGTAAAAATCCGTGGCGCGCTCGACAAAGACGGCAACTGGCTCGGTTGGCATGTGAAGCAGTCGGATCAATCGATTGCGATTACGGTTTATCCGCAATTCGTCAAAGATGGTGTTGACCAGATCAATACCCGGGTATTCAGAGATAACCCATACGCGGTACCGAATTTCACTAACGAGTACGTAATCAGAGATGTACATGTACCGCCTGGGTTCTGGCGTGCCGTAGCGCATACCAATAATCCGTTCTACCGCGAGTGCTTTATTGACGAGCTGGCGCATGCAGCAGGTAAAGACCCGGTACAGTTTCGTCGTCCGCTGCTTCAAGGTAAAAAAGATCTGGCGGTGCTGGATGCGGTTGCCAAAGCAATCGGCTGGGATAAAGCACCCGCCGCCGGTATCCACCGTGGTATTGCCG
This sequence comes from Burkholderiaceae bacterium, assembly GCA_018882935.1. GTDB lineage: Bacteria > Pseudomonadota > Gammaproteobacteria > Burkholderiales > Burkholderiaceae_D > Pernthalerella. The sequence continues at coordinate 7,373 of VERA01000034.1, read as the reverse complement.
TGGTTGACTCCTACGGCAGCTTCACGGCTGCAGCAGTCGAACTCAAACTCACCAATGGTAAAGAGATCGAGGTGAAACGAGTTGCAGTGGCGATCGACTGTGGCCATGTGGTGCACCCGGACGCGGTCAAGGCCCAGATCGAGGGCGGTGTGTTCTGGGGTCTATCAGCGATCATGAATGAAGAGATCACGATTGAAAACGGTGCCGTCAAGCAGTCGAATTTTCATGATTACCCGCTGGCCCGAATTAATGTCAAACCCGAGATTATTCCGGTGCTGGTTCCCACCTTTGATTTCTGGGGTGGCGTCGGCGAGCCGCCGATCGGTGGCGTGATACCTGCCATGGTAAATGCGTTGTTCTCGGCTACAGGTAAGCGCATTTACTCGCTGCCACTCAAGCATCACGGCTTTCGATATAAAGCGTAGTGACGTCAGGGTTAGCTAGACGCGTCCTGTAAAAATCATGGCTTTCGATACAGGGCGTAGCGTGGTCAGAGCCGGCAAGACGCGTCCTGTAAAATTGTGGGCTTCGCAGTTTAATTTATCAAACCCACAACAAGCCGCTCATGGAACACGTCGCGCAAGGCTCCGGATGGAGACAATCAATAGAGAACTTCATCGGTAACCCGACAATCCAGCACACGCTGGTGGTGCTGATTGTCGTCAACGCATTAATCCTCGGCCTGGAGACCAGCCACACCGTGATGGCAGTCGCGGGTCATGAATTGCACCTGATCGACCAGGTTATTCTCTGGATTTTTATTGCCGAGCTTGCGCTGTTAATGGCGGCGCGTGGCTTCGGTTTTTTCAAGGATCCTTGGTGCGTCTTTGACTTAATCGTGATCGGCATCGCTTTGGTACCGGCAACCGGCAGCCTGTCAGTGCTGCGGGCACTGCGGGTACTGCGGGTACTACGGCTCGTCAATAAAATCGAAAGCATGCGTAAGGTGGTGGTGGGTTTATTACACTCATTGCCCAGTTTAAGCTCTGTATTCGGCTTGATCCTGGTGATTTTTTATGTGTTCGCAGTGATTGCCACCAATATGTTTGGTGAGCGCTTCCCGGATTTGTTTGGTGATCTTGGTACGACGATGTTCACGCTTTTCCAGGTGATGACCTTGGAAAGTTGGTCAGAGGGTGTCGCCCGCCCGGTGATGGAAATCTTCCCGCACGCCTGGGTGTTTTTCGTCATATTCATTTTCATCGCCACCTTTGTGATCATCAATTTGTTTATTGCTGTGATTGTCGATTCCTTAAATTCGAGCAAGCAGCCGCCCAAGCCACCAGAGGACCCCGTCATGCTTGAACTACGTGCGCTGCGCGCCGAGCTTGCCGAGTTGCGGCAGCACGTAGGGCGGCGTGATTAATGCAAGGTCTTGCTTCAGCCGAACCTGCTTGAACCCTATGGCTAATATCCGACCACTGAGCAGCCTTGACGTCGGAGAAACAGCGCGCGTGATGGCAGTTGATGTCAGCCCCGAATGGCAGGGTCGTCTGAATGCTATGGGTATTTGCCCAGGCAAAAATATTACCCTGCTGCGCAAAGCCCGCCTTAACGGACCGTTGCAGCTTCGCGTCGGCAATACCGAGCTGGCGCTGCGACGCCGCGAGGCGCTGCTGATCGGCGTCGCCTGATAACACTTTTCCCTCTGAATTTTTATGATGCGTGTCGCACTGCTCGGCATGCCGAATTCCGGCAAAAGCACGCTGTTTAATCGGCTCACAGGCGCGCACGCGCGTGTTGGTAACTGGCCAGGCATAACCGTCGAGCTACTGGCTGCGAGGCTGCTGGTAGGTGATCAGATGGTGCAGTTGGTTGATCTGCCCGGCATCTATGATTTGCGCGGCTTATCCGAAGATGAGCACGTCGTCACTAATTTTCTCGAAGGGCACCGCCCGAATCTTTTGATTGTCGTGCTGAATGCCACACAGCTCGACCGCCAAGCACGACTTCTTCAGCAACTGATTCCACTTGGCATACCGCTACTCGCGGTACTGAACATGTCGGACGAGGCCAAGAAACTGGGCATGCAGATTGATGTTGAAGGTATGCAGGCATCGCTTGGCTTCCCGGTTTGTCTGCTATCAGCGAAGCATGGAGACGGCACAGCGACGCTGACAGCGCTGATGCGGAAACAGCTTCAAACTGCAAAAAATAACAATCTCATCCCGGTAGATGCGGTGAGTGTTGATGCGGTGAGTGTTGATGCGGTGGGTGTTGATGCGGTGGGTGTTGATGCGGTGGGTGTTGATGCGGTGGGTGTTGATGCGGTGGGTATTGATGCGACGGGTGTCGATGCTGTAGATGTTGATGCAATAGTCAATCGACATATCGCTGCACCGATGCAGGCAAGCCATCAGCTGACCGAACGTCTCGACCGGCTGTTTCTGCATCCATGGCTTGGATTACCGGCGTTGCTGGCGATGATGCTTTTATTATTCGAGGCTGTATTCGCGCTAGGTAAGCCGTTACAAGAGATCATGGCGTGGCTCTTCAGCACGCTGCGCACAGCGCTATTGGAACCTGTACTGGCTCCGTTACCGTCAATGCTGAATGGCTTCTTGCTCGACGGTGTCTATAACGGCCTCGGTACGGTCGCCAGTTTCGTACCGCTGATTGTTCTGTTCTTTCTGTTTGTTGGCATCGTCGAGGACAGCGGCTACTTGTCTCGCGCGGCCTTTCTTATGGACGGGCTCATGGCCAGGCTGGGCTTGGATGGCCGGAGTTTCGTCATGATGCTGATGGGCTTTGGTTGCAATGTACCCGCGCTGATGGGCACGCGCGTCATTCGTTCGCGCGGATTACGGCTGCTGACGATGCTGACGATTCCATTTTCATTGTGCTCAGCGCGATTACAAGTATTCGTATTTTTTACGGCGGCGCTATTCTCGCCTTGGCAGGCACCTCTGGTCTTGTTCTCGCTTTACCTGATCAGTATTTTACTGGCCATGCTGACGGCACTGGCGTTTAAAGGTCGCTACATCAATAGCGAACCCTTCATTATCGAGATGCCGCCATATCGCTTCCCTACGACCAAGCAGATCGTACTGCGAGCATGGCAAGAGATCCGGCACTTCCTTAGCCGTGTGACACGCTTTATCGTACTGGGTGTAGTGATGGTTTGGGTACTGACCAACTTTCCCAGCGGCGCGGTACCGGGCAGCAGTTCAACCTGGGCGGGTATGATCGGGCAGTGGCTGGATCCGATTCTTAGCCCGGTTGGCATTGATCCTAATCTCACCATTGCACTGGTGTTCGGCTTTGTCGCTAAAGAAATCGTGATCGGCGCACTGGCGGTGATCTATGGGCAAGAAGGCGACCTGCTCTCAAACATGATTACGCAGCAGATAACATGGGCACAGGCCTATAGCTTCATGCTGTTCACGCTGATCTATACGCCATGCTTGTCTACAGTTGCCACCATCCGCGCTGAATCGAAAAGCCTCGCCTTCACCGCGCTAACGATTGTATGGCCGCTACTGCTGGCGTGGTCGGTCAGCTTTGTTTTTTATCAGGTGGCGCTGCTTGCCACGGGTTGATCACCGTGACCCTATGCTGGTCACGGCACTTTGTTTCCAACAAGTACATCAGCTCAAGTCTGCAGGCTTGGTCAGGTTATCTATTTTCAGCGGTTCGAATTCAACGTAACTGGGCATGGCCAGCAAAGAAGTGCCCGTCAAAAAGAGCAACGGGCTAGCACTTTTGGCGCTAACCCGTTGATCTTATTGCAGTGTTTGTGGCGCGGCCGGCAGGAATTGAACCCACGACCCCTTGGTTCGTAGGCAACATTTCCGAAAATCAAGCCTGCTAACCCATTGTTTTTATTGAACTTACTGGAGCGCGAAGTTGCCACTTTTGCACTGTTTTGTTCAGTTATCTAACGGCGCATCACCCAAACTCTGGAAACTTCCTAACCGCCTCTCCAAAAAGTTTGAGAAAATTTAACTAAACGCTCCCACCCCGTGTCATTCCTCATCACTTGACTGGAACGCTAATTTCCCGAGAGGGCGTTTCCAGCTAACATGGGACACTTCGATGCTGCTGTTGCTCGATTGGATCAACCTTGGGCCAGAGAGCCCGCCAAGCACTGATGACTGTTCAGATTGTCGACATTCTCCGCAGATCCGAGAACGGAATGACCAGGCCGTTCATTTGCCGAGGCGATGATGACAACACCTATTTCGTAAAAGGGAAAGCAGCTGGCCGACGGAGCCTGATAGCCGAATTGGTCTGCGGGAGATTAGCTCAAAGCTTTGGCTTGCCTGTTGCTCCGTTCGAGATAGTTACTATTGACGATCGCTTAATCAGCTTATCTCATTTGAGCGACATAGCCGACTTAGGCTCTGGACTCGCTTTCGGATCAAGGGGAGTCCCGCAGGCCCAAGAGCTGCAATTTAATAAGATTTCCGACTTGGATCTGACACTGCGGAATGACATTCTGGTTTTTGATTGGTGGGTGAGGAATAGTGATCGGTGCATGACGTCCAAGGGTGGAAACCCTAATCTAGTGTGGGATACCTTGAAGGATTGCCTTGTCGTCATCGATCACAATCTGGCTTTTGAAGAAGACTTTAATAAAAAGAGTTTTTCTGAAACGCATATTTTTTCCGACTCAATCGGTACACTATTCGGTGATTTAGTCGAGAGAGATAGATATGAATCCCGTCTGTTTGGCTTGCTTGATCAACTGGATTTTGTTTTGGATTCGATACCAGATGCTTGGTGGTGGGTAGATGAAGGCGTTCCAGCACTCATTAATAGGATTAGTATCCGGAATATGTTGAATGCAATCAGCGAAGAGAAGTTCTGGAGAATATAAGCATGAAATATGCATGTAATTACGCAATTATTAGATTTCTTCCTTTCGTCGAGACCGGCGAATTCGCTAATATAGGGGTTGTCCTATTTTGCCCAGAAGCGAAGTTTTTTGACTTTAAACTTATGAGCAAAGGAAAAAAGCTAACTGCATTTTTTGAGCCTCTTGACGACAGGATCTATAAAAGTGCAAAAAAAGACTTCGAAAAAACGCTTGTTATGTTCACCGAAATGATGAAGCACACTTTCGAACAAAACATCGAACAGACTCAGCGTCTTTTCGGAGAATTAGTTCGTCCTAGAGAAGTTTTAATACGATTTGATACTCCTCGTACCGTATTGACCGATAATCCAGGTAAATCACTTGAACAACTTTTCGACTTCTATGTGGGCAAAGATTTTGTCAGTCCCAATTATGCCGAGAAGGTACTTGAGGCTTGACTCACATTATTTTTGACTGAAGCTCGTCTGAAGATTCAATACAAAACGGTCAATATTACCTGGGGCGCTTTCAAAATTTGCTTCTGCTCATAAAGATGACGAGGGCTGGAGCAAGTCTCTCCAAACCCTGATTTTTGAAGCGCGGGGAGAAAGTTTACCCAAACCTTACCCGCTGAAAAGAGCAACGGGCTAGCACTTTTGGCGCTAACCCGTTGATCTTATTGCAGTGTTTGTGGCGCGGCCGGCAGGAATTGAACCCACGACCCCTTGGTTCGTAGCCAAGTACTCTATCCAGCTGAGCTACGGCCGCTTAGACCAAAATTATAACACCAGAAAAACCCTTTTGGGCGAGACCGGCCACCGACCTTGCCTCTAGCGTTTGGGCCGGTAGAGATCATGTCCCGCTTCGTGAATCTGCTGTCGCAGGGCGCGGCGCTCCTCGGGGGACAGGCGCGGCGGACGACGTTCTTCATCGCGCTGACGGGCTTCCTCGGATCGACGCTCCCCAGCCGGCAGCTCTCGCGCACGCTCCGGCCCCGGCCTTTGGTCCGCTCCCTGGGAGGGTGGCGCAGCGGTGCACGGCTCTGCGATCCCAAGCAGAACCCACAGACAGGGAACAATAAGGCGGCGCTTCATCGATGAAAGACGGGTCATTGGCCCGCGCATGGCGCGGCAGACTTTGTAAAGCTTTGTAATTATTGGTCTGCCGCACGCTGTGAATGACAGGATCGACGTTACCATACGGTCATGAACTCGACAAACGCACCCCGCCCGGTTCCCTCGCGCCGCACCCGGGGCGCACAGGCGAAGATACTGGTCGTCGACGATGATGCGCGTCTGCGCGATCTGCTGAAGCGCTTTCTGAGCGAGAGCGGCTTCGCAGTTTCGGTGGCGTCCAATGCGCTAGAGATGAACCGACTGTGGATACGTGAGCGTTTCGACTTGCTGGTACTGGACCTGATGCTGCCGGGCGAGGACGGTATGTCGATCTGCCGCAGGCTGCGCAGCGGAGATGACAACACACCGATCATCATGCTCACTGCCAAAGGTGAAGATGCCGACCGCATCGCCGGACTGGAACTGGGCGCGGACGATTATCTCCCCAAACCCTTCAATCCGCGCGAATTACTCGCGCGCATTGGCGCGGTGCTGCGCCGTATGGTAGCGACGGAGGCTCCTGGTGCTCCCTCTGATCATGATGAGATTTATCATTTCGGCGCGTTCGAATTCGACCTGGGAAAACGCGCGCTGACCAAAGCCGGTGCACCGGTGTCCCTGACCAGTGGTGAGTTCTCGGTGCTCAAGGTGCTGGCTCGCCACGCCCGCCAGCCGCTGTCGCGCGAAAAGCTGATGGAGCTGGCGCGGGGACGCGAATATGAAGTCTTTGATCGCAGCCTGGATGTACAGATTTCACGGTTACGCAAACTGATCGAGCCCGACCCCTCCACGCCGCGCTACATTCAAACGGTGTGGGGACTTGGTTACGTCTTTATTCCTGATGGCCAGCGCCAGTGACATGCACAGCCGGTCGCCATCGGGCATGAAAAACGGCCTGTTCTGGCGTACCTTCGTCCTGCTGGCTTTTCTGATTGCGGCAAGCATGGCCGCGTGGGTCGCCAGCTTCCGCATCGTCGAACGCACACCCCGGGGCGAGCAGATCGCCGCGCAGGTGGTGTCGATCGTCACCATCACCCGCGCCGCCCTGCTACACTCGGCGCCTGCCTTGCGGCGCGAGCTGCTGTTTGAGCTCGCGACGACGCAAGGTATACGCGTCTATCCCCGCGAAGACGACGACGATACCGAACCCATGCCCGATACCGATCTGATCCGAGTGATCGAAGATTCGGTTCGCGCTCGACTAGGCGAGGACACACACTTTGCCGGTTACGTGAATGATATTCGTGGCTTCTGGGTCAGCTTCAGGATCGATGACGATGATTACTGGCTCATGCTGGATCGCGAGCGCGTCGAACGCGCATCTGGCGTGCAATGGGCGGGTTGGGCCACGATGACGCTGTTGCTGTCGCTGGTTGGTGCTGCTTTCATCAGCCGTCTGATCAACCAACCTTTGTCGAGGCTGTCGTCCGCTGCTCGCTCTGTCGCTCGCGGTATCACGC
>VERA01000033.1 GCA_018882935.1 Burkholderiaceae bacterium | reverse complement strand
CTATCGACCTCGGCTTTTTTCAAGGTGACGGCGCCCGCAAGTACGGGCAGCGCCAGCATCAACCAACTCCTCCGGATTAACCGGCGACCCCAAGATCCCATATGTCTCGTTTTGTTTATTGGTTTTACCTCGCGGCTGAAAACCAGACGGTATCAGCCAAGAGCTCGCACACCCTTCTGTGCAGCGCACTAATTATGTGCAACAGTGTAAGCGCAATGTGGCTGAATTAGCTTAGATGCCCAAGCGTAGTCAGGGGTTAAACCCTGATCGTCGTTATGCTTTTTGCACCAGTTCATGCCGTCGGGCGCAAAGGTATAAAACGCGCCAAACCGGGAAGGTGGGTAAGCGTTGCGTGGGTGATTTTTCGCGTAAAATCGTTTTAAAGTTGTATTCACTCCGTTCCAACGCTCACCCTGACTACCTACCGTGGCGCAGACTCTGTTCGATAAATATGGCGGTGTTCCGGTCGTGACCGAAATCGTCAGAGATTTTTATAAGCGCCTGATGCGACGCCCTAACTTGCGTCGGTATTTTGTAAATGTATCGCTGGAAGCGGTCATTCATCATCAAATAGCGTTTGTATCGATGGTGATGGGCAAAACCCCGCATGAGTATGCGGGTCGTAGTATGCGAGCCGCACACCAAGGCCTGGGCATCACTGGTACTTCGTTTGAACTTGCGGCGCAGTTACTGTCTGACACCCTGGTCGCCGCGAACGTCGAGCAGGCCGACATCGACACCATCATGGCAAAGGTAGCCTCACTGCGGGCTGATATTGTCGAGCGCTGATTAACCGAAACAGCAGAAGCAAACGCATGTAAGAGGCCGGTAACATAGCCCGTTCGATCTTGATTGAGCGTGACTTTAGCTCTTCAAAAATCCTCTGATGATGCGCGGGAATTAGAAAAGGGATGAGGTGGACGCGCTACCGAAAACCCCAGCGGCCAAACAATGCAGCTGGTTATAGGCGGACTTCGATCGGGCCGATCACATCCAGAATTTTCCAAAGCGCGAGCGACGCATCGTTCGAGACTTCTTCATCTTCCAGCATGAGATCCAGCTCAGAGACAGTGAGCCTGCGAAATGCCAGAGCGGCAGCGTCAGCTTGCTCGTCGAGCAGTTGCATGGCAACGCTCACCTCATTGATCAGCGCATCTTTCTCTAGCTGCTGCACAGCATGACGCACGGTTTGCTGCATTGCTTGCAGCGCACTGGATAGCGCAGCCGAGGACGTCTCTAGAACAGCGGCGTTCAGCGTTGAACGAGAGCGCTCCAGAAAGCGATCTAGCGCGCAAAGTTCGCCGCGCTCTAAATCAATAAAAAATTGTGAGGACACGCTCATTTACCTCCCACCGATAGGGAGCAGCGTCGCGAGCCGCAAGGGCAGACGCATAGTGACTTTGACATGCGGAAGCTACCACAGGGAACGCTGATTAGCCAAGCATTATGGCGGTGTGCGCTTCATACCTCTGAGTCGATATTATCAACATAGATACAGCCTATTTTTTAATCGGCACAGCAATTCAACCATCACGCATAATTTTTATTAATAAAAAAGCACGCATTTTTTATTTTGACGACACGCATCTCGCGGTTAGACTTTCTCTTAGCGTGCGTGCGTCTGGGTTGCCAGCAGCTGACCCGACCATGTAGCGCCCTGTCAGACCATGTCCCTTAGCCCACGAAGCTACTTGGAGGATGCACATGATGGAGAATCAAGTGAACGCTGCGCCCGCAGCTGATCACGGGGAGCCTCAGGTGATGGATAAGCAGCCGGCCTCGGCTGGTGACATTGAACGCTTCTTGATGCCGCCAAAGGAATTTGTTCGGCTAATCTATGTAATCAGCGGCGCGGTGATGGTGCTACTGAGCTTGGCGATCTGGCTGATGATGAGTCTGGCCTGAATCGTTCATCAGCGGTTAGGGTCTCAAACGTGGAGGAATAGTATGGTCTACGCGATTTTTGCGCTGATTTTTATCGCGCTGCTGCTGGTAATGCGGCAAACCTTCAGCCAGCTGGATAACTGGCGCTCAGGCAGCAAACACTGAAAATACGCATGTCTTAAACAGCCACTCGTGCAATTTGGGTGGCTGACAGCGGTTTTACTGCCTAATACTTTAGTATAATCCGCTGTATGTCACCCCTGGTACCTGCAGCGGACAGGGAGCAGCTCTCTCGGGTCCGGGCGTCACTGGCGCAGGATGGCCTTGACTTGGCCATGATCGGTCGCGACCGTGAACAGCTCTCGGTTTACGCAGCGGCGGTCGCCACCGGGCTGGCCGAGCAAGGCGGTTGGCACGTCGAAAAGCTAGACCCGAGCCGCCTCGAGACCTTGCTGGCCGATCTGGTGCTGGCGCGCTTTGATGGCGCATTGCAGTCGTTGACAGAACATGCTGCCACCGCACGCACCCGTTCGCCGCGCACTTATTTAGTGTTCATACCAAATGCGCAAGACCTCTCGGCGGCCGAGCTAAGGCACCTGCTGCGCCTGATGCGCGGTACCGGCCACAGCGCGCTGCGGGTGGTGACACTATTTACTGGTAGCGCAAGCAGCTGCGAACAAAAACTCAGCGCACTAGGCCCCAAAGTCGCGCGCTGGTATCTGGACGAAGCACCCGGTGATGAGGCCGATGATGATCTCGTTTTATCTGCCGGTGAACGTGGCGCATCTAAACCCACCGCATCTAAACACACCGCATCTGAGCGCGCTCCATCCAAACGCACGTCATCTAAACGCGCTGTGCAGCGACATGCTCACTACCGTCAGAGGCGCACGGTAGGCGCTGGTTTGATTACCTATGGCAGCCTGATGCTGGCGTTAATGGCCGGGCCCGCGCTGTGGCCAGGTGCCGATCAGCTGGCGCGGTTACTGCCACTTCCAGCCTCATCAGACACCAGCAGCAGCCTGGCCGGTGTACCGGTGTTCATGCCCGCCACGGTAAACGGTAACTATGAAATCAAGCTGCCGGCCACGGGAATACCTGATTCGTCGATCAGTCAAACAGGTAACGAAACGCTGTACTCAGCCACCGATGCCGCCCCATCAGCGCAGACTGCCCCTGCCGCATCGACGCTCGGTACAACAGCGTCTTCCGAGTTATCTCCCACAGACTCAGCCAAGCCAGCGGGAGTGCCGGATCAATGAATCTATCGAGCGACCTGCTGCTGTTTTTCTTGCTGAGCAGTGTGGCGCTACTCGCGCTCGATGTGGCGCGCTACCCGGTAGCGCCTCGACCGCGCGATTTCGCTGTCTGGGTTGCCGCATTAGCGATGCTGGTACACCCGCTGGCCTTGCTGCTGGCTGAACATTTTTCTGTTGCGGTAGATCTCACCCCAGCGCTGGCATTTGACCTGATCGCCGCATCGGCGATTGCCAGCGCGGTAGCGGGTCGCGCGCCCGGCGGAAAGTGGTTTTTACCGCTGCTGATCTTGTCGGTCGTATCGCTGGTGGCTGGCGTTCAGCTACTGCCGACACGCGGCACCGGTATTACTGGCTCCTTGATGGCGACGCTACTGCTGTGCGTGACGATGGCGGGCGCCGCCGCCGAGTGCACGCGACACGCGCGCGTGCACCCGCACTCGCAACGCGTAGTGATGCTGCTCGCGCTGCTGTGCGGTACCGGTGCCTTGCTGCAGATACTGATGCTTCTGCTTGCGCTGGGCTTACAGCCTGATACCAATGAACTTGGCGACGCTCGCACAATTTCGAATGCAGTGGACAGCGGTTGGTTGTTATTGAAGCTGCTACTGATCAGCGCTGTGCTTGCGTTGCGCAGTGCCAAGCACAGCGCATGGCTGGATCGGGTTGGTAGGCAACTGGTCGACACAGCGAATGCCAGTACCAATGATCTTCTGGTGGTATCGCAAGCGTTTTATCAGCTACCGGCAGCGATGCTGGTGACTGCCGATGACGGGCGCATTTTGTTCGCCAGCGCACAAGCCCGCCGGCAGCTATCGTATCCGGATACAACCGATCGCTTGCTGGAAGATTTATTCATTGCCGTGCAGCCGATCGGTCAGCAGCAAGTGCGTGCCTTGTTCGAGCGTCCGGATCGGCAGGCAGAGCTGGTGCTGATCCGCATGATTGGCGTGGAATGCGGCGGGCAGTCGTATCATTTACTGCAGCTCGACAAGCTGCCATTTGACTTTGACATCTTGCGTAGCTTGCTGGTCGATACCCGCAACGACGCACCGCACGAGGCCAGTGGCTTGCTCGATCATCACTTCGCCATCGCGGCGATGGCCGACGGCTGGTTCCGATTGCTCGATCCGATCGATCGCTATGCCGGTGCCGGCGTGTTCTGGGACAAGCTGCGGCTGCTCTCTGATAACGATAGCGAGATATCGCATTTGGAAAACGGCATTGCTACCGCCAATGAGGCGCATGGCTGGCTGCTTTTACGACGTGGCGGTGGTTTATCGGTATCCCTCAGAAAAATGAAAACACCGGATTACAAACTGTTCTACCGCGTGCAAATGACGCTGGTCGATGATGCAACCCGCACTGGTCATGACGGCCCGTACGCCGGCACCCGCGAGGCACGATGATGAACCTGTTGAGACAGGAGCCGCAGCTACACACGACGGTACTCGGCAAGATGATCGAGCGGGTGCGGCGCGAGCACCACTTGAGTACTGTGACCCTGGCGATGCTGGCTGGATTAAGCGACGCTCAGATTCGCGCCATAGAAGAAGGCGCATCACATGCATTTGTTGATGAGGCGCATCGGGTTGACTGCGCGCGCCGCATCGCCATCGCGATGGGTCTGCCCGACACCTATTTTCTGCAAACCGATAATCTGCCTGTCGAGCAGCGTACGGCACCACCGGAGCCGACGCCGAGTGATGCTATTGGTCGCGCCATGTGGGGACACTTGCCGGTGGCAGCGCTCAAGGTTTTATCGTCCGTGCGGAGCATTGATCCACTGCCACCATCGCAGCAGCGTCGCACCGGCTCACCGATGCTGCTTGCATTGATTCTTGCTTTGTTACTGGCCGGATTGATTATCGGCTTGCGCTTGCTGCGCTGATTCAATCGCCTCAATTACAATCGCGTGTATGCACGCACTCCCTTCCCTGCTGATCATTGATGATCACCCGATTATCCGCGCCGCGCTGGCTGATGCGTTACGCCGACGTTTTCCGCGCGTCCGTCTCGAAGCCGTGGGTGATGCCGAGTCCGGTATTGCCTTGCTCAAGCAAGAAGTCAAAAAGCGTAAAGCGCAGTCTTGGTGCGTGCTGATTGATCTTGGCCTTCCCGGCATCAGCGGCCTCGCCGCCATCACGCAACTACGCGCACTCAGCGATGCGGTTCAGGTGATTGCGATTTCCGGTAATGATGATGCGCTGCAGGTGGGCGCCTGCTTTGGTGCCGGCGCCGCCGCCTTCATCAGCAAGGCTGCGCCGACTGAGGATTCAATCACCATCGTAGCGCAAGCGGTAGAAGGCACGTTGATCAAAGGTACCTGGTTGTCTGCGCGGGGTTTAGCCGACAGCTCTGCGCTCAACCGCATCGCGCTCACCGAGCGACAAATTCAAGTGCTGTCGATGATCTGTCAGGGCATGAGCAATCGCGAGATCGCCGATCAGCTCGGCATCACCGAGATCACCGCGAAATCGCATGTCGGTGGTATTTTCCGTGAGCTTCATGTGGCTAGTCGCACGCAGGCCGTGTTGGTCGCGCAAAAGTTAGGGCTGTTTGCCAATAACCATTAACTATTCGGCGCCAGCAACGCTGCCGGCCTGAGCAGGCAGGTTTTACTCTGGCTCAGAAAACAGCGCAGCATTGATCGCGGCACGGAGTTTCTCCGTGCTGAACGGGCGCTGAAGCACGCTTACCTTGGAACCCACTTGACGCTGCAGATCGGTGAACAGTATCTCGTCACTGCACAGCAGTACCGGGATAGCACTGTTGAATTCATCGTTTATGCGCGTAATCACCTGCGCGGCGGGTTCCGACTGCATCTGTGCATCGACCATCACGATACTGGGCACGCGGCCCTGCGCAGCAAGCTGCCGTATCGCGTCGTCGCTACTCCCTGCCACAATTACCGCTATACCGATGCCCGGCGCAAGCAGCCGCAGCGCATTACCCACATCGGGATCGGCATCCACGCATACCAGCACGGTGTTTTCAGGTGGCTCGAACAGCACCTGTGGAATCAAGCGCTCGATCAAATATGTTTCGGCCAGCGCTAACTGCTCAGTTCCTATGGCGGGATGACTTGCCAGCGGCAGGTCGATCGCAAACACCGAGCCAATACCTACATGACTACGTAGCGAGATCCGCGCACCAATACGTGCAGCCAGCCGACGCGCAATCGCCAAACCAAGTCCAACGCCTTGCGTTGTGATTGCTGTGGTATCACCCCGCGTAAATTCATCGAATATTTTTTTTCTAAGCGCAACTGCAATTCCGGCACCGGTATCAACAACAGCAATGCGGCAGCGATCAGCGCGTCGTGTCAGGCGTAATCGCACACCACCGCGCTGCGTATAGCGCATGGCGTTGCTGATAAAGTTGCGCAGGATGCGTTCGAGTAAGCGCGGATCGGTCTGTAAAAAAAGATTCTCCTGCGCCGACGCGCGTAGCGTGAGTGTGAGCCCGAGATCTTCTGCAATACGCCGGTGTTGCGCCACCATCTGCTCGCAAAATTCACGCGCATCGACATACTCCATGGCGACCTCTATCGCGCCACTATCGAGCCGGCTGACGTCGAGCATGCTATCGAAGACATCATTCATGTAGCTCATGCTTTGTCGAAGTCGCAGCAGGCTTTCGGTGGCGCGCGCGCGCTCAGTGGCATCCAGCGAGGCATGCGCAAGGCTGCGCTCAACGCTGCCCAGGTAAAGGTTAATCGCCTGCATCGGCTGTTTCAGGTCGTGACTGAATGACGCCAGAAAGCGCGAGCGGTCAACCTCGATATCGCGCAGAGAAAGCCGCCGCGCGGCCAGGTCTTGCAGCATGTCGTCGATGCGGCGCCGGCTACGCTGCTCGCGCAGGCTGCGTATCAGCACCCAGCATGCCAGTGCAATCAATAGCAAACCACACAGCAACACCGCCAACGCAAACGGCAGGGTGTTCAGCATCACGAGCACCTCAGCCATGACACCCAGCCCGCCCGAATTGACCAGCGCGCGCGCAGCCCGACTGCGGTGGCCGAATAAAATTTCGCATCAGCATGTTTCCCGCCAGATATGCGCTGTATTATACTTTAGTGTGATTGGTAGGCGTAGCCAAAGGAGCAATCAAGCCAATGCAAAAGCCACCGCAGCCGCCACCTGGCGGACCGAGCGATGCGTGGGAAGGTGCTACGCCGGGGGATGCGCGCGGCCGCAGCAGCGGCAACCCTTTTGGGCGCGCGTTTCACGGGCCGGCCTCGCCACCGCCGCGCAGCGGCACGCCGAGCAGCTCGCGTCTGGACGCTGGCGCCAGCATGGGCGAAGACCTTGGCCTGGGCAGACTGCCGGCCGGCTTCGGCGATCTGGCGCGCCAACTCAGCGAGACCAACCTGCTGGTCGATCGCGCTATTTCCTCTATCAGTGCCGAGCCGGGTCAGAGCAGCCCCGCCGAGACATTGGCAGAGCTGGGCGACAGCCTCAGCCAGCTGTTTACCCAATTGGATCAGGGCGTCGGCGACAGCGATGGCCCGTGGCAGGGAATCACCGAGGCGCTGCGCGATCTGGCGGAAAGAATCGAGCGCCGCGAGCAGCTACGTGCCGAGCTGCAGCTGACCCAGCATGCGATCGACAAGGCCAAGGCGCGCGTGATCGACCAGATTCAAGACGCCGCCCGCATTGAGCAAGAGCGGCTGTCGGTGACCCGATTGCGCAGCCAGTTGGCAGCGGTGATGGCCGACAAGCTGCTGAATAAATTACGTTGAAACCGGGTGGACAAAATCTTTCTTTTCTGCTTGCGCTAATACTAAAGTATGGTTAGTATTGCCGCGAAGAACTAAAATTGCGTGGCCCGAAGCGCCCGCACCAATGGAGGTATCAAGCTATGGCCGAGAGTCTGCAGAAATGGTTAGGGCGCAACCGCCCGCCGCGCGTACAGATCACTTACGACGTCGAAATCGGCGACGCGATTGAGAAGCGCGAGCTGCCGCTGGTGGTGGGTGTGCTCGCTGATCTGGCGGGCAAGCCCGAGAGCGCGCCCCCGAAAATGAAAGACCGGCGCTTTGTAGAGATCGACCGCGATAACTTTGACGAGATCATGACCAAGATCGGGCCACGGCTCGACATCAGCGTGCCCGACATGCTGAAGGGTAGCGGCAACTTGAAGATTGAGCTCACGCCGAAGAAGTTTGCTGATTTCCACCCCGAGGCCATCGTGGCGCAAGTGCCCCGACTCAAAAAGCTGCTCGAGGCACGCCTTGAGTTGCGTGATCTGCTGGCCAAGCTGGATGGCAATGACGATCTCGACGGTCTCTTGGCCGGCATTGTTAAGAACACCGAGGGGCTTAAGCAGATTCGCAATGCAGCCGGCAGCAGCAGCGGTGCTGGCAGCAGTTCGGGCGGCAGCAACGACAAGCCCGCCGCGAAAAAAGAAGAAGACAAACCCGAGGCGAAGTCTGACGACGCCCCGAGCGCTGAATAACGCGCGCCACACGCAGGCAAACCTCCGCATCCTGACCGAGACGAGTGACCGACATGGCAGATACCAAACCCTCCTCCTCCGGCGCTGGCGCCTCTGGCACCGGCAGCCTTCTGGACCAAATTGTCTTGAACGGCAAAATGGCCAACGAGCCTTCGCAAGAGCCGTATGCCAAGCGCATGCTGAGCCAGTTCGCGTCGCAGATTCTCGACGAGGACATGAAGTTCAGCCCCGACAAGGGCGTGGTGACAATGATCAACGAGCGTATCGCCGAGATCGATGATCTGCTCACCAAACAACTCAACGAGATCATGCACCACCCCGAGTTTCAGGCGCTGGAAGGCGCATGGCACGGTCTGCATGATTTTGTGTTTGGCAGCGAAACCAGCACTCGCCTGAAAATTCGCCTGATGAGCGTCAGCAAGCAAGAATTGCTGAACGATCTTGAAACTGCGGTCGACTACGACACCAGCGCACTGTTCAAGAAAGTGTATGAAGAGGAGTACGGCACCTTTGGCGGCTACCCCTACTCGGTGCTGATTGGTGATTACTACTTCGGTCGTCACCCGCAAGATATGGCGCTGCTGGAGCGCGTATCGAAAGTTGCAGCGGCAGCGCATGCACCGTTCATCTCGGCGGCGGCGCCGGCGCTGTTCGATATGAAGCGCTTCACCGACCTTGGTGGCCCGCGCGATTTATCAAAAATTTTCGAGAGCGCAGAGCTGGCGACCTGGAAAGCCTTCCGCGAGGGCGAAGACTCTCGCTATGTTGCGCTGACCCTGCCACGCTATTTGGCGCGTCTACCTTACGGCAATAAAACCAAGCCGATCGAGCAGTTCGCATTTGAAGAGGATGTTGACGGCAAAAACCACGATAAGTACCTGTGGTCGAATAGTGCTTATCAACTAGGCTTACGGATCACCGATGCATTCGCCAAGTACGGCTGGACCACCGCCATTCGCGGTGTTGAAGGCGGCGGCAAGGTCGAGGGCATGACCGCGCACACGTATCAGACTGACGAGGGCGATATTGCGCTGAAGTGTCCGACCGAGGTACTGATTACCGATCGTCGCGAAAAAGAACTAAACGATCTTGGTTTCATCGCAGTCGTCAATGCCAAAGGTACGCCCTACGCTGCCTTCTTTGGTGGCCAAACTGTGAACAAGCCGAAGGTGTACAACAAAGACCTGGCCAATGCCAACGCGAATTTGTCAGCGCGCCTGCCTTACATGCTGGCAGCATCGCGTTTCGCGCACTACGTGAAAGTGATTGCGCGTGACAAAGTAGGTAGCTTCCAGACGCGCGATACCTTGCAAAGTTATCTCAATACCTGGATCGCCGACTATGTGTGCCTAAGCGAATCAGCACCGCAAGAAACCAAAGCACGACTGCCGCTGGCTAGCGCGCGCGTTGACGTGAGCGAGATTCCGGGGCGCCCTGGTGCTTACTCGGCGGTGGTATTTGTACGGCCGCATTTCCAGATGGAAGAGTTGACCGCCTCGATCCGCATGGTGGCCGAGTTACCTGCGCCAGCAGCGTGATCGCAAGCGCTTGATTCTCGCCGACCCATCATGATCGCGACCCATTTTTAGGATGAACCACCATGGATAACTGTAATATTCTGCTACAGATCGACGGCGTCAAAGGCAGCAGCACCTTGGCTGATTATGCTGACCAGATCGAGTGCTACTCATGGACCTTCGACGTGGTTCAGCCGAGCAGTAACACCAAGTCTGGTACCGAACGTACGGCGGCTAACCCGATGTTCTCCGACATCAAGCTCACCAAAGAGACTGATGTCTCATCGACCGATTTGTTGCGATTATGCGCAACTGCCAAAGAGGTCGACAAAGTAACCATCACCATGCTGCGCAAGGCGAACGAAGAGAACTCGCCCTTGCTCAAGGTCGAGCTGGAGAAGGTCATCATCAGTCATTACAGCATCGCCAGCGCGCATGAGCCGCATCCGCTTGAAACCGGGGTGGATGGTGCGCGGCGGCCACTGGAAACTATCTCGCTGAATTTCGTGAAGATCAAGATGGAGTACAACCATCAGGCGAATGACGGCACCATCGCCGGCAAGACCGATTTCGGCTACGACCTGGCGATCAACAAGAAAGCGTGATCACTTGTTACCGGCGATACGCCACGATAGAGGTGAAGCTCGATGTCATTCCTGTTCCCGGGTGGGCCCATCCCGCTGTTCGACAAGCTCGACCAGCGCGCCGCACCGCCGGGGCATGAGTCTGGCCAGGGACTATCTGCGGATGGTGTCGAAGCCTCGGTTGAGCGCGAGCTGCACAGGCTGCTGAACTCACGCTCGCGCATCTCACTCAGCGACTTCGCCCAAGCCGAGCTGACCGTGCTCGACTACGGTATTCCGGATTACACCGCCCTCTCGGCCCGTAGCGATACCGATCGCACCCGTATCGCGCGCGCTATCGAGCTCGCAATTCAGCGGTTTGAACCACGACTCAGCAAGCCCGTTGTTACGCCCATCGGTGCTGCAAACGGCATCACAATTGCGTTATTCGAGATCGATGCCGATCTGAAGATCGCCAACACCGTTCGTCGTGTTCGATTCACCCTCGCCGCCGAAACACCGCGCACCCTGCAACCCGGCGCCGAGTTGACAGAGGTGACCGCATGAGCGCCCTCATCGCTCAACAAGCAGCGGCTTGCCGGCATGACCGGCTTTTCGCAGGGGGAATGTCATGAACTCACGCGCCGGTGACAATGAGCTGCTGGATTACTACTTGCGCGAGCTTGACTGGCTGCGCAACCAAGGCCGCGACTTTGCCAAGCGCTACCCTAAAGTAGGTGCGCGGCTGGATTTGCATGGTGGCGAGTCGCATGACCCGCATACCGAGCGGCTGATTGAATCGGTGGCGTTTCTGGCAGCACGCGTGCGGCGCGATATCGATGCAGATTTTCCGCAAGTTGCCAGCGCGCTACTGGAAAATCTCTACCCTTCGCTGCTGGCGCCACTGCCCTCGATGACCGTGGTACAGATGACGCTCGGTGCAGCGCAGGGCAAGGTAACTGCCGGTCTTGGTGTACCGCGTCATACCGCTTTGGTAGCGTATGCAGAGAGCGGCGAAGAAGTCCGGTTCCGTACTGCGTGGGACAGCACGCTGTGGCCGCTTCAGATTACCGATGCCAAGGTCGATGACGAGGGCGCCATTGCATTACTTGTCAGCGCCGACGACGGCACGCAATTAGAAGAGTTAGCGCTCGATACGCTGCGCATTCACCTTGCCGGCGACAGTGCCACGGTCGCTACGCTGTACGAATGTATGTCGGCGCGCTTGAAGTCTATTCATGTCACCGATGCTACTGGCGCTACGGTCGCGCGGCTGCCCGCTACGCAATGCCAACGGGTAGGATTTGATGCGCAACACACCGTGCTGCCACAAGCACCCGGCGCGCATCCCGCGTATGGCTTGCTGCAAGAGTATTTCGCGTTTCCGGCCAAGTTCCACTTCTTTGATATTCATGGGCTGGGTGCGCTGCGGCTGCAGGGCCGGCAGTTCAGCCTGAAGCTTGATGTGGGTGCGGCTTCGCGCAAGCTGCGCGCGATTGATGCGCAGACATTCCGTTTGGGTTGCACGGTAGCGGTAAATCTCTTTCCGCGCAGCTCAGAGCCTATTCAGATCAACCATACCCAGCACGAGGTGATGCTGGTTGGCGATCGTGCGCGCGAGGCTTCGACCGAGATTCATTCCATTGCGCAGGTCACTGCCTCCGAACCCGGCTCTGATCAGCCATTGCAGTTACGGCACATCGCCGCACTGCAAGCGGGTGAACAGATGGATGATGTGTTTTGGGTAGCGCGGCGTGAACGTAGCCTGCGCGCGGATATTACTGGTACTGATGTATACCTGTCGTTTGTCGATCGGCGGCAGCAGCGGCGCGCGCCCTCGGCGGTGGTATACGCACGTACGCTGTGTACTAACCGTGGGCTAGCCGAGCAGATCACCCCGCAGACCTTGCTGGTGGGTGAAGGTGTCTCGAACGGGCTGCAGATACGCTGCGTCGCAGAGCCATCGCGCCAGCGTATGCCGCCACTCGGTAGCGACACATTGTGGCGACTGGTGTCGCTGCTTAATTTGCAGCATCAATCACTAATCAGCAACCAGCAAGGACGTGATCACTTACGTGAACTGCTGTCGCTGTTCAGCTCTGAGCAGCAGCGCGATCTGGAGCAGATCCGTGGCATACAACGGCTCAGTGCGCGCGCAGTGACACGACAAATCGGACATCAGGCCTGGCGCGGCGTGTGTCGCGGTACCGGGGTGCGGCTGGAGCTCGAGCCCGAGGCCTTCGTCGGTGCCTCGCCAGTGCTGTTCTCTGCGGTACTCGCGCATTTCTTCGCGCTGTACACCACGGTCAATTCATTTGTTGAGCTGGGCATCTGGCGCGGAGACGAGTGTCTGGTGCAATGGCCCCCAATGAGCGGCGCGCAGGAGCTTCTATAAATGAGCGCGCGCGATGCCGATACTCAGCTGATCCCTGCGCTACTCGCGCAGCCGCAGGGCTTTGATCTGTTTCAGGCGATCAGCCTGCTGGAGCGCGCCGGTATCGCTGATGGACACGCCGCTGTGGGCGCTGAGCAAGGTACCGAGGCGGTACGGCTGTCGAGTCATATCTCGCTCGATTTCGACGCCAGCGATGTGTGTGATGCACAGCGTGGCTCAGCGACAGGTGAGCCGTTCACACTAAAAACACCGGTGCTTTCATTGCTCGGTCAAGCCGGGCCGATGCCGGCGGCGTTTACCGAGATGATCATCGCGCGCAATGCGGTCAAAGATTTTGCGACAGCCGAGTTTCTGGATATTTTTCATCATCGCTTGCTGTCGCTGTTTTACCTGGGCCGCAAGCGTCACCGACCATCGGTGGGTGGTGATGCGCACAGCGCTAGTGTGGGATGCGCTACGCGCCGCTTGTGTGGCAGCACACAACTTGAGGCAAGCGACGAGGGCCGGTGGTTACGGCACGCAGGTCTACTGGCTGGGGCACCGCGCTCAATCGCGTCGTTATGCACGCTGCTGCATGACCGGTTTCAGATCACATTTCATGGTGAGCAGTTTGTCGGGCAGTGGCTGGCGCTTGAACAAGATGATCTGACGCTGCTGGGTGACACCACACGCGCGCCAGTGCTCGGTCAAACTGCGCTGCTCGGCCGGCAGGCCTGGGATCAATCCGCAGCAATACGCTTGTGCGCAACCGATCTGCCGCTGACACGGGTGATGCAATTGCTGCCCGGTGGTGATCAGCATGACATCTTCAAGGCCACGGTGCGTGACTTCTTGCCCGCAGCGTTGATGGTCGAGGTATCGCTGACCCCAAGCGCCGAGACCGTTCGCTCTGCCTCGTTAAGTGCAACCGGGCGCCCACGCTTGGGCTGGAACGCCTGGGTCGCAGAGCGTAACGGGCGCAGCGCTACCACCATCACCGAAACGCCACCACCGGCACGTTTCTCGTTTGATTGTGCGCATCATGAGCACTGAACTGCGTACCCTGATCCAGCGGCTAGACCATGAAAGCCGCGCTGCCATGGAGCGTGCGGCTGAGTTATGCGCGCAGCAAACGCATTTCAGTGTCGACCCCGAGCATCTGTTGATTGAGCTGGTGCGCGATCAAGATGGCGCGCTGAGCCGACTGTTGACCCACTTCCAGATTTCCGGCCGCCATGTACAGACCCAGCTGCAGGACACGCTGGATAAACTCAAACGCGGTAATGGCCGTACACCCGTCTTGTCAGAGCATCTACCGCGTTTGCTCGAAAACGCGTGGGTGATCGCCTCGGTACAACTCGGCGAGAGCCAGATCGATGCGGGTTGTTTACTTCTCGCTACCTTGGAATCCGACACCCTGCGCGGCATGTTGCTCGAGTCAGCGCCCAGCCTGCTGCAACTACCGCGTGACAGCCTGCGTCAGCAGCTGCGCAGCTTATTCGGCGTTGCGTCTGCTGCACGTTCAGGCACAGATTCTGGCGCGCATCGTGCTGGCGCAAAGCCGCCTGCCTCAACCGCCAACGCCGAGCGCCAAAAAACACCCGCACTTGATCAGTACACGCTTGATCTGACTGAACAAGCACGGCAAGGCCAACTCGATCCGGTGATCGGGCGTGATCAAGAAATCAATCAGCTGATCGAGACTTTACTTCGTCGTCGTCAGAACAACCCGATTCTGACCGGCGAGGCCGGTGTCGGTAAAACTGCAGTAGTCGAGGGATTTGCTCAGCGCGTGGTGAAAGGCACGGTACCGGCGCCATTAAAAGATGTGTCAGTGCGCGCACTTGACCTCGGCTTGCTGCAAGCCGGTGCCGGCATGCGTGGTGAATTCGAGCGCCGCCTGAAAGATGTGATTCTCGAAGTAAAAGCCGCCATACCACCGGTGGTTTTGTTTATCGATGAGGCACATCAGTTAATAGGTGCCGGTGGCAGCGAAGGTGTGGGCGATGCGGCTAACTTGCTCAAGCCGGCACTGGCACGTGGCGAGTTGCGGACGATTGCCGCCACCACGTGGTCGGAGTACAAGCAACATATCGAGCGTGACCCGGCGCTGACCCGGCGCTTTCAAGTGGTGAAGGTAGCCGAGCCCGGCACCGATACCGCTATCGCGATGCTGTCAGCAGTTGTATCGCGACTGGAAGCCCATCACGGCGTTCGCATCAGCCATGAGGCGGTACAAGACGCGGTGAATTTATCGCACCGCTACTTGCGTGCGCGACAGCTACCGGATAAAGCGATCAGCGTGCTGGATACCGCCTGCGCGCGGGTAGCGCATGGCGTGGCAGATCGCGTATCAAACAACGCAACAATCCATTCACAACCTACAGCTGATCTCGCTAAGACAGATCAGGCCAAGCCCTGCGTCGGTTCTGAAGCAGTGGCCAATGTGCTATCCAGCTGGACCGGCATACCGCTCGGTCGCATGCTGGCCGATGAGCAGCGTACGGTGCTCGAGTTACACCAACGATTGCGTGAGCGCGTAGTCGGACAAGACGAGGCGCTGGATTGTATTGCGCGTCAGATTCGTAGTCATCGCGCGGGTCTGGATGATGAATCCAAACCCGTGGGCGTATTTTTATTGGTTGGTCCCAGTGGCGTCGGCAAAACCGAAACAGCGCATCAGCTTGCCGAGCAGTTGTACGGTAGCCGCGATCATCTGATTACGATTAATTTGTCAGAGTACCAAGAGCCACACTCAGTGGCGGGCTTGAAAGGCGCACCGCCGGGCTACGTTGGTTACGGTCGTGGTGGCGTACTGACCGAAGCAGTCCGGCGCCAACCCTACAGCTTATTACTGCTTGATGAAATGGAAAAAGCGCATCCCGATGTGCTGGAGCTGTTTTATCAAGTATTCGACAAAGGCACGATGGAAGACGCCGAGGGCACAAGCATCGATTTTCGTCATACGCTGATTCTGCTGACCTCGAACGCTGCGCAAGAAGTTGTGGTGAGTACGTGCAAGCAGCGACCACATGCCAGCCTCGAGCAGATCAACCATGCCTTGCGCCCTGCACTATTAAAGCAATTTCCGGCAGCGTTTCTTGGTCGGCTAACGCTTGTGCCATACCGTCCTATTGCAGATGCCGAGCTGCTACGAATTACAGGGTTGAAACTGAATCAGTTAGGTGAACGTGTCAACCGTAATCACGCGGCACAGTTGCAGTGGGAGCCGGGTGTTGCAACTGCGATCGTGGCGCGCTGCCATGAGGTGGAGAGCGGTGCGCGCAATATTGATCACATCATCACGCAAAATCTGTTACCGGCAATTGCAAGTGAGGTACTCGCAAAAATTGCGGCATCAGCGCAATTTACTCTGATCGCGCTGAGTATCGATCTGCAGGGTGGTTTTAAGGTAAGCCTGAAGAACAGCGCTGCTGATGGTATCGGCGGCGCTATTGGCAGCGCTGGTGCTGGCGGTGCTGGTGCTGGCGGTGCTGGTGGTAGCAGCACAAACCTAAGCGCAGCCGCTGGATCGGGGGTGATCGCATGAGACAAGACTTCACGCAGCAGCATGTGCGCATTGCAATCAGCACCGTATTTGGCAAAGACAAACTACTACTCGAAAATTTTTCCGGTACTGAGTCGCTATCGCGCACATTCGCGTTTTCATTAACCATGAAATCCGGCGATGTCGCGCTTGATCCGGATACCATCGTCGGCACACTCGCCACGGTACAGGTGATTCATGGCGATGGCATGACGCGTTACTTTCACGGGCTGATCAATGGCTTTACACAAGCCGGTATCGATGCCGAGTTTGCCTGGTACAGCGCCGAGATGGTGCCATCACTGTGGCTGCTGTCATTATCACGCGATCGGCGTATCTACCAAAACCAAAGCACCGTACAAATTGTTGAATCGGTACTGCAGTCCTTCGGTATCAAGTTCATTAATCGCCTCAAAGGTAGCTACGCAACGCGTGAGTACTGCGTGCAGTATGACGAGACGCCGCTGGATTTCATCATGCGGCTGATGGCGCAAGAAGGTATTTTCTATTTCTTTCAGTTCGCTGATGGTAGCCATACCATGGTGCTGGGTGATGACCCTCTGGCTCACCATGATTGCGAAAACAGTGCATTAATTTATCGCGGTCGTTCCGATACGCGTGGCTGGCCCGATACTGTGCTGCGCTTCGAGGCCGGCGGCCGCTTGGTCACGCGTGACTATAACGGCCGTGATTATGACTACCTGAAACCAAGTACCTCGCTTGCAGCCGAAGCGATCGGTAAAGCAGGTCGCGGCAAATTTTATGAGTACCCTCACCTGCACACTACGGTTGCTGCGGGCAAGCAGCAGCAAACGGTAAAGGTACAACATAGTCAATCAGAGTCGTCGAATGCTGCCGGCGAAAGTTTATGCAACAGCCTGTACGCAGGTGGTGCTTTTACGCTCACCAAGCATCCGAATACAAAACTCAATGCGCGCTATGTGATTCGTAGTGTTAGTCACCGTGCTGATATCACGGGCTACACCAACCACTTCGAAGCCTTTCCTGCCAAGCTGCCATTTCGTCCGCCGCGATCAGTACCGCAGCCGGTAGTACCGGGCAGTCACTCGGCGTTTGTGGTTGGCCCCGATGGCGAAGAGATCTGGACTGACTTGCACGGACGCGTGAAAGTAAAGTTTCACTGGGACCAGAGCAGCATTCAGGATGACAAAGCCTCGTGCTGGGTACGCGTCTCGCAGGCGTGGGCAGGTAACGGCTGGGGCGCCCTGTTCATCCCGCGTATCGGTCAGGAAGTTATTGTCAGCTACCTTGACGGTAATCCTGATCGCCCACTAATTACCGGTAGCGTGTACAACGGCGAGCAGGCGACACCAGTCAATTTGCCGAGCAAGCAGATGCAGTCGGTGATTCGCTCGCGCCCAACCAAGAGCGGTAATGGTCGGTCGAAAACCACCGAGATAGCAGACGGTCGCATGCACGGCAACGAGCTGCGCTTCGATGACAAAATTGGCGATGAAGAGCTCTACCTTCATGCTGAGCATGATATGAAGGTCGATATCGAGCATGATCTTGATACCACCCTGTACAAGGGATCAGAGCAGCACCTGATCAAGAAAGGCGATCGCAGCGTTGAAGTCACCTTAGGCAATGAGACTCACACCGTTGGTGGCAAGCGTGATGTCACGGTGCATAAAGACGAGAGCCATAGCAACACCACCAACTTCGAGCATACCGTCAAAAGCAACTACACACTGGAGGTCGATGGCGATCTAGCCGAGACTATCAAGGGCAAGACCACGATCAAGATTACTGGTGATCTGGTGATTGATGTCGGCGGCAGCATCACCTTCAAATCCGGCAAGGCGATGGATATCAGTGCAGGTACCGCGATCGGCGTGAAAGCGGGCACCGAGTTGAAGAGCGAATCCGGTACCAGCTACGCGATCAAGGCCGGCACTGAATTAAAACTCGATGCGCTGACGCTGGCTGCCAAGGCCTCGGCCTCGGGTCAGGTTGATGGTGGCGGCATGCTCACCATCAAGGGTGGCATGGTGAAAATCAACTAAGGCTGATGATGAGTACCCCGCCCCTCTCTGCCATCAGTCAATCACTGCTCGAGCTGCGTGATGACAGCGGCCGCTTGCTGCATAACATCAGTACCCGCCAAGGCGTGCTACATGGCGCACTGCAAAGCTTCAATGCCGCCGGGCAGACGGTGCAACGTGCCGCCTATCAAAACGGTATGCGTCATGGCTTGAGCGAGTACTACGATGGTTCACGTCTGCAAATGCAGCAGCAGTTTGTCAAAGGCCTGGCGCAAGGGCCGGCCAAGCTGTTTGACGCCGCAGGCAATCTGGCGGCAGAGATGAACTATGTCGCGGGCCAACTGGAAGGTGAATCGCGCTATTACGCGCAAGGCCGGCTAGTCAGGACTGCCAACTACCGCGGTGGCAAACTGCATGGGGTGGTGGAAGATTTCGGGTTGGATGGCGCGCTGCTGCAAAGAACCAGCTACCAAGCCAATGCGCTGCACGGCCCGACGCTCCGTTACTGGCCCAATGGTCAGGTGATGCAGCGTGTTGATTACGATCTCGGGCTCATGCAAGGCGCGGTACGTCAGTTCGACCAAGCAGGTAAAGCGCTCGGTGAACCCGGGCCCACCTTGGTCAAGCGCTTCGAGCAATTACTGCGGGGGCAACCATGAGTATGCTGGTGTGCTCTGGCGCGATGCTGAAGTGCCCGTTCGGTTCGGCGCCCTCCACGCTCAGCGTGCTACCGGCAAATCTTGTGCAGTCGGGCGCACCCTCGGCCAACATCATGGATCACGTGCCGATGCTGAACATACCGCCGTTCGGTATGTGCAATTCATTGGCCAACCCGATGGTGGCAGCGGCGACTGCAGCGGCGATGGGTGCGTTAACACCGATGCCATGCATACCGGTGACCAGCGCGCCGTGGGCGCCCGGCTCGCCCACCGTACAAATTGCCAATATGCCGGCGCTCAATGACAGCTCCACATTACCCTGCAACTGGGGCGGTGTGATTCAGGTGTCGATGGCGGGTCAAACCACGGTGACAGTGGCATGAAGATTTCGCTCCTGCTCACGCCACGACTGGTGGTCATTATTAGCGCCTGCGGTACTGCTGTCGTGCTACTACTTCTGATGCTTGGCTTCGAGCTGGGGCTGCGCCAGGCCCATGAAGACTACGCGGCACAGGCCAAGGCCAGAGGCGAGCCACTGTACGATGCCAATGCGATGCGCACTGGCCGTAAAACTACATCGTCCGGTACTGCAGCGTCCGGTGCTGCATCATCCAACGCCACTACCTCAGGCACTACGCAGGGTGGCGCAACAGATTCCACGGGCAGTAGCAGCATGAGCCGAGGCACGCCATGAGACAGCGCGCGCTACTGCTGATGGTGCTGGTGTCTGCGCTGCTCACAGCGAGTGGCTGCAGCAGCATAAAAAATTTCGTGACGCCGGCAGGTGTCAAGCTGGATTGGGAATCGGTCACCCTGAGCGTTGCAGCAGGCGCCAACCGCGACTACCCATTAGCGATTGATGTGGTGCTGATCAGCGACGAATCACTCGCACAGAAAATTATCGGCATGCCTGCGCGTGAATGGTTCAGCGCGCGCGACAGCTTGCGCAAAGCCTTCCCGGAAGCACTGAGCGTCAACAGCGTTGAGCTGGCACCGGGAGAATCCATCAAGCTTGCCGACCAGCGCTGGTCGGGTCGCCGTGTGGCAGCGGCCTTGGTGTTTGCAGATTATCTGGTCGCTGGTCCGCATATGGCGCGGATCGAGACCTTACGCGGACGAGTACAGCTGGATTTTGGTGCCAGCCAGTTCACTGCGTTCAGCTTGGAGAAATAAATGCGCCCACCATCAACTTTGTTCGGAGGCTGGCGATGAAGTGTCCTGATCGCATACAGTGGCACGAAGGCATGCTGCTCTCACCGCAGCACTTTCAGCTGGAGTCAGCGCGGGTTGATGCGCTGATTGGCTGGCACACCTTGAGCAGTACACCTTATGGCTGGGGCGTGAAGCGGCTGAAGTTTGATCTGTCGTTGTTGCCCGCTGGGATGGTGCGTGTACTGGAGCTGGAGGCGATCCTGCCGGACGGTACTGCTGTTTTGCTTGATCCCAGCGATGCGCTAATGCCCGAACTGTCGCTGAAGATTGATCCGGCGCGCGATCAACTCGCGCTGCATCCACAAACTGTGTGGCTGTCACTGCCGGTCTCGCGCAACATGAAAACACCCGAGATCAGCGCGCGCTTTTTATCGGTAAAGAGCGAGCCTCTGGAAGATGAAGTCTCCGAGGCTGCGCCGGCGGATATTCCGCGTCTGATTCCAAACTTGTCACTATCGATTGGTGATGCACCGCCACCGCTAGCGGTAGGTATGGCGATTGCCAATGTGATGGAAGACGATGGCATGATCAAGTTGGGCCCTGCACTACCCGCGCTACTCGATCTGCATGCAGTATCCGATCTGTTGGATGCGCTGCGCGATTTCAGTCGCACGCTGCGCAGCAAAGCCGCCTTCATCGCACGCCAGCTCGCCGGACTACCCGCCACCGAGCAGCGCGGTGAGCGAGTCGCACTCACGCAGCGGCTGGCCTGCCTGGCACCTGCGATGCCCGCACTTGAGGCGCAGCTGCAGAGCGCGGTGATTCCACCCTACCCGCTGTATCTTGCGCTGTGCAATTTTCTGGGGCCAATGGCGCTGTTGCGCCCGGGTGCCTTGCCGATTACACCACCGCCCTATGTACATGCGCAGCCGCATCTCAGTTTGCTGCCGCTGCTCAAGGAACTACAAGACAACCTGGCCGAGATCAGTCAGGACTACCGCGAGGTTGCCTTTGAATGGGTCAACGGTACATTCGAGCTGACCTTGCGCCCCGAGTGGGTCGGCAAGCGCTTGGTAGTTGGTGTGAAAGGTGGTCTTTCGGGCGAGATTGAAGACTGGATGGACAGCGCACTGATCGGTCCCTCGCACGTATTTAACGAGCTACGCGAAAAACGTGTGCTGGGTTATCGACGCGCACGCATCTCGGCTGCGCCCGAGATGCAGCTGCACGGATTACCCGGTGTGCTGCTATACGAGATTGTGCCGGGCCCCGAGCTGATGCGTGCCGATAGCCGCTTGCTGGTGGGTGGCTCGGGTCGTGCCGGTAGCAAGATGCGTCCCGGCAGCATGCAGCTGTTCATCAAAACCCAAGGCCGCTGACAAGGTCGGCATACGTCATCACCATGGGCAAGCTCTACCTTCCTAAACCGATCAGCGCAGCATCAAGCATGCTGGCTACGGTAGACACGCTCGCCCCAACGCTATCGTTTACTGACAGCAGCGCACAGCAGGGTGCGGCACTGCTCAAGCAGCTACGCGATTTTGTTGCTGAGGTATTGCAGCTGATCGAATCATTGCCGCTGCCGTCTGCTGCTGACGATGACCCGAGCCTGCACGCACGCCAGCTCGCCGAGGAGGCGTGCGAGCGCGTATCGCGCATGATCGGCGCGCGAACACTCGACCTTTCCCATAGCACCAACACCACCACACGCGCCGCTACTGATGAGCTGCGCTATCTGATGGCCGCGCTGGCCGACGAGCTACTACTGTCACGCGACTGGCCTGGTCGCTCGCGGTTCACCGAAACACTGATCGAAACGCGTTTGTTTGGCAGCAGCGTCGCTGGCGATGTGATTTTTGAGCGCATAGACGCACAACTTGCCGGTAAAGCCGACGTATCGCCGGCGATGGCACCGCTGTATTTATTTGCAATCTCGGTCGGCTTCGAAGGACGCCACCGCGGCTTGAAAGCCGATGATGCATTACAGCCGCTGAAGGATGCATTGTTTGAATTGATTTACCGGCGCGAAGCACAACTTGGCGCCAAGCGGGCCGATCAGATCGACGCAGGCGATCGCGTGCTGTCGCCGCAGGCCTACCGCTACCCGTTGTCGAATATTGTTCCGGTCAGATTCTTTCGCTTCAGCCGCGGCGTGCTCGCCTTTATCGGCACCATGCTGCTACTGATTGCGCTATCGCAGGTAGCCTGGCGCTGGACCACCGCGCCTGTCCGTAAAGCACTTGAGCCATCGGCACCTGCACCTGCAAAACAAATCATACCGAGCGGGGCCGAACGTGGATAACGGCCTCACTATCGGCATCATTATCGGCTTGCTCTCGGTAGCGCTTGGGGTGCTACTGATTGCGCTGCGTGCCGGAGTTGATCGCGAGGCTGACAAAGCCGGTGCGCGTCGCGCGCTGCTGGATATCGGCCGGCTCCGCGCATCATTCGATGAAGCAGTCAGCACCATAGAGCGCAATATTGCCGATCGCAATAAGCGCTACGACATCCCGTGGGTGGTGTTGTTGCATGATGGTGATGAAAGCGCTCGTCCTGCGATTGAGCGCTGCGGGCTTTCTCGTGTGCTCGCCGGTGAAACGACGACAGCGGCACCGAGCGGCTTGTACTGGCATCTATTTGATCGCGGTGTCGTCATCGAGCTGAACGCCGAGCAACTTGATGATGCGATAGCCAGCGACACACAAGAAAAACGCTGGGAGGCCTTCGTCGCACTGTGCGGCAAGTACCGACCGCAGCGGCCATTGGATTCTGTCGTTATCGCCGTACCTGCGGCGATGCTGGCGGATCGTAGCCCGCAAGGACGTGAACACCTGCGCGCGCGCGCTGATGCTGCGAGCAGAAGAATCTGGATCGCACAAAACCGCTACGCGATGCGCTTTGCGGTCTATGTCGTGGTTACCGGCTGCGATCAATTGCCGGGCTTCAGTGATTTTGCGCAAGCGCTACCGCTCTCCATGCAAGACGGTATGTTGGGTTGGTCTTCGCCGCACCAGCCGTCGACATTGTTTCAAACCGGATGGGTTGATCAGGCCTTCGACCAGGTCGAACAAAACCTGGTCGATAGCAGCGCTGAGTTGTTTGCATCGAAAGCAACGTTACACTCAGCTACCGATGTTTTCTTGCTGCCTTCGCAGGTAGCATCACTGCGCGCGGGCGCGCGCGAGTATCTCGACGCGTTGATGCGCCCGAATGCTTTCCATGAGCCCTTCTTCTTGCGCGGCATCTACCTGAGCGGTAACGCCGAGCGGCCGATGTTCCTGCGTGGCGTGATGGAAGCCAAGGTATTTGCAGAGTTTGGCTTGTCGCGCGCCGCGCACTCGCAAAAACTGGCACGCCCACTGATGAGCAAGGTCGGGCGCTGGCTGGCAGTTGGTATTCCTTTGTTTTATGCGTTCGGTATCGTCGCCAGTACCATCCAGTTGCAACGGGTACTACCTGTGCTTGCCGAGGGGCTTGAGGGACTGAAACGCGATATCGAGTACCGGACCCAAGCAAGTAATACCGGAGAGCGTATCGACTTCGAGTGGTACCGTAAAACCGCGCTGCAGCTGATGATCGGCTTGGAGGATTTACAGTCACGTCGACTCACCAAAATGGTATCGATCGCTGACGCCAGCGTGATTAATCCCTTTATGCCCGGCTCATGGCCGATTTTTGATGATATTCGTGAGCGGGCAAGACAGCGTATTTCGAGTGAGTTTGCTGACCTTGGTTTACGCACGCTGCAGCAAGCCGTTTACCGCCGTACTGCTGAGCTGACTCAGGCGCCGCTCAATCCA
Source organism: Burkholderiaceae bacterium (assembly GCA_018882935.1). Taxonomy (GTDB): domain Bacteria; phylum Pseudomonadota; class Gammaproteobacteria; order Burkholderiales; family Burkholderiaceae_D; genus Pernthalerella. The sequence goes on along the minus strand of VERA01000033.1, from coordinate 3,109 downwards.
GTCACCTTCCAACTTACCGGTAGCAGTACAGATTGTGACGGCCCTCAGTTGTTAAGCACTTCAACCATGACCAGCGCCGCGCCCACGATTGCGCTTGAGCGCTTGACAGAGTTCGTCGCCCTGCAGCGTTATGCAAATGATGTAGCACGCCTGGAAACCAATGTCAGTAGCTTGCTACATCTGGGCTCACCGCATAAAAATAGCCAAGCGTCGCTGCGTATGCTGGTACTCGATACCCTTGGCGCTGAATTACCCGGTGATCTGGAAGCAAGTGTCAGGTTATTTCAGGATGCCGCCAAAAAAGAAATAACCCTGGTCGACCATACTGCAGTCTCACGCGCAGTCAGCTGCGGCTATACACATGCGATGCTGTCATTGAACAAGCAACTGTTCGACGATAACGCGCTACTGCGTAGCGAGGAGCGCGTTCTGACTGCACGCAACGCAGTCCTGAAACTATTTAGCGGTAAAGAAGCGCCTGGTAGCAGCGAAGCGATACAAAGCTACCGCCGCCTGCGTGATGCGCTGAACGAGCAGCGCTCTTTGCTTGCTACCGGGCAGGGAAACTGGCTCTGGCATGAAGAATTAAAGCTGGGGCCATCGTATGAAAAATTAACCAAGCAGTTTGCTGATAATGACTTAATTAGTAACCCGGCAATCGCCGAGATCGAGCGCCGCACCAAAGAAGATTTTTCACGTGCGCGTCAGCGCTTCATGAATCTGTTTGGTTCCGGTACCGATATGGGAATCAGAGCCGATAGCAAACAAGGCGCTCTGCAAATGTCAGAAGAACGACTCGCCTTACTCACTGCGCTGGAGCATTTACTTGCAGAACCTTTCATGCAACCTGCAGTTGGTGATGCGCTGGAAGCTACACCGCGCAACACCTTGGTGCAATGGGATAATGCGCAGCTAGCGCGCGCAGTTAAACTCGGCGAGGGATATCGCAAATATTTGACTGACGATCTACCGAAATTTCCCATCATGATGCAAGAGGCGGTGGGCGATCTGATCGACTACCAGTACGCACTGCGCATTGTAGATTTACTTGAACATGCGTATACAAAAATCGATCGAGCCAGTGCTACGCCCAGCTCGCTACAGGCTTCCAACGCATCGCTCGAGCTCGCCAGCCAGCAAATTAAAAAACTGGTGGCATTACTGAACGATCTTGGGCAAGAAAGCGAAGCGGTAGCACTACAAACCATACTGGCTAACGACGCTTCAGCACGCCTGCAGCTACTGAATGATGCCTTGCAAAACGCCCGCGCTTACCAGATTCTGGACGATACTGAGGAGGCTCGTGCCGAGCAGCGCGACCGACTGCTACTGTTTGCGCAGGGAGATGATCCTGCTGAATATTTAAATAACCAGCTGACCATGCTGCAGGGCTTATCATCCCAAGCGCAACTGATCAGAGCAGCGCTACCCGCCGATACACGCAATAATACTGATCTCGCGCGCTGGCAGGGTATCGCACGCGAGATCGATTTGCATAATGCCAAAGACCCCAAAGGCAGTATCATCAAACTCGAGCGATTCATCAATGAATTAGCACGCGAGCTCGATGGGCCTGCGTGTCTGGCGGTACTACGAGCGCATGAACCCCCCAAGCGCAGCACCAACTATTTTACCGAGCGACATACGGAGCTACACCGCACCTTAAGCCGGCGCTGCCTGTCGCTTGACCGCCGCTCATTTGCCGAGCAATGGCGGACATTCGCGAATGACTTTAACAAACTCCTGAAAGGTCGGCGCCCCTTTATTGGTAACCGCAGCATGCTGCGCGCAAACGAATTAAGCGCGCTTGCGCCCGCTGATCAGGCTGATGTGAGTGCGGTACTACAGCGACTACCGAGTGTTTCGCCAGACGTATTCTCGCGAAACAATGTACCGGAAGGCGCCGCAGTACCGATACGCGACTTCGCCGCACAAGCCGTTCAGGTAAGGCAGCTGATGGCATCGCTGTTCCCCGCTGATCCTGCTGCACCGACAGGTCTGGATGTAGCGATCAAGTTCCGTACACAAACACAGGCAGAGCAAGACGGTAACAAGATCATCGACTGGACGGTCAGTATTGGCGATCAAACGCTGAGCCTGCGCGACACGCCGCGTGCGCTGCGCTGGCGCCCGGGTCAGACGGTACGTATCAACCTGCGCTTTGCCAATGACGTACCGATCGTGCCGCGCGCCGATACAGATAATCCGTATCTTGAGGTGAGCCGCAAGAATGCCACGTTCCGCTTTGACGGGCCGTGGGCTTTGTTCGACATGATGCAGTTGATGCGCACTGCCGAATTATCGGACACACGAAACTCGACGCTGAAACTAGATATTCCGGTGCAATCTGACGAGCGCGACCCGACCTCGCGCGCGCGACCTGTTCGAGTGTTTATCGGTGTGACCTTGTCAGAACCCGGCAAGACCACCGCACTACCTTGGCCTGCGCACTTCCCCGAGCGGGCGCCGACGCTGGAGCGATGATGGGTAACATCGAGTTCGAGGCAGCGCTGAACCAACTACTGCTACCGATTTCCTCGGCCGAGCCAGCAGGACGATGGATGCGCTACGAGCCAACATTTGCCGCGATTAGCCGTATGCGTGAAGAGGATGACCCGAACCTGCCAATGGGCGATTGGGAAAGACCGCTTCAAAAAGCAGATTGGGCTCAGGTCGCCGAGGCCAGTAGTCAACTGCTCAAGCAAGACAGTAAGGATTTTCAGGTGGCAGCGTGGCTTGCAGATGCCTGGATACGCACCCACTCATGGCAAGGGCTGTGCGCAGGGCTGCAGCTGATCAACGGTATCGCTGAACGGTTCTGGCGTGCAGCGTGGCCAGCGCTGGATGAAGATAACGCCGATCGTCGTGTAGCACCGTTCGTATGGATGAACAGTAATTTGCCGAGAACGATTCGTTTGAATACCGTACTGCTGCCCGTATCGCTACACCGTGAGCAGCCGGTAACGCTGCTCGATTGGGAGAGCGCGCCACTGATCGATGATGGAAAGGCAGATAGCGCTAGCAGCGATACGCGTCCAAGTCGCCGTAACTTACGCGAACGTGTACGCACCAGCGACGGCGCATTTTTACAAAGCGTGCTGTATCAGGC
>VERA01000032.1 GCA_018882935.1 Burkholderiaceae bacterium | reverse complement strand
CGCTAGTGCAGATAGCAGCGCGCGCCAGTGCTCACGCAGCCAGTTCATGCGCCGACCTCACTGGCGGAGTCATGCATCGCAATCACACGCCCACGTTCAAGTTGAACCACACGATCTGCGTTCTGCAACAAGCGCTCATCATGCGTGGCGATGATGCACGTAACCCCCGCCGTATGAAAGGCGTGCAGCATATCCATCACGCGCCGCCCGCTGTCACGGTCGAGGTTGGCGGTAGGCTCGTCCGCGAGGATGATACGTGGCTTATGCACAATAGCGCGCGCAATCGACACGCGCTGCTGCTCACCGCCGGACAAAGCTTGCGGTGCAAGATCCGCTTTGTTACCCAGATCGACACGATCGAGTGCAACGCGCGCGCGCTGCGTTGCTTCTTTGACGCTAGCGCCACTCACCAGCAGCGGTAGCATCACATTTTGCAGCACAGTACGATCATTCAACAAACGATGCTGCTGCAAGATCAGGCCCAGCATGCGGCGCCAGTAGGGAAGTGTGGTGCGGTTGAGTTTACGCATATCCTGGCCGCTGACGAGCAGCAAACCAGCGCTTGGGCGCTCGATACCCGCAATCAGTTTTAGCAAGGTGGACTTGCCTGCGCCCGAGGGTCCGGCGAGGTAAACCAACTCGCCTTCAGCGATTTCCATCGACACATCGCTCAGCGCGCTGATACTCCCCGCGTACTGCTTGGCTACATGAGAGAAAGAAATAATCGACATGCGTGTCAGGAAATCAGTCGAGCAGCGCATCAACAAATTCACTAGCGACAAACGGCTGAAGGTCATCAATACCTTCGCCAACGCCGATAAAATAGACCGGCACTGCACGCTGCTTGACGATCGCGGCGAGTACGCCACCTTTGGCGGTACCATCGAGTTTGGTAACGATCAGACCGGTGAGTTGTAGCGCATCATCAAATGCCTTCACTTGTGTGAGCGCGTTTTGCCCGGTGTTGCCATCAATGACGAGCAGCACTTCGTGCGGCGCGCCTTCCAGCCCTTTGCCGATAACGCGCTTGATTTTTTTCAGTTCATCCATCAGATGAAGCTGCGTTGGCAAGCGACCGGCGGTATCAATCATCACCACATCCATGCCACGCGCGCGCCCCGCTTGCACGGCATCGAATGCGACAGCGGCAGGATCGCCCGAGGCCTGAGAAATCACCGCGATGTCATTGCGCTCACCCCACACGGTGAGTTGCTCACGCGCGGCCGCACGAAAGGTATCACCCGCCGCAAGCAATACTTTCTGGTCATGCTGCTGCATGTGCTTGGCGAGTTTACCAATGGTGGTCGTTTTGCCCGCGCCATTTACACCCGCGATCATGATCACCAGAGGTTGCTCGCGCCCCAGCACGAGCGGTTTTTCCAGCGGCTGAAGCAAATCAATCATCAGCGTGCGCAGTGCCGCTTTGACTTGCAGCGTGTCGGTAAGTTTGTCTGCCTTGACTTTTTGTTTGAGTGCGTCGAGCAAGAACTGCGTCGCCTCAACGCCGGCGTCGGCCATTAGCAGCGCGGCCTCAAGTTCTTCGTAAAGCGCATCATCAATGCGCGTACCGGTGAACAGCGTAGAGATACTGCTGGAGGTGCGCACCAGCCCGGTCTTCAAACGCTTCAGCCAGGATTGCTTGGCCTCGGCAGGGTTAACGGGCGTTGATTCAGCCGTTACCGACGACGCTGTCTGAGCTGCAGCAACAGCCCTGCCGGCTTCGGGGGAAGAAGATTTTTTCTTGAAAAAACTGAACATCCGGTGAGGTATTAGGCGTTCGCTGCGTTGAGCGACGACAACAGATAGAATCTGCCCCTTCATGTCGCCCGACATAAGCGTTTGATTCTAACAGAGCCACTGCATGCGCAACTTACGCCACCCTTTTTTCGAGCGCTGTCTGAACGCACTGGTATTGGTGTCGACAGTGGTCACTGCACTACTTATGCCGGCCTTGGCGAATGCGGCAGCGGATACCCATGAGTTTCGCCTTGCCAATGGCTTGAAACTGATCGTCAAGGAAGATCATCGCGCGCCGACTGTGGTGAATATGGTCTGGTACCGCGCCGGTAGCGTTGATGAGTTGAACGGTACGACCGGTGTGGCGCATGTGCTCGAGCATATGATGTTCAAGGGCACCAAGAAGCTGAAGCCGGGTGAGTTCAGCAAGCGGGTAGCCGAGTTGGGTGGCCGCGATAACGCATTCACCAGCAGGGACTACACCGCGTATCACCAGCAGGTGGAGCGCTCACGACTTGAGCAGGTGATGGCATTAGAAGCTGATCGTATGCAAAACCTCACCATGGATCCGGCAGAGTTCAGCAAAGAGATTCGTGTGGTAATGGAAGAGCGACGCCTGCGCACCGAAGACAAGCCTTTATCGTTGCTGCGTGAGGCGCTATATGCCACCGCGTTTGTGGCAAGCCCGTATCGTCATCCGGTGGTGGGTTGGATGGATGATTTACAAAACATGACAGCTTCCGACGCACTGGCTTGGTATCAGCGTTGGTATGCCCCTAACAATGCGGTGGTCGTGATAGCGGGCGACGTCGATCCGCAGCACGTACTTAAGCTGGCAGAAAAATATTTCGGGCCCATCCCGCCCAAGACCCTGCCCAAGACCAAGCCACAGCAAGAGCCACCGCAGTTGGGTATTCGCCGCGTCAACGTGAAAGCGCCGGCAGAAAATTCGTTTTTGATGATGGCCTATAAAGTGCCGCGCCTGCTGGACGTTGACAAGGACGATGATCCTTACGCGCTCGAGCTACTTGCTGCGGTATTGGATGGTTATGACAACGCGCGCTTGCCGGCCAAGCTGGTGCGTACCGATCGCATCGCAAATTCGGTCGATGCGGGCTATGACGGTGTCGGTCGTGGCCCGATGCTGTTTATGCTGGCCGGTACGCCAACCAAAGAGAGTAGCGTTGAAAAGCTCGAGGCAGCGCTGCGTGCCGAGCTACAAAAAATTGCCAAAGACGGGGTCTCTAACGACGAGCTGAAGCGCGTGAAGGCACAAGTGATTGCCGGGCAAATCTACAAGCGCGACTCGGTGTTCGGTCAGGCGATGGAGATTGGCTCAGTCGAGTTAGCCGGTATCTCGCATAAACAGATTGATCGTATGATCGAGCGCCTCTCTGCTATTACGCCACAGCAGGTGCAAGCCGTAGCGCAGAAATATTTTAGCGATGATCAGCTGACCGTAGCGACCTTAACGCCGCTGCCGTTGTCAGCGCAGCCGGAGCGCGCCGCTGAGGTGCCGGGCCTACGTCATTGAGGACATCATCATGCTGAAAAAATTCATCATCATCACGCTGCTCGTCGGTAGCGGTTGTGCACATGCGGCACTGAAAATCCAGCACTGGGTGCTTGATAACGGTGCGAGGGTGTACTTTGTCGAGAACCACACCATCCCGATGCTGGATGTGAATCTGGATTTCGATGCCGGTAGCCGACGTGATCCCGCCAATAAGTCCGGCCTTGCTTCGCTGACGAATGGCATGCTGGCGCGCGGTATCGCCAAGGCTACGCTGCCGGATGGCAGTACCGAGGCAGCGATGTCGGAGGCTGATATCTCGGATGCGATTGCAGACGTGGCGGCGCAGCGCAGTGGTGGTGTGAGCGCTGACCGTGGCAGTGTCTCTATCCGCACACTGTCATCGCTTGCTGAACGTGATCAGTCGATCAAGTTACTGGCGCGTTTGCTGGCGCAGCCAAGTTTTCCGCAAGATTTGTTTGATCGCGATAAAGCGCGCACCGTAGCATCGATACGCGAAGCGATGACGCGTCCCGAGTCTATCGCGAGCAAGGCATTTTGGCGACTGAACTACGGCGATCATCCTTATGGCGCCGAGGCGACCGTGGAGTCGGTGGGCGCAAGCACGCGCGAGGATTTGATCCGGTTTCATCGCGAGCACTATGTTGCCAACCGCGCGGTCGTTGCCATGATTGGCGATGTCACGCGCGCCGAGGCGGATGCCATCGCCAGGGAGCTGACACGTCGTCTGCCGCAGGGGGCGCCCTTGCCAGAGCTGCCCAATGTTGCGACACCTAAGGGTACCGAGCAGCGTATTGCGCATCCCGCTTCGCAAGCGCATATTTTTGTGGGGCTACCGACCATGGCGCGCAGCGACCCGGATTTTTTTGCGCTCACCGTCGGCAACTACGTTTTGGGCGGTGGCGGTTTTGTGTCGCGCCTCACGCGTGAAGTGCGAGAGAAGCGCGGGCTGGCGTACAGCGCGTACAGCTACTTCAACCCGATGGCACAACCCGGGCCGTACATGGCGGGTTTGCAAACCCGTAAAGATCAAGCCGACGATGCGCTGAAGGTCGTACGCGACACGATTGAAGCGTATGTACGCAATGGACCTACCGAAGACGAGCTGCGTGCGGCGAAAGACAATTTGATTGGCGGCTTTGCACTGCGTATCGACAATAACCGCAAGATTCTCGATCACATCGCTAACATCGGCTTCTATGGTCTGCCGCTTGACTACCTCGATACGTGGCCGGATAAGGTCGCTAAAATCAGCGTGGCGGATGTGCGCGCGGCGTTTCAGCGCAAGCTGGTGATGGATCGCATGATTACGGTGGTTGTGGGGGCGGAGGGCGCCCCGCGCTGAATCCAAAGTCCTACGCCGCGTGAGTCCAAACCGTCGCCCGCAACAAGTCCGCATTATTGCCGGACAGTGGAAGCGCACACCGCTGCCGGTGGCAAACGTCGACGGTTTGCGCCCGACACCTGATCGGGTGCGTGAGACGGTATTTAATTGGCTGGAGCATTTGCAGCTGCGCCGTTGGGATCATCTTCGCTGTCTGGATCTATTCGCCGGTACCGGTGCGCTCGGTTTCGAGGCCGCGAGTCGTGGTGCTGCCGAGGTGGTGATGATCGAGTCACACCCGGCCGTACTTAGAAATTTACAAGCACTTCATGACAAGCTGAAAGCGCAGCAAGTGATACTGCGTCGAGGCGATGCAGCACAACTGCTGCCTACGCTTGCCGGCAAGTTCGATCTGGTTTTTCTGGATCCGCCCTACCAGCAGCGCCAACTACCCGCCCTATTGCCTGAGGTGCTGAAGCGACTGAACCCCGAGGGTTTGGTGTATGTCGAATCTGACCAAGCGTTTACGAGCAATGACGCTCATAACCCGGGCCGACCTGCTCAACACCCACGAAGCCCGAACCCGCAAAGCCCGAACCCACAAAGCCCGAACCCCCTTCAGCAGAGCGGTGCGGGCGCCCCGGATTGGCTGTCAGGCTGGCAGGTGGTGCGGTCGGACAAGGCCGGGCAGGTGCATTTCGCCCTGTTACGCGCCGCAGCGCCTGAGTTTGCTGCATAGCCCTCACCTTGGGGCATAATGCGCATCCCGATAAAACGAAGGGCGCGGCTGGCCATCCCAGTCGGCCCGACCGCATCATGGCCGTTGCTGTTTACCCCGGAACATTTGACCCGCTCACGCGCGGACATGAAGACCTCGTCCGTCGCGCGTCGGGCTTGTTTGACCGACTTGTGGTGGGTGTGGCGGACAGCCGTGCCAAGCGACCTTTCTTCTCGCTGGATGAGCGGCTTGATATCGCGCGCGAGGTGCTCGGGCATTACCCGAATGTCACCGTGGAAGGATTCTCTGGCTTGCTGAAAGATTTTGTACGAGCGCATGATGCGCGTGTGATCGTACGCGGTCTGCGTGCAGTGTCAGACTTCGAATATGAATTTCAAATGGCTGGTATGAATCGCTACTTGTTGCCGGATGTCGAGACTTTATTCCTGACGCCCTCGGATCAGTACCAGTTTATCTCGGGCACGATCGTGCGTGAGATCGCGCTGCTCGGTGGTGATGTCTCGAAGTTTGTATTTCCCTCGGTCGAGCGCTGGCTAAAAACGAAAATCACCTCGCCAAGTTAACGACGGGCCCGCATCACTTACCACCATCATCGCCGGAGCATGCCGTGGCACTGATGATCACTGATGATTGCATCAACTGCGATGTCTGCGAGCCGGCCTGCCCGAATGGCGCCATCTCGATGGGGGAGTTGATCTATCAGATTGATCCCGACAAATGCACGGAGTGCGTCGGTCATTTCGATGAGCCGCAGTGTCAGCAGCTGTGTCCGGTGGCGTGCATTCCGATTGATCCGCAGCACCAGGAAACACCCAGCCAGTTGCAAGCTAAGTTCATTCGCTTGCAAGCAGTGTCAGAGCGCGTTCAGGAAAGTTAGTAAGTCGTCGCGTTCTTGTTTCGACATTTTTGCAAACGCATCACGCGACACCTGCGCTTCACCGCCGTGCCAGAGAATTGCCTCGGTCAGATTGCGCGCGCGCCCGTCATGCAAAAAGCTGGTGCTGCCATTCACCGTCTTCGACATGCCGATGCCCCACAAGGGCGCGGTGCGCCAGTCAGCACCGCTGGCTTTGTAATCCGGGCGACCGTCGGCAAGGTTAGGGCCCATGTCATGCAACAACAGATCGGTATAGGGCTGTATACGTCGGTTTGACAGCATGGGGAATTGCTCGAGCTGACCGGTCTTCAACTCGGGCACGTGGCAGCTGGCGCAGCGTGCTTGCGCAAACAGCTCGCGTCCACGCATCACGTTGGGCTTATCCTGATCACGCGCAGGTGGCGCGTCGAGCATCATGGTCCAGAACGTGATGTTGTCCCACATCGCGGCTTTCAGCTCGGGTTTGCCTGTGTGGTTTTGTTTTGTGCACTCCGCTTGTGCTGGTGGACAATTTTGCTGGTCATACAAAGGCGATGTCACGCCCATATCGTTGATGAAGGCCGCAGCGATTTGCTGACGCAGGTGCGGCTGATTGGCTTTCCAGCCAAAACGGCCAATCACGGTGCGGTTATTCACATCGTCACGCACATAGTTTGGCCGACCATTCAGGCCTTGTGCTTTTTGTGCTGCGGCCAGTGCGAGAATGTCTTGCTCGCTGACGGCTTCCAACAAACCGAGCCCGAAGATGGCTTGCGCGTTACGCATCGACATCATGGTGTCTTTGGCCAGCGGACCGAAATTCAAACGCTCAAGGCGAATTTTCGGACGACGTAACTCGACCACGCTGCCATCGGCGAGCGTCACTTTTTCAAATGCCCAGTCGATATGCAGCTCACCTTCGCCGACGCGGGCGTTCTTGTCGGCGCGCGGGATGGTGTCGAAACTCTGCAGCTGCAAGCCATACACTGGCTCGGGGTTCGGGCCGCCATGCGCGTCTTCACCGGGGACAGACAAGCGCACTAATTGCTGAAACAGCGGCCCTTGGCCGTTCTCGGATGCGTGCCCGCGCCCGGCCTGAATATGGCACTGCACGCAGTTCTGAGCGAGGAAGGTGGGGCCCAGCCCCCACTCGCTATTACCGGGTGCTGACAGCGAGTAGTCCCAGTTGGGGATCTGATGATTCGGAATCGCCAGCCACGGTGTGTTGAACAACTTCTCGCCATCGCGAAACTGCCGCGTCTGGTTCGCATCCAATCCGGCGATCGGTTGCAGATAGACCGCGTGCTGCACCACGTCGTTGGCCGGCACCTTCAGCGCTACGGCTAGCGCAGCCGCGCTCAGTGAGAGCGCGATAGCCGGGCGGATCAAGTGGCTGAGGTGCATACGAGGCGAGGACTTCGCGGGTTTCTTTTGAAACCCTATTGTGCCTGAACATACGTTGACCAGCAGAAGGTGTGTAAGTTTTGGGCGTTACCTGTGTCCGTATATACGAGCCTTCCTTTCACCAGAAAATTCACAAGCGGTTTTTTGGGCTACTTTTGTTTACCTATTTGAGTTGTGTAGTCGGGCTGCGTCGAGGGCAGAAAGACTGTGCTTGCAAAGCGCTAGTAAACTCTGATTCAGAGCCGTGCTAGACTCAAAGTCATGAGTAATTTGATATCAAAATCAATCGATCCAGCTACAGTAGCGGCGACAAGCGCATTTCTTGAGCGCGCTGCCCAGCAGTTCCCTGTCGATTACGGGATCTTGTTTGGGAGTCGCGCTCGTAAAAATTATCGGTCTGATAGTGACGCAGATGTGGCTGTGATAATGAAGGGGCCCGTTGGAAACCGATCAACGCTGGCGATTGCAATGGCCGGAATTGCATTCGACGTGCTGCTCGATACCGGTGTTCTCGTTCAGGCTCTACCCCTATCGGATGATGAGCTACGCGACCCGGACCAATTCGGTAATCCGGCATTAATTCATAACATTCAGCGCGAGGGTATTCGGCTTTGAGTTCTTCACTCACCCCAGCCAAATTTATCGAAAAGTCTGAGCGTGCATTACATGCAGCCAGGCTGCTCGTCGATTCAGGGGAGATCGAAGGTGCTTGCAATCGTGCCTACTACGCAATGTATGACGCTGCGCACGCAGCGCTATTAGCATTGAAGAAAGCGGACTATAAGGTAACAAAAACCCACAGTGGACTTATAGCTGCTTTTGGATTGCACATTGTCTCGCCCGGCAAAATCTCTCGAGATCTGGGTCGATCACTGAACGAGGTTGAGCAATTACGCCTTCTCGCAGATTACACAGGTGAAGAGATATCTGCGGAGCAAGCATTTGATGCGGTATTGAAAGCCGAGTTATTTGTCGCCGCAGTAAGGACGATGCTTTTGTCTGACGGCACAATCTGATAAAAATCAATAGCCCGAAAGCCTGATATTCGGCCAGCTCGGCACGGGCGGCAATACATTGCTTGAGCACCGGACGCGTTTCGATCTCCCCGGCGCGCGGCAGAGGGGGCAAGTCGTTGCAGGGCTGCTCTGGCCGCCAGCCGCTCATGGTTGAATTTGTGACTTTTTGCGACACGTCTCCAGTTAATGTCGCTGGCGACGACAGTTCAGCGAAATATGTCGTTATTTTCCAGAAATTGCGACATATAAAGGGCAAGTATCGTCACTACTGGGTTAAGCCGCTGCAACGGACTGCTTGGTCGACACGATTATGCTTGCCCCGCTCTTCCGGTCAACCTGCGAACACCCAAAACACTCATTCCAAGCTAGACGTTGAACAGGAAGTTCAGCACATCGCCATCCTTCACCACGTACTCCTTGCCTTCGGCGCGCATCTTGCCGGCTTCTTTTGCGCCCGACTCCCCCTTGCAGGCGATGTAGTCATCAAAAGCGATGGTTTGGGCGCGAATGAAGCCGCGCTCGAAATCGGTATGGATCACCCCGGCCGCTTGCGGCGCGGTATCGCCTTGGTGAATCGTCCAGGCGCGAACCTCTTTGACACCTGCGGTGAAATACGTCTGCAGACCGAGTAGCTTGAAGGCGGCGCGAATCAGCCGGTCGAGGCCGGGTTCTTCCATACCCAAGTCAGCTAAAAAAGCGCCTTTATCAGCGTCGTCGAGGTCGGCAATTTCCGCTTCGATCGCCGCGCAGATCGCAACGATAGGCGCATTTTGCGATGCTGCGTAGTCGCTCAGCTGATCAAGCAGCGGGTTATTACTGAAACCATTTTCTGCGACATTGGCGACATACATGGCCGGCTTGGCGGTAATCAGGCACAGTGGTTTCAAGAGCGCGAGCTGCTCTTTATCCAGCGTCATTGCACGCACAGGCTGCGCTTCATTCAGCTGCACCTGAACTTTCTCCAGCAAGGCGACTAATGCCGCCGCTTCCTTGTCACCCGAGCGTGCTTTTTTGGTTTCTCGCTGTATGGTTTTTTCGACGGTGGTCAGATCGGCCAACGCAAGCTCGGTTTGTATGACCGCAATATCGTCCAGCGGGCTGACTTTGCCCGCGACATGCACCACATTCGGGTCTTCAAAGCAGCGCACAACGTTCACGATCGCATCGGTTTCGCGTATATGCGCCAGAAACTGATTACCCAAGCCTTCGCCTTTGGAGGCACCCGCAACCAGTCCCGCAATATCCACAAACTCGACCGTCGCTGCGAGGATGCGCTCCGGTTTGACGATGGCGGCCAGCTGCGCGAGTCGGGGGTCGGGCACTTCAACAATGCCGACGTTCGGCTCAATGGTGCAGAAGGGATAATTTTCTGCGGGGATGCCGGCTTTGGTTAGCGCATTGAAGAGCGTGGACTTGCCAACATTGGGCAGTCCAACGATGCCGCATTTCAGACTCATGGGATTCCTAGCTATCGCGCCGGCCAGCGCACTGTTGCCGGCGCGCGCCGGGACGCTTGTCGATCAGAGACTACGTCAGAAGAGTACGATTATAACCCCCGCTGTCGGCGGCTCTTGCCCATGCAAGAAGCTGTTTATCATGGCGCACTTGTTGATGAATGAGAGTTCGATGTGAAAAGAGTTTTTGATGTTGTGGTCGCCTTTACGCTGCTGATTATCTTGCTGCCATTCGCGTTGCTGGTCGCGGTGTTGATACGGCTGGAGTCGCCGGGGCCGGTGCTAGTGAGCGCGCATCGTGTCGGCCGTAACGGGCGCTTGTTGAAGCTGCGCGAGTTTCGAGCGGCGGTGGTCGAGCCCGGGTCGATGGAAACGATCAGCGGTTGCGAGGGCGAGCAACCCACTCGAGTCGGGGCATTTTTGCGTCGGCATGGCATCGAGCGCTGGCCTTGGCTGATCACCGTGCTGAAAGGTGATTTATCAATTGTTGGGCCGCGCGCAGAGTTGCCGCGCTACGTGGGTTGCTACCCAAGCGAGGTTCGCAAGAAAGTACTGTCGGTGAAGCCGGGTTTGATTGACTTGTCGTCGCTTGATGCGCGCGAAGAGCAGCGCTTGCTTCAGGGCCTGGAGGGTGATGCTTTGGAGGAGGCGTATGTGGATCAGGTATTACCGATCAGGCTTGCGCATGCGCAACGCTATATTGACGCCAACAGTGTGCGTACGGATGTTTTGATTCTGTTGAAAGCGGTATTTCGTTAGTTGAAACCATAACAGCCGCCATGAGGCGGTTGTTATGGCGAGAATGATTTACCGGGGCGTTAGCGCTTAAGCGCTATGAATTAGAAACTGAGATTTATCGCGACCGGCCATCCATTTTGGGGGTTTGCCACGACCGCTCCAGGTTTCGCCAGTTGCATTATTCCGGTACTTGGGTGCGACTGGCCGGCGGATCGCTTTCACTGCTTTGCGCTTGGTGCTGCCGCTGAAACCAAGGTCATGCGGCGAGATACCGTATTCGCGCATCTTGGCGAGAATTTCGCTAATGGCGTTGGTCAACTCGGTCTTGCGCGCCAGCTCTGCCTCCTGCTGCAGTTTTTCGATCTGGCCTTGAAGTTCTTTGTAGGTCGTCATGAAATTCCTCGGTCAAAAAGGGTTTTTGAAGGTGAGCGGCTTTGGTACAGGAAAGCCATCACCGGCCGGCGGATTGTAAACAAATTATTAGCAAAAAGATATTAATCGGTGATGATTTGATGCTGATAATCTGTTTTCATCATTCGGCTGATCTTTATCCGGACAAATTAATTTGAAGAAACACCGCGTGGTGCTGTCATTGATTAATCCGCTGCGGTAATCGGCTACGCGAATGATGTCGGCCCGCCGACCACGCATTTTTTCATTACGCGGCTTTTGCCTTATTGATCTTTGTTTAAAAAATACCGGCCAACAAGCGCTGGGGGCGAAATACAGCCGATATCTCTTAGGAAGGGGTATGGAGTGTGTGCATGGCCTGCTCGGGTTTGCCTTCGCAGAGTAGTGGGATGATATCGAGCGATTTTTCTATGGCGCGATCAATCGGTGTCTGCTCGTCGGCACGCGGGCGATGTAAAACAAAATCCACAACGGGCTGTTGCAGGTTCAATGAGCGCGGGTGCCCAATACCAATACGCAAGCGCCAGTAGTCTTGGGTACCGAGTGCAGTGCTGATGTCTTTCAGGCCATTGTGACCACCAGACGAGCCGCCTAGCTTCAGCTTCGCAATACCGGGTGCAAGATCCAGTTCGTCATGCACCACCAAAATCTCTGCCGGCAAAATGCGATAAAACCTTGCCAGTGCCCCCACCGCTTGTCCGGAGCGGTTCATAAAAGTTTGTGGCTCAAGTAACCAGATATCGCGTCCGGCAATAGCCACTTTCGCGAGCAAACCGTGAAAGCGTGTCTCGTTTCTTAGCGTACCGCGAGCCAGTTGATCGACCAGCCAAAACCCGGCGTTATGCCGTGTTTGTGCGTACTCGGTACCGGGGTTACCAAGGCCAACGATCAGCCGTATTGGGGGGCTAGACATAGATCATGTGCGCTAAGGTTTGCCGGATTATCGCAAACCAGCAGTGATAAAAAAGCCCGTCACCAGGACGGGCTTGTTCGCCAAAGCGATCGTAATAACGATTACTTTTTAGCTTCGTCGCCGCCATCATCAGCAGCCTTCGCGCCGCGTGGCACCGATGCTGTGGCGATCGTAGGATTGTCTTTAGCGTGTACGGCGGTGACACCAGCCGGTAGCTTCAGATCAGATACGTGGAAAGAAGAACCTTCGGTCATTGTCGATAGATCGACTTCGATGAACGCCGGCAGATCTTTTGGCAAGCAGCTGACATCCAATTCGTTCAGTACGTGGCTGATAATGCCGCCGGCCAGTTTGACCGCAGGTGCAATCTCGGCATTTACGAAGTGCAGCGGCACCTTGACGTGAATTTTCTGATTAGGATCGACACGCTGAAAATCCACGTGCATCACCAGCGGCTTGAACGCGTGCATCTGGAAGTCGCGCAGCAGCACTTTCTCTGCCTTATCGCCGACTTTCATGTCCAGCACGGACGAGTGAAACGACTCTTTTTTCAGCGCATGAAACAAAGCGTTGTGATCAAGCGCGATATTTACCGGGGCGTCCGAGCCGCCGTAGATAATGCCTGGCGTTTGCCCGGCACGACGCAGGCGGCGGCTCGCTCCGGACCCCTGCTCCGACCTTGGGAATGCAATAACTTCCATGTTGACTCCTAAAACGGGCTAATGCCCTGAGTGAATGTCCCCCGCGACCAGAGGACTTGAATGAAACTCCGGCTAGCCGAAGTCCCGAATGCTTTTATCCTGCCGACTCATCCTCGGCGAACAACGACAGCACAGAATCGCCGCGGCTGATACGCCGTATCGTTTCTGCCAGCAGCGGTGCGCACGATACCTGCCGGATCTTGCTACAGGCAGCCGCTTGCGTGCTGAGTGGAATCGTATTCACCACCACAAGTTCATCCAGCGGTGAGTGCTCGATACGCTGCACAGCGGTACCCGACAATACAGGGTGCGTGCAATAGGCCACGACTTTCTTCGCGCCGCGATCCTTCAGTACTTCAGCTGCTTTTGCCAAGGTTCCTGCGGTGTCGACCATGTCATCCATGATCACGCAATTACGACCCTCGACCTCGCCGATGATGTGCATTACCTCAGACACATTCGCTTTCGGGCGACGCTTGTCAATAATGGCAAGGTCACATCCCAGCTTCTTGGCCAGTGCCCGCGCCCGCACCACACCGCCCACATCGGGCGACACCACCAATAAATCCTCGTAACGCTTTTCAACCAAATCCGCCAGCAGTACCGGCGATGCGTATACGTTGTCGACCGGGATATCAAAAAACCCCTGAATCTGGTCTGCGTGCAAATCCATGATCAGGATGCGCTCAACGCCCACATCCTGCAGCATATTGGCGACTACTTTGGCCGAAATCGCCACCCGGGCCGAGCGTGGCCGGCGGTCTTGCCGCGAGTAGCCGTAGTACGGTACGACAGCAGTGATGCGCCCGGCGGAAGAGCGCTTGAGCGCATCGACCATCAGCATGATCTCCATCAGGTGATCATTGGTGGGCGCGCACGTAGACTGCAACACGAACACGTCCTTACCGCGAACGTTCTCGTTAATCTCGACCATGATCTCGCCGTCCGAGAACCGGTTCACCACCGCTTTACCAAGTGGAATACCGAGCTCAGCCGCGACGCCTGCTGCAAGTTCCGGGGTGGCCGTCCCGGTGAACACCATCAGGTTCTCGTGGACCATGATTCCAGGGTGATGTAAATCTGGCAGGGGAACAAGGATTCGAACCTTGGAATGCCGGAATCAAAATCCGGTGCCTTAACCAACTTGGCTATTCCCCTACACAACTGTTTGTTTGGCCAAATGGCCAGACGAATTCTTGTTCACGACGGTAGCAGGTGCGCCATCGGGTGCAGGGCCAGCGCCTTTGCCTTCCAGGCGCGCCAGCTATCGGGCACCTGCTGTAAGGTAGCAGCGGCATCGGATTCCGATGCAAAACTGGCAAAAACACCGGCGCCCGAGCCTGTCATCCGCGCATCGGCACGGTGCGACAGCCAATCCAAAGCGTCTGCAACCGGGGGGAAAGCGCGGGCGGCTACTGCCTGCAAGTCGTTTCTTCCGAACCCAGGAAGCCGGTCCGAAAAGTCCGCTATTTTCACGACTTTGCTGTCGCGTGTCAATTCGGGGGATTGGAAGATCAGAGGCGTCGGCACGCTAACGCCGGGGTGAATCAGCACAAACCAGCGCTCAGGCGTCTGGATCGGCGTGAGTTGCTCGCCTACGCCTTCCACGAAAGCATTACCGCCGCCCAGAAAAAACGGCACATCGGCGCCCAGCGCCAGCCCCAGCCGCATCAGCCCGGCGCGCGATAAGCCAGTGCCCCACAGCTGGTTCAGGGCAATCAATGTGGTGGCCGCGTTGGACGAGCCACCGCCGATGCCGCCACCCATCGGCAAGCGCTTTTCGATCGCGATCTCGACGCCGGCGACATCCAAGCCACGCGCCCGCGCCTCGGTTTGCAGCAAGCGGGCGGCGCGAACGGTCAGGTCTTGCTCTGCTGCGACGCCATCAATCTCGGTGCTGCGCACGATCGCCTGATCCTGACGCAGGCGAAAGCGCAGGGTATCGTGCAAATCGATCAGTTGGAATACCGACTGCAGCAGGTGATAGCCATCGTCGCGGCGGCCGATGACATGCAAAAACAGATTCAGCTTGGCGGGTGCCGCGCAGTCGACTAATTCGCGCACCGGAATTTACTCCGCTTCCTGCCAACGATCGACCACCACCTTCAGCGCAAGCGCGTTTGATGCGGCGTCACGCGCAAAGTCGATACGCTTGGGTACCGTAGTACTCTGATCAGCCTGCCAGCTGACATAGCGTAGTCGCCATCCATCGCTGCGCAGGGTATCGACTTGGTCAGGGGTTACCGTAATCAGCTTTCGCTGTGCGTCGCGCACAAAACCCTGCAACCAAAAACGCATGCCGTCGACTGGTAGCGCCCAGCCCAGATGTTGCTCGGTAAGCAGATCAATACTGCTGGCCTCGCTGACTTCACCGTTGGATTGTTCCAGCCGCGCCCGGGCAGGCGTGATCGCGATGCGCGCCATGGTTTGGCCCAGCGGGGTGAACAGCTCGATGTCGATGTTCTCTCCGCGCTGCGTCCAGTCAAATTTACCCTGCAGCGATTGCGGCTTGCCGGCTGCCTGGTAGCTGACCGAGAGTCGCCCCGATAGCTTCACATTGCCACGATACTGCCGCGAGCCGGAGGGTAAAGGCGCGGTGGTTGAGCATGCCCCTAACCACAGCAAGCCCAGCAAGAAGGCGCGGCGCTGCATGCGCTACAGCTTGATATTCAGTCGCTGAAGCGTTGACTTCAGCGTCTCGTTTTTCGGGTCTTTTTCATTGGCACTACGCCACACCGCTTTGGCCTCGTCTTCGCGGCCCAGTTTCCACAACACTTCACCTAAGTGCGCAGCGATTTCTGCATCTGGCTTGATGCCATGCGCGCGTTGCAAGGTCTTGAGTGCTTGTTCAATTCGCCCGAGTCGAAATTCAGCCCAGCCCAAGCTATCCAAAATATACGGATCATCTGGCGCGAGTTGATTCGCTTTACTGATCAACTCGAAACCCTCTTGTACACGTACATTACGATCAGCCAGTGAGTAGCCCAAGGCGTTGTAGGCGTGCTGGTTGTCGGGAGCGATCTGGATGAGTTGTCGTAGCTCGCGCTCCATCAGATCAAACTGTTTGGCGCGTTCGGCCAGCATGGCGTGCTCATACAGCAGATCGATGTTGTTTTTGAAGGATTCCAGCGCATCGGCTACCAAGCGCAATGCCTCATCGAGTTGTCCCGCATCGCGCAACAACTGCGCCTCACCGACGATGAGTTTGGCGCGTTCATCATCATTACGCACTTCTGCTTGCCGTAGCAAGGCACGGGCTGCTTCCGGATCTTTGGATTTTGACAGCAGCATCGCCCGCCGCAGAATCGCACTCAGATAGCTGCCTTGGTTATCCGGTTCTATTTTTTCCAGCCACTTCAGCGCGCCGGCAGTATCGTTTTTATCTTCCGCAATCTGCGCCAGCACCATCAGGGCCTGGGTCGAGTCACGCTCGCGATCTGGCTGCTCATTCAGCGCATCGATATATTTGCTCAGATAGCTTTCTGCCTCGCGCATGTCGCCGGCTTGTGCTGCCATCAACCCCAGCGCGTACAAGGTGGTACGGTCATCAGGGTAATGTACAAGCAGCTGCGCAAACTGAGACTTGGCCTCGGTAATTTTATTTTGCTCGATCAGCGCGCGCGCATAAGCCAATCGTGCATCACGTGACTTGGGATTTTTCTTTACAAAGCCGGCCAGTGATTCAATCGCCTCGGCGCGGTCTTCAATAATCTGCGCCAGTACCAAAGCCGCCAGATCGGCGCTCGGGTGTTTGGCCAGCGCTGCGCGTGCATCGCGTAACGCGGTAGCGCGATCACCTGCCACCATCGCAGCCTGTGCCAGCGTCAGGCGTGCATCCAGTACATCACCATAAGGCTCCAGCAACTCACGTAGCAGCGCGTAGGCACGGTTGCGGTCCTGAATCCGCGCGAGCTGCCGCTGCAGCAATGCAATAGCCGTCGGTAGCGATGCAGCGTCACTGCTTGCGAGCTGCTGTGCCAGTGCGGCTTTTGCTTCATCGATGCGGCCGCTCGAAATCAATAAACCCACAACCGCCTGCGCCGCCTCATCAGATTGCGGTGATATCTCGCGCCACAGCCGCGCTGCCTTGAGCGCCTCAGCACCCAGCGAACCAGCCACTGCAAATTCCAGCGCGCGTCGCGCCAGGCGAGGATCGCGCAGAGAGCGCGCTATCGACATCATGGAAGAGTAAGCCGCAAAGCGCTCGCCACGCTGGAAGGCGAGCTCAGCTGACAGGTATTTCTGAATCAGCTGCTCGGTCACCGCAATGTTCGGCAGCGAATCAGCGCCACCGGTTTGCTCGGCGCTGGCGGATGGCAGATGCGCTGCAGCAGCCAGTACGGCGCTCAGCGTTAGAATGACGCGAAATAGTTTCAAGGGAATCCCGTGCGGCGCGCAGCGCCATCGAAAGGTGTCAGCGTACGATTTTACGACACACCCACCGCTCTTCGCTTACGCACATCGAATCTGCATGACGCCCACCCATCTACATGCCTGAGCTGCCCGAGGTTGAAGTCACCCGTCGTGGCATAGCCCCGTCTGTCGAGGGCCGCCGGATCACCGACGTGGTGCTACGCCGTACCGGCTTGCGCTGGCCGTTTCCTGACAACTTGCGGTCACTGCTGCTGAACCGGGTCGTGCGCTCGACCGGTCGGCGCGGAAAGTATCTGCTGCTACGCTTTGACCATGGCACGCTCATCATTCACCTTGGCATGTCGGGCCACTTGCGAGTATTGCCGATGCATGTGCCGCCGAAAAAGCATGATCATGTCGATTTGCAATTGGGTGACCATGTAGTGCGGTTCACCGATCCGCGCCGGTTCGGCGCGGTGCTGTGGCACGCCAACGAAGCGGGTGATATTGAGCAGCATGTGTTACTGCGCAAGCTCGGGGTCGAGCCGCTCACGCATACTGATTTGGCGCGGCTTCTGTTTCAATCAACACGTTCGCGTCAGGCGGCCATCAAGCAGGTGCTACTCGCTGGCGATATCGTGGTCGGTGTTGGCAACATCTACGCCTGCGAAAGTTTGTTCGAGGCGCGTATTCATCCCAATACTGCCGCGCGGCGAGTGTCGCGCGTTCGCTATGAGCGGCTCGCGCTGGCGATACAGCGCATTCTGTCGGCTGCTATTGAGCAGGGCGGCAGCACACTGCGCGATTTCATCGGCGCTGATGGTGTGTCGGGTTACTTTCAGCAGAGCTACTCGGTATATGACCGCGAGGGTGAACCGTGCATGCAATGTGATGCGCCGATCCGACGCATCGTGCAAGGGCAACGATCGACGTTTTATTGCGGGCATTGTCAGCGATGAAGCGCATCATCGATGCACCAGTGGTCGCGCATGATGCTGATTTTTCAGCGCGCCTGATTGTCTGGCAAAAGCAGCACGGCCGACACCAGCTACCGTGGCAGCAGACGCGTGACGCTTACCGGATTTGGCTATCAGAGATCATGCTTCAGCAGACACAGGTAGCCACGGTCATTCCTTACTACCACCGCTTCTTGCAGCAGTTTCCCGACATTGGCGCGCTGGCTGCAGCACCGGTTGAGCAAGTCATGGCGCTTTGGGCGGGGCTGGGCTATTACACCCGCGCCAGGAATTTGCATCGCTGTGCGCAAGCTGTCGTGCAGCAGCACGCGGGTGTGTTTCCTGTGGATATTGAGACACTAGCCGAATTACCCGGAATAGGGCTGTCTACCGCTGCGGCGATTTCTGCATTTGCCTATGGCACGCGTGCTGCGATCCTGGACGGTAATGTCAAGCGCGTGCTGTGCAGAGTGTTCGGTATCGATGGCTTTCCGGGGCAGCAGGTGATCGAGCGACAACTTTGGCAGCGCGCCGCTGCTTTGCTACCCGAGCATGATATCGAAGCTTATACCCAAGGCTTGATGGATCTGGGCGCCACCGTTTGCACGCGCACCCGGCCGCGCTGTGCGCTCTGTCCATTTCAGTCGCGCTGCATCGCGCATCAAAATAACCGTATTAGCGAATTACCAGCGCGCCGCCCCAAAAAAATCACACCCGAAAAACAGTGCGTGATGCTATGGATCACCCACAACGATGAGCTCCTGCTGGAGCAGCGCCCGCCCTCTGGTATCTGGGGTGGGTTGCAGTCGTTACCGGAGTTGGCGCGACTTGGCGGTAATCAGGATGCGGAAGACGTAGATGCCGAGGTGCGCTACGCGCTGGCGGATGTCGGCGAGATCATCGAGCTGCGAACCTTGCCAACATTCAGGCATGCATTTACGCATTTTCGGTTGCATGTAACGCCCGTCAAAGTAACATTGGCGCACCGTTACGATATGGCGGCGCAAGCAGCATATCAGTGGCGATCGATTAGCTCACTTGATAGCGCCGCACTTCCGGCGCCTGTGCGCAAACTGCTTGAAGGCTGATACAAGCGCTCATCACAAAACGCCGTTTTCTTGCAGATAGCGCTCGACACGCTGCAGGCGTACACCTGCATCGGTAAGCTCAAGTAATTCCTGTTTATGTTCGAGTGCGATAGGTAGCATCTCGCTCCATCGGTTGGCGACCCAGGTCGGGCTGTCGAGCGCGTGCGGCTCCGTGAACGGGTTGATGAAATCTGCGTCGGGTATTTCACCGGCGCGTCGATGTAGCTCATCAATCACCACTTGTAGCACCTTCGCGCATACTGACAAAGACTCTCCGGTGTCACCGGGGTCGTCGACGGGTAAGGTCGCGATTCTGGCTTCGATTAATTGATTGCGCTGAGTACGTTTTTCCAAAATGCGGAAGCGCTCGCCGCCTTGGGTATGCAGCAGCATGACACCAAGATCTTCTACATCGCAGCCGATAATATGTGCCAGCGTGCCGACATCGTAGGGCTCGGCGGCATTACCGACTTCATTACCGGCGCGAATTGCGACCACACCAAACGGCTCACCGCTTTTCATACAACCGCGCACCATATCCACATAGCGCGTCTCGAACACACGCAGCGGCAGTACGCCCCGCGGAAACAGCACAGTGTTCAGCGGGAATAGCGGAATCCACTCAGGCATACTCATTATCGTCATCGTCGTATTTAGTCCAGCTCGCGATGCCTGACCAGCACGCGCGCCCGGGCACGAAACAGCTCGGCGAGCCGCTCCACAAAGAATACCGAGCGGTGCTGACCTCCAGTGCATCCGATAGCAACCGTCAGATAGCTGCGGTTATCGCGCTCGAAAGCGGGCAGCCATTTTTCAACAAACGCGCGAATATCCTCGAGCAGCTGCAAGCCCTCGGGCTGCGCGTTCAAGAACTCAATCACCGCCTGATCTTTACCTGTCAGCGGACGCAGCTGCTTGTCATAAAACGGATTCGGTACGACGCGTACATCGAATACCAAGTCAGCATCGAGCGGTACACCGTACTTGAACGCGAAGGATTCGAACAGCAACGATAGCGGAGCGTTCTGACCGCCTTGTATCAGATCTTTTATCCAGCCGCGCAGCTGATTCGCAGTCAGCCCCGAGGTATCAATTTGATGACCTAGTCCTTCGATGGCGGCCAGTACCTCACGCTCTTTTCGTATGCACTCGATAAGCGTTGGCAGCGATGATTGCGGTGCATCAGGCGCGATTCGGTGCGAGAGCGGGTGACTGCGGCGTGTTTCGGAAAAGCGATTAATTAACGATTCAGTTTTAGCAGTCAAAAAAATCACATCCACTGCGTGCCCCGCTGATTTCATCCAGTTGATCGTGTCAGGCAGATCGACCAGTGACGAGGCGCTACGTGCATCCACCGCAATCGCCAGTTTTTGTGCGTCGTCTGCAACCCGCGTTTCCACCAGCGCCCGCACCAGTGCCGGCGGCAGATTATCGACGCAGAAATAACCGGCATCTTCCAGCGCGTTCAGCCCGACCGATTTGCCGGAGCCAGAGATACCTGTGAGGAGAATGATGCGCATCAGCGCATCATAGCGGAAAGCACTTGATGCGGGCGCGTGTTACTCGTCGCCCATGGCACGTTGCTGGCGCTCCATGAAACTTGCCAGCGTATTAATGCCGCGAATTTGAAGAATATGATTACGCACCGCAGCTTCTAATAGCACCGCAATGTTACGGCCAGCTTCCACCGGAATAATGACTTTTCGTATTGGTAGCCCGAGAACCTCTTCGGTATGCTGATCAACCGGAAGTCGTTCATAGTTCTCTTCCAATGTTTTGCGTCGCACCAGATGCACAATCAGCTTCAGCCGCATCTTGCGTCGCACAGCGGTCTCGCCAAAGATCGCCCGGATATCCAGCAGACCAAGTCCGCGTACCTCGAGCAAATTTTGCAGTAGCGGTGGGCAGCGACCTTCGATCATATTCGGTGCTATGCGCGCGAACTCTACTGCATCGTCTGCCACCAGGCCATGGTTACGTGAGATCAGTTCAAGGCCCAATTCACTCTTGCCCAGGCCGGACTCGCCAGTGATCAGCACACCCACGCCGAGTACGTCCATGAACACGCCGTGCATGGTGACACGCGCCGCCAGTTTCTTCGACAAGTACACACGCAAAAAATCAATGACCTGCGCGGCAGGCAGCGGCGTGGAAAGTAGCGGAATACTATTCTCGTCGCAGGCTTTCAAGATATACGGATGCGGCTCGAGTGCTTGCGCAATAATCAGCGCTGGCGGCACGCCCGCCAGCAGCTCGCGCGTCTGAAACGCCAGACTGCTCTCCGACAGGCGTTGCA
Source organism: Burkholderiaceae bacterium (assembly GCA_018882935.1). Classification (GTDB taxonomy): domain Bacteria; phylum Pseudomonadota; class Gammaproteobacteria; order Burkholderiales; family Burkholderiaceae_D; genus Pernthalerella. Next base: position 5,853 of record VERA01000032.1, on the reverse strand, counting down.
GGTAGTCGTATTCCTGATGGCCAAAGACTTGGATTCGACCCGGGTGAATCAGGTTCAAATGCCCAACCTGATCAGCAGCAGAGGCGGCATCGCCATGAATCACCCGCTCGCAGCCGGACTTACCGGCCAGCCATGCTAGCCTCAGCGATGCTTGGTTGTCGTCAAAGAGTTCTTGTATCGGAAGCGGGATATTGGCGGGCATGGTCAGGCAGCGCTGCGCTCCGGAGGCTGCCAGCTCACCAGGCGCTGATGCAATGCGTCGGCATCCAGATCTTCTGCCATTGACAAACGGAACGCCCGATCCGAAAACATCTCTGCGATCTCCGACAAAATTTCCAGGTGCTGCTGTGTGACGTTATCGGGAATCAGCAGAAAAATCAGGAGCCGTACCGGCTCGCCGTCGGGCGACTCAAAAGGAATGGCTTCGGACAAACGCACAAATGCGGCCAGTGGCGCCTTCAGCCCGCGGATGCGCCCATGGGGAACTGCTACACCGTGGCCGAGGCCGGTTGAGCCCAGTCGCTCACGCGCAAACAAATTATCAGAGACGGTGGAGCGCGCGATTCCGCAGTTGTTTTCGAAGATCAGGCCAGCCTGCTCGAAAGCCCGCTTTTTACTGGAGCACTCTAGATCGAGCACAACATTTTCAGCGGGGAGAATATGACTGAAGTAGGTCATGATGCATGGCACGATAAAGCCGAGGCTCGGCATTATAGGAGCTTTCCCGGACGCCACCAGTCAAATTCTGTGGTCGCTCATGATCCCCGAAAATACAGCTTGCCGGGGGCTCGCGAGTGGCGCCGGAACTTACCTTGCGATAAGGTGTTCGGGCGGTAAATCTATACCTCTCGACGGCCAATAGCAATGCGTTTTGACCACGTTGTCGGTGTGCCTTTAGTAGGCCCTTGAAAACACTACTGCCGCGCGTGGCGGGCATTGGGCGGCATTCCGGATAGCGGAAAATTCGCGCGCCATGGGTTGATGTCAATGCCACCACGGCGGGTGTAGCGCGCGCTCACCATCAGCTTGCTGGGTTGGCACTGGCGCTGAATATCCATGAACACCCGCTCCACGCAGTGCTCGTGAAATTCCTGATGCTGGCGAAACCCGATCAGGTATTTCAACAGACCTTCTTGGTCAATCGCTGGCCCGCTATAACGAATCTGCACACTGGCCCAATCCGGTTGATTCGTTACCGGGCAATTCGAACGGAGCAGATGCGAGACCAAGGTTTCTTCGATTGGCGATTGGTCGGTGGCAGCACGTAACAAAGCCGGATCGGGTTCATAGCGATCAACGGCAATATCTAACCGATCAAGCAGCAGCCCATCGAACTCGCCCATGACTGGTTTGCCGAAGTCTTTTGCCAGCAGCAGCCTGATCTGAATCTCTGCCCCAAGGGCTGCAGACACATCATTCTGCAGCAAGGCCACCAAAGCCTCCTGGCTATCGATACGCGTTTGATTCAATGAATTCAGGTATAACTTCATCGACTTCGACTCGACCATATTCGGGGTCTCGGCCGGCACCAGCAAGGTGGCGATCGCCACCTGCGGTTTACCACGTGTATTCAGCCACGACACTTCGTATGCGTTCCAGATATCCATCCCGAAAAACGGCAGCGTGCCACTGAGGCCGAGCTCAGCACGTTTTTCTGCGCGTGGCATGGGGAACAGCAGCGTCGGGTCATAGCTGTCGCCGTAAACACTGGGTTTGCCCAGCGGCGAATCAGCGGGTGCGGAGGCTTCACTCATCGCTACAAAAACAATTTGTAAGCGGGGTTGTCACTCTCATCCCACGCCCGATACCCCAGCGTTGATAAAAACGCGCGGAAGTCTTTCATCTCTCGCTTGGGCACTTGCAGACCGACAAGCACCCGACCCACATCGCCACCCTGGCTGCGGTAGTGAAACAGGCTGATATTCCAGTTCGGTGCCATGCTGTTCAGGAAGCGCATCAGCGCCCCCGGCCGCTCGGGAAATTCGAAGCGGTACAGAATTTCATCGCGCGCCAGCGAGCTCTTGCCACCGACCAGATGACGAATATGCAGCTTCGCTAATTCATCCTGTGTCAGGTCGATGGTTTTGAAGCCTTGTTTTTTGAACAGCTTGCAGATCTTCTCTGGCTCATCGCGATCCGCTACCTGCAAGCCGACGAATACATGGGCTTCTTTTTCATCACTGATGCGGTAATTGAACTCGGTGACCGAGCGTGAGCCCACCAACTCGCAAAAGCGCTTGAAGCTACCGCGCTCTTCAGGAATCGTAACTGCAAATACAGCCTCATGCGCTTCACCTACTTCAGCGCGCTCGGCCACGAAGCGTAGCCGATCAAAGTTCATATTTGCGCCGCAAGCGATCGCCACCAAGGTTTGATCATGCAGAGGCTGCCGCGTCTTGTTCGCGCGCGCTACATAGGCTTTGGCACCGGCTACTGCCAGCGCACCCGCCGGCTCGAGAATGCTGCGCGTGTCTGTGAATACATCTTTAATCGCAGCGCAGACATCGTCGGTATCTACCAGCACAACCTCATCTACCACTTGCTTCGCCAACCGAAAAGTTTCTTCGCCCACTTGCTTGACAGCCGTACCATCCGAGAACAAGCCGACGTCATTCAGCACCACCCGCCGCCCGGCTTTGAGCGAGCGTGCCATCGCGTCAGAGTCGGTGGTCTGTACACCAATCACTTTGATATCCGGACGCACGGCTTTAATGTAAGCCCCGACACCACCAATCAGGCCACCACCACCAATGGCCACAAACACGGCATGAATCGGACCCGCATGCTGGCGCAAAATTTCCATCGCAATCGTGCCCTGACCGGCAATCACATCCGGATCATCGAAGGGATGTACGAAGCTTAGCTTCTGTTTTTTCTCAAGATGCAGCGCGTGCTGATACGCATCTGAGTATGACTCACCGGATAGCACCACCTCACCACCGCGCGCGCGTACAGCTTCAATCTTGAGCGCGGGCGTGGTGGTAGGCATCACGATCACGGCGCGGCAACCCAAGGTTTTGGCAGATAGCGCCACCCCTTGCGCGTGATTACCGGCTGAGGCACAGATCACCCCGCGCTTCAATTGTGCAGGTGTCAACTGCGCCATCTTGTTGTACGCTCCGCGCAGCTTGAAACTGAACACGCTTTGCATATCTTCGCGTTTCAGATAAACACGATTACCGGTACGCGCAGACAACGCTGGGGCAAGCTCGAGCGGTGTCTCAACCGCAACGTCATACACGCGCGATGTGAGAATTTTTTTCAGATAACTGGTGGTCATAACGACCGATTATAAAGGACGCCCTTTGCGCCTCTTGCGTAGTTTTTGTCTTCGATGCTGGAATCACAGCTAGGCGCGCTGCTCGCCATGCTGGCTTTGCCGGCGGTGGGGCTGCCCGCGCTGTTCGTCGTCTGCCTGCTATCGGCGACGCTGTTGCCGATGGGTTCAGAGCCCGCGCTGTTTGCGCTAGTGAAAGCCAACCCCGAGCTGTTCTGGATCGGTATCGTGGTCGCCACCGTCGGCAATACACTCGGTGGCGTGATCAATTACGCCATGGGCATTGGCGCCAAGCGCGCCCTCAAGCGCGAGCGCGACACCCGCTGGCTTGTCTGGTTGCAGCGATTCGGCCCCAAGACCTTGCTGCTCTCCTGGTTGCCGATCGTCGGCGATCCGTTGTGCGCGCTGGCGGGCTGGCTGGCCATGCCGTTCTGGTCGTGCGTGGCGTGGATGGCCATAGGCAAGTTGCTGCGCTATGCCACCGTCACCAGCCTGCTGTTATGGGTGCCCGACAGTGTTTGGCAGGTCATACTGCTACAAGCCTGATGTGAGGCCGATTCCCCGCAAAAACACAGGTTACAGCCATGTTTTGGTGAGACGCGCTGGGCTAAAATGACAACTTTGCATCATTCGTCTGCTGCCGCATCATGAACGCGCCTGCGCATTTCCAAGCCGTACTCGATCAATCAGTTGAAGAAACTGAACAAGCGCGTTTACGCGAGATTCCCTACAACTACACCTCCTTCTCTGATCGAGAGATCGTGATTCGCCTGCTTGGCGATACCGCCTGGGATCTCATCTCGCAGTTGCGTAGTTTGCGCCAGACAGGGCGCTCGGCGCGCATGTTGTACGAAGTGCTGGGCGATATCTGGGTAGTGCAACGCAACCCCTACCTGCAAGATGACTTGCTCGACAACCCCTCGCGCCGTGAAGCACTGATCGATGCGTTGTATCACCGCTTGAATGAAGTGGATCGACGTCGCATGGTGGCGGAAGACGATCACACCATCGAGCCAGAAATCAAACAGCGCAAGCAACATGTCGCCACCTTGGTTGAACTTGCGCGACAAGCTGTTAGAGATTTTGCTGACGACTTCGATCGCACACGTGAGCTACGTCGTCGCGCGCGTCGCGTGCTCGGTCGTTACACCGCAGCGGACAACATCAAGTTCGATGGCATGTCGCGTGTGTCGCATGTTACTGACGCCACCGACTGGCGCGTTGAGTACCCGTTCGTGGTGCTCACGCCTGACGCTGAAGAAGAAATGGCCGGCCTGGTCAAAGCCTGTATTGAGCTTGGCCTCACCATTATCCCCAGAGGTGGTGGTACTGGTTACACCGGAGGGGCCATTCCCTTGACCCCATTATCAGCCGTCATCAACACCGAAAAACTCGAAGACCTGGGCGACGTCGAGATGACGCAGCTGCCCGGTGTCGATCATGTCTACGCCACCATTGTCAGTGGCGCAGGTGTTGTCACGCGCCGTGTGGCCGATGCTGCAGAGCGCGCCGGCTTTGTGTTCGCGGTCGACCCCACCTCGGCAGATGCCTCATGCATTGGCGGCAACATCGCCATGAATGCCGGTGGTAAGAAGGCGGTGCTTTGGGGTACCGCGCTCGATAACCTCGCCAGCTGGCGCATGGTCGACCCGAATGGTGATTGGCTGGAGGTGACACGGCTGGATCACAACCTCGGCAAAATTCATGACGCGCCGCTGGTTCGCTTCAAGCTTGAATGGACACACCCTGCAGAGCGCGGGCGCAAGAACGAGCCGTTTCGTACGGAAGTGCTCGAGATCGAAGGCCGCCGCTTCCGTAAGGAGGGCCTCGGCAAGGATGTCACCGACAAATTCCTGGCCGGCCTACCCGGTGTGCAGAAGGAAGGCACCGATGGGTTGATCACGTCGGCCCGATGGATTCTGCACAAGATGCCAAGATACACGCGCACCGTCTGCCTGGAATTCTTCGGGCAGGCGCGTGATGCCATTCCATCGATTGTCGACATCAAGCGCTACCTGGATGCCGAGACAAAAAAGGGCGGCGCCATTCTCGCTGGCCTTGAGCATCTCGATGAGCGCTACCTGCGTGCCGTTGGCTATGCGACTAAATCCAAGCGCGGCGTATTACCGAAAATGGCCCTGTTTGGCGATATCGTTGGTGATGATGAAGACGCAGTCGCGCGCGCAGCCTCGGAAGTGATTCGCCTCGCCAATACGCGCGTGGGTGAGGGCTTTGTGGCGGTCAGTCCGCAAGCACGAAAAAAATTCTGGGTTGATCGTGCACGTACAGCCGCGATTGCGCGACACACCAACGCCTTCAAGATCAATGAAGATGTCGTGATACCACTCGATCGCATGGGCGAGTACACCGACGGCATTGAGCGCATCAATATCGAGCTGTCTATCGCCAACAAGCTCAAGCTGATTAGCGAGTTGCAGACATTTTTTACCAAAGGTCAGCTACCGCTCGGTAAACATGATGATGCTGAGGGTATTGAGATACCACCGGCTGAATTATTGGAAGACCGTGTCGGCGAGGCGATTGATTTGCTGTCGCGAATCCAGATGCGCTGGTCC
>VERA01000158.1 GCA_018882935.1 Burkholderiaceae bacterium | reverse complement strand
GCATACGCCTTACGGGAGATGGTGCTCATTTGGCCGCCCCTTTTAATTTGCCCATAACCTTGCCATTAAAGCCGTATACCTTACGATCGCCTGCAAGATCGACCAATTCAACCGTGCGTTCCTGCCCCGGTTCGAAACGTACCGCAGTGCCTGCAGCAATATTTAATCGCATACCGTAAGCCGTAGCCCGATCAAATTGCAGTGCCGGATTGGTTTCATAAAAATGAAAATGCGACCCGACCTGAATCGGTCGGTCTCCACTATTGGCAACTTTGACAATCGCTGTTTTGCGACCCACATTGAGGGCAATCTCACCCGCCTCAATCAGCATTTCACCGGGAATCATGGCGCGCTCCTGACAGAATTCAGTAAAAAATAATCGGCTATTTTTCAGTTGCCAATCTTAGGGTATGGGGTTGTGCACAGTCACCAGCTTGGTTCCGTCGGGGAAGGTCGCCTCGACCTGCACGTCGGGAATCATTTCCGGCACGCCTTCCATCACGTCATCACGCGTGAGTATCTGCGCACCTTCAGACATTAGCTGAGCGACTGTTTTTCCGTCTCGCGCACCCTCCATAATGGCTGCTGTAATTAGCGCAACTGCCTCCGGATAATTCAGCTTGAGTCCGCGCGCTTTACGGCGCTCGGCCAGTAAGGCGGCAGTAAAAATCAACAGCTTGTCTTTCTCGCGTGGTGTCAGTTCCATCGTTGCTCCTTCGTTATTCGCCTACGTACTTTCGCCTATGTATTCCAAATGCGCAGTTCTGTAGATGCGCGACCCAGCATCGCCGGTCGTAAAACGCGCCAAGCCGCCAACATAACCTTACGCGCATTCTCACTTGCATCACCCAGGTACCGAACCATCAATAAAGATTTCATCTGAGTTGCACCCAACTTGGCATGCGGTTCGGCCCAAGGTGCAATTGCAGTGCGAACTTCATCGATCAGTGCGCGTTGAGAAGGTGCACCGACGCACAGCAAGCTGGCACACACTGAGTAGCCAGACAAACCCAGCGGCCCGTTAGCTGAGGCACTATCTGCAAGTAATGTTCCTTGCTCCAGCCACAGCAGCCTGTCATCTACCGATATTTTGTAGGTTTGCTTTACCTGGCCCTGTGAAAAGCGCTCGCCCGAGGCAGTGCGACCAAAACATAGAATTTCACATCCAATAAAGCGCGCCGAATTATGCAGTGATACTTGGGTCTCTAGCACCACATCAGCTTGATTAAAGAAAATAGTCTCTTGCGGCAGCCATTCAATCGACGCATCGGCATCCACCCGTAAATGCACCTGCTGACGCGCTACTTGCCCATTAGCGCGGTACCACTTTGCGGCCCCTGGCGTAGATAGCAAGGTGTGCGCATTCTGCTCTGCACAGACGTCTATTTCCAGCGTATCCCCGCCGACGATACCACCTGGGGGGTGAACAATAATCGCATGACAACAGCCACTGCCTTCCGGATACAGCGGTCGTTGTACGAGAAGCGGCCCGTGATGCTGACGGCGCATCAGTCGCGTGCTACCGGCTTGGTGATTGAAT
>VERA01000109.1 GCA_018882935.1 Burkholderiaceae bacterium | reverse complement strand
GATTGACGGTGTGTACAAGATTGATGAGGCGCGTCAAGAGCTGATGGCGGCGCAGGAGCAAGCGCGCTACGAGGCAATGAGTGAGAAACAGGTTGCCAAAGAAATCAAGCGTCTCGAAAAATTAATGATCGACCACGCCAAGAATCTGGAGTTTGAGAAGGCGGCGCAGGTGCGTGATCAACTGCATCTGCTCAAGGAGCAGCTGTTCGGTGCACCGGGGGCGGATAACGTGGTGTCAATCACCGGCCAGTAAGCATGCAGAACGCATGGCTTGATGAGGCGCTGCAGCTTGCCGATGTTTCTTGGCGTCCGGTGTTGCTTCGCGGGCTCGAGGCGATGAATGCAGCAGATCCTGCGTACCTTCCGGCGTTGGCGCAAGATGAATACCTGCCCACGAAAAACAGGTTGTTCGCTGCTTTTGCGCAGCCGCTCGACGCAGTGCGCTATGTACTGGTGGGCGAGGGACCCTATCCCCGTGAAGAGAGCGCGACGGGCGTTTGCTTCATGGATGGTGCAGTCGGCGCGCTCTGGTCTTCTGCGGGACTTTCAAAGCAAGTGAATCGGGCCACTTCACTGCGTAACTTCATGAAGATGTTGATGGTGGCGGATGGGCTGTTGACGCCGGAGTCGACGACCGGCGAAGCAGTCGCCGACGTTGCTCAACGCGCCCAGGCACCCGACGCGCACTTCATTCAGACCCTGCCGGAGCTGCAGAATAATCTGCATGCGAATGGCTTCCTGCTGCTGAATGCTGCCCTTGTGTTCCGGCCGCATGTGCCGCCGGCAAAAGAGGCTAAGGCATGGCAGCCGCTGCTCGACATGGTGCTGGAAGCGCTGGCCGACCGGGCAGGCCAGCCCGCGCCAACGCTGGTTTTGTGGGGCAAGGTTGCTGCGTTACTGCAGGCGATGGCCGTAACCAAGCGGTTTCCGCATGCGGTAGCCGAACACCCGTACAACCTTTCTTTTATAAAAAACAAAGACATGCAGCGACTGTTCGGTCCCATGAAGCTCTTGGGTAGGGTCTAAAGTTTCCATTAACGCAAGTGTGCCAAAAGTTCCGGGGAAGTGTATTACCTGACTTTTTCAGTCGGCTTTGGTATACTCGAGCAAAAGAATCAGGAATCCACGAATTTCTGTCATTGCTACCGGAGCCAGCACATGCGTTTAACTACCAAAGGCCGTTTTGCAGTTACCGCCATGATTGATCTTGCGATGCGCCAGCATCAGGGGCCCGTGACCCTTGCGGGCATCAGCCAGCGCCAAGAGATTTCCTTGTCTTACTTAGAGCAACTGTTCGGCAAGTTGCGTCGACATGAAATTGTCGAATCGGTACGCGGCCCGGGCGGCGGCTACAACCTCGCGCGTCGTGCTGAGGACATCACCGTTGCCGACATCATCATCGCGGTTGACGAACCTATCGATGCCACTCAGTGCGGTGGTAAGGGCAATTGTCATGGCGATAGCGAGTCGAATGGCACGCGCTGCATGACGCACGATCTGTGGGCCACCTTGAATGCGAAGATGGTGGACTATCTTGATTCAGTCTCGCTGAAAGACTTGGTCGATCAGCAAAAACAGAAAATCGCAGAACAGCAACCGGTCGTGATGGTGCAGCAACGCAGCCAGCACGCCGCTTAAGTCTCTCGGAGTTACGTAGCTATGAATGCACCCTTGGCACAATCCCTGATGGATACCATCAAGGCGCCACATTTCCCGGTTTATCTTGATTACTCGGCCACCACGCCGGTCGACCCGCGCGTTGCGGACAAGATGATTCCGTATTTGCGCGAGCAGTTCGGCAACCCAGCCTCGCGCAGCCACATGTACGGTTGGGAAGCAGAGAAGGCGGTTGAGGAAGCGCGTGAGCATGTTGCTGCCCTCATCAATGCTGATCCGCGCGAGATTATCTGGACTTCTGGTGCCACCGAAGGTAACAACCTCGCCATTAAAGGCGCGGCGCATTTTTATCAAACCAAAGGCAAGCACATCATCACGGTCAAGACCGAGCACAAAGCAGTGCTAGACACCGTGCGTGAACTCGAGCGCCAAGGTTTTGAAGCAACGTATCTCGAGCCGGGACCGAACGGTCTGATCACCCTCGAGCAGCTCGAAGCAGCCATTCGTCCCGACACGATTTTGGTGTCGGTGATGTGGGTGAACAATGAAATTGGTGTGATTCAACCGATCGACCAAATCGGCGAGCTGTGCCGTAGCAAAGGCATTATTTTTCATTCGGATGCGGCGCAGGCCACCGGCAAGACACCGATCGATCTTGAAAAGACCAAGGTTGATCTGGTGACGTTTACCGCGCACAAATCCTACGGACCGAAAGGTGTGGGCGCGCTGTACGTGCGTCGGAAACCGCGTGTTCGTATCGAAGCGCAGATGCACGGCGGTGGTCATGAGCGTGGTTTGCGCTCCGGCACGTTGGCTACCCATCAGATCGTTGGCATGGGCGAGGCTTTCCGTATCGCCAAAGAAGAAATGGACAGCGAGATCCCGCGTATCAAGGCCTTGCGTGATCGTTTGGTGAAAGGCCTGATGGAAATTGAAGAGGTGTATGTCAACGGCGATCTCGATCACCGCGTGCCGCACAACCTGAACGTCAGCTTTAACTACGTCGAGGGCGAGTCCTTGATCATGGCGATCAAAGATATTGCGGTGTCATCAGGCTCGGCCTGTACCTCTGCCAGCTTGGAGCCTTCTTATGTGCTGCGTGCCCTAGGCCGCAGCGATGAACTCGCGCACAGCTCAATTCGTTTCACCTTCGGCCGTTTTACTACCGAAGACGATGTTGATTTCACGATTGATCTGCTGAAGAAGAAGGTGGGCAAGCTGAGAGAGCTGTCGCCGCTGTGGGATATGTATAAGGAAGGGATCGATATCAACTCGATCCAATGGGCAGCACACTAGGAAACTGTCTGGTTAGGCCGCTTGCGGCGTTGGCAGCATCTTGCCGTACGTCTTGTACTGTCTGCGATGCTGCCGCCTTGCCATCGACCTAACCAGGCAGTTTCCTGGAACCTAGCCGGTTAGGAAGTTGGTGGTGTTGGCAGTACCTTGCCGTACGTCTAGTACTGTCTTCGGTACCGCCGCCTTGCCAGCGACCTACCGAGAGACAGGTTCTAATCGCCTCCAGCAAAATATGCTGAAGGTTTAAGATGTTTGAAATAGGAGTAAAGAAATGGCGTACTCAGACAAAGTTCTAGACCACTACGAAAACCCACGCAATGTTGGCGAGTTCGATAAGGGTGACGATACGGTCGGCACCGGTATGGTCGGCGCACCGGCCTGCGGTGATGTGATGAAGCTGCAGATTAAGGTTGGCGCTGATGGCGTTATTGAAGACGCCAAGTTCAAAACCTACGGCTGCGGCTCGGCGATTGCCTCATCATCGTTGGTCACAGAGTGGGTGAAGGGCAAGACGCTGGACGAAGCGATGTCGATCAAGAACACCCAGATCGCTGAAGAGTTGGCGCTGCCACCAGTAAAAATTCACTGCTCGATTCTGGCTGAGGATGCGATCAAGGCAGCAGTGGCCGACTACAAGGCGCGCCACGGCGAAGAGCAGAAAGCGGCGTAACCTGAGATACCCATGGCAATCACCCTGACCGAAAAAGCAGCAAAGCATGTCTCGCGCTACATCGAGAAGCGCGGGAAGGGTATTGGCTTGCGCTTTGGTGTACGCACCACGGGTTGCTCGGGTATGGCGTACAAGCTCGAGTACGTGGATGAGGCGACCAACGATGACGAGGTGTTCGAGTCACACGGCATCAAGGTGTTCGTTGACCCCAAGAGCTTGCCGTATATCGATGGCACCGAGTTGGATTTCGCGCGCGAGGGTTTGAACGAAGGCTTCAAGTTTTATAACCCGAACGTGAAAGACGAGTGCGGCTGCGGCGAGAGCTTCCGTATTTAATCCACACTGAAGATGCGCTGACAGGCCTGTTGTATAACGACAGGCTTTTGTTTTTAAAGAGACATGGAAAACCATTTCGCGCTATTTGGCATGACACCCCGCTTCACGATTGATGCGGCGGTGCTGGATGCTGCGTATCGCGAACTGCAAGGGCGTGTACATCCTGATAAATTTGCAGCTGCTACTGATGCCGAAAAGCGCGTTGCAATGCAATGGGCAACCCGAGCTAACGAGGCCTATCAAACGCTCAAAAGCCCGCTCAAGCGCGCCGGTTATCTGTGTGAGCTGAATGGTATTGATTTGGCGATCGAATCCAACACGCAAATGCCGCCGGCGTTTCTGATGCAGCAAATGGCTTGGCGCGAGGCACTCGAGGAAGCGCGCGACACCAAAGATTTATCTGCGTTAGAAAATGTTGAAGCAGAACTACGCACAGCGCGTACTCAGCAGTTGGCAGACATTGCTGCTTTGCTCGATGATGCGCAGTACGCGCAGGCGGGTGAACGGGTGCGGCAATTAATGTTCATTGAAAAACTCGGCGACGAAGTCGCTCGCGCCTTTGAGGCACTGGAAGCATAAAGCAACAAGACTATGGCACTGCTGCAAATCGCCGAACCCGGCATGTCCACCGCACCTCACCAGCACCGGCTGGCCGTGGGTATTGATCTGGGCACCACCAACTCGCTGGTCGCCACTGTGCGTCACGGCATCCCCGAGGTATTGGATGATGAAGACGGGCACTCGCTCTTGCCCTCCGTCGTTCGGTATCTCCCGAGTGGTCATGCCAATATCGGTTACAAGGCGCAAGCTGCACAAACAACCGACCCCAAGAACACCATCGTCTCCGTCAAACGCTTCATGGGTCGCGGACTCAAAGATATCGCTTACGCAGAAAATCTGCCTTACACCTTCATCGATGCCCCCGGCATGGTGCAGCTCAAGACAGCGGCGGGTATCAAGAGCCCGGTGGAAGTCTCTGCCGAGATACTCGCGACGCTGCGCCAACGCGCTGAGGATGCACTCGGGGATGATCTGGTCGGTGCGGTGATTACCGTGCCTGCGTATTTCGATGATGCACAGCGCCAGGCGACCAAAGATGCTGCCAAGCTGGCTGGCTTGAATGTGCTGCGCTTATTGAATGAGCCGACGGCGGCTGCGATTGCGTACGGCTTGGACAATGGCTCTGAAGGCGTCTACGCAGTCTACGATTTGGGTGGTGGTACGTTTGATATTTCCATCCTGCGCCTTTCCAAGGGCGTATTTGAGGTGCTATCGACGGGCGGTGATTCTGCTCTTGGTGGTGACGATTTTGATCATCGTTTGTTTTGCTGGATCATTGAGCAGGCGAATCTTGCGCCGCTGTCGGATGAAGATACGCGCTTGCTGATGGTGAAATCACGTGAGGCGAAAGAGCTACTGTCGTCGCATGCTGAAACCCATATCGATGCTAGCTTGGGTTCGGGCGAAGAAGTGCGGCTGACGATCACTGCAACCGAGTTCGCCAACCTCACGCAGCACCTCGTCGCAAAAACACTGACGCCGTGCCGCAAAGCGGTACGTGACGCAGGATTGAGTGTGGAAGATATCGATGGGGTCGTGCTGGTGGGTGGTGCTACCCGCATGCCACATGTGCGCAAGGCGGTTGCAGAGTATTTCAAGACGCTGCCGCTGGCGAACATCGACCCGGATAAAGTCGTTGCCTTAGGTGCAGCGATACAGGCCAATCTGCTCGCGGGTAACCGCGCTTCTGGTGATGATTGGTTGCTGCTGGATGTGATTCCGCTCTCGCTCGGTATCGAGACCATGGGTGGCTTGGTTGAAAAAGTCATTCCGCGTAATTCAACGATTCCTTGCGCGCGGGCGCAGGAATTTACGACCTTTAAAGATGGTCAAACTGCTTTAGCTGTGCATGTGGTGCAGGGCGAGCGTGAGCTGGTATCTGATTGCCGCTCATTAGCCCGGTTTGAACTGCGTGGCATTCCGCCGATGGCCGCGGGCGCCGCGAGAATTCGCGTGACCTATCAAGTTGATGCGGATGGGTTGCTTTCAGTGGCTGCGCGTGAGATGCACTCGGGTGTGGAGGCATCGATCGAAGTCAAGCCCTCGTATGGGTTGGGCGATGACGATATTGCCCGTATGCTGCAAGACTCTTTCTCATCCGCCGAACGCGATATGCAGCTGCGCGCGCTGCGCGAAGAGCAGGTTGAGGCCGAGCGTATTTTGATTGCGACCCAATCAGCACTCGATCAGGATGCTGATTTATTGTCTGCGGAAGAGCGCAGCGCGATCGATACGCTGATGTCGCAGGTGCGTAGCACTGCACAAGGGTCAGACCATGGCGCTATCAAAGATGCTATCGAGGCACTGGCCAAGGCTACCGAAGAATTTGCGGCACGCCGTATGGACCGCAGCGTGCGCTCAGTACTCGCTGGCCGCAAGCTCGACGAAATCGCTTAGCGAACGATCTGTTTATATTTTCAAGGAATAGCCGTGCCGCAAATTGTTGTACTCCCCCATGAAAAGCTATGCCCGGAGGGCGCGGTACTGGAAGTGCCGAATGGCACTACGATTTGTGATGCGCTACTCGACAGTGATATCGAGATCGAGCACGCCTGTGAAAAATCATGTGCGTGTACCACCTGCCA
>VERA01000108.1 GCA_018882935.1 Burkholderiaceae bacterium | reverse complement strand
GTTTTATCTTGGAGCTTGCTGGAAGCAATGAGTGCTGGTTGCGCGATTGTGGCGAGTGACACTGCCCCATTACGTGAGGCTATTGAGCACGACAAGACTGGCTGTCTGGTTGATTTTTTTGATGCGCCACAGCTCGCCGAACAAGTCAGTGCGCTGCTCGCCAATGCTGATCAACGCCAGCGACTGGGAAATGCAGCGCGCCATTTTGCACAGGCAAACTACGATCTGAAGACGCAGTGCCTACCCAAACAAATTTCCTGGGTTGAGCAGCTGCAAGCGGCTTAAAAATACTAAAAGAGCTACTTCGGCGGAGCAGCTGCAGGCAATTTGAGAAAGCTGAAAAACGAATTAATGTGAACGACCGCTGGCACTTTGGATAAATAGCCACTAAGCCACGACTTCGTCGATTGAAGAAACGCGATTACGGCCCGCTGCTTTTGCGCGATACATTGCCTGATCAGCCTGCTTTTGAATATCGAGCATAGTCTGTTCGCTGTGGCTGTTTCGCGCTACGCCAATACTTGCTGTTATCTTCAGGATCTGCTCGCCCGTTGAGGGCATCAGCATTTCGATGTTGCGACGAATAGCTTCAGCTAGCGCCACTGCACCGTCGGCGTTCGTATTTGGCAGAAAAACAGAAAATTCCTCGCCACCGACACGACCAAGCGCATCGCTAGCGCGTAAACTTCTTGTCAAGCACTCCGCGACTGACTTCAGCACAATATCGCCGGCAGCATGGCCATAGGTATCGTTAACTAACTTGAAGTGGTCAAGATCGATAAAAAGTACCGAGAAAGGCTGCCGCTGTCGTTGGGCTACACTGATCTGGTTATCGCAGATTTCATAGTATGTACGCGCATTTAATACGTTGGTAAGTAAATCTCGCGTCGCCATTTCACGCAGCTGATCGTTTGATGAGCGCATGCTCGTGAAAAAATAAATAAGTTTTCCGTTATACGCATGGTAAAAAACGATCGCGTAAATCATCGAAATGACCACGGTCACCAGTGCATTCGGCGAAAGCGGCATGACAACATGTGGGTTGATGATTACGATCGCGAAAATCTCGAGAACAGTGATTATTGTTCCCGGAAGTAAACCAAGCACAAGAAAGACAGTAGGTATAGTCACCACTATCCACAGAATCCGAACCTCATCTGCGGCAACCAGAATGAAGGATGAGAAAAGGTCGACTGCCGTGGCCAGCGTAGTAAGCCAAGCGATGGGAAGATAAAACTGTTTTCTTCCCCGTAGCGTCAGCCAGAACAGTGTCAGCAAGATCGAGTGCGCCAGAATCACGCTCATATTGATCGTGTTGAACGCACCCAAAGCGCCAGTGTGCCCGAGAAACACGTAGAGCCCTGACGTCACCGCACCAAATATCTGCAGCAAAATCAGGAACTTGTACTGGAATTCGCGGAATTCTTCTTTTTCGGGGAAATCAACCTTGCCAAAAAAGAACTGAGATAACCAATTCATAATGAGGTATTACTAACTCTTACACACCTCGAATTCTAATGGCAAATATTTCCGGGCGTACAAAAACTTACCGTGAGCGACCTTCCTCGCCCTGCGGCACCGACAAGGGAGCGAAAGACCGACTGCGGCTCAAGAGAACGCCACGGTAAACAAAGTGGGGGTCCCTTTGTTTTATCAGACCATCCGTGCTCTATGTAATTTTTTGTAGCTGTCGATCAGGCGATGGTGCCTGTCCAGCCCTTCGAGTTTCATGCTGGTTGGCGTTAATCCGTAAAAGCGCACACGACCCTCGACGGACCCCATGACACCATCCATCCGATCATTGCCAAACATCCGACGAAAATTCATCATGTAATCATCGAGATGCATATCGTCATCGAGCAGCACCCTTAGTACCGCGCTCAAGGCCTGGTAAAACAAGCTGCGGTCAAGGGTATTATCGTTGTACTGCAAGAAGGCCTCTGTTAACTCGAGCGCCTCTTCAAACTGCTGCAAGGCGAGGTGAATAAGTAGTTTTAACTCGAGAACAGTTAGCTGCCCCCAAACCGTATTCTCGTCAAATTCAATACCGATCAGGGTCGCAATGTCAGCGTAATCGTCTAGCTCGTTATTATTTAAACGCTCAAGCAGCGCCTCCAGGCTAGCGTCATCCAGGCGGTGCAGGCTGAGAATATCGGCACGAAACAAGAGCGCCTGATTGGTGTTATCCCAGATCAAATCTTCGACTGGATAAACTTCAGAATACCCGGGTACCAGAATGCGGCAGGCTATCGCACCTAACTGATCAACGATCGCGGTGTATACCTCTTTGCCCATATCATCAAGAATACGGAACAGGCGTGCGGCTTCTTCACTATTGGCGTTTTCACCACGACTGGAAAAATCCCACTCAACAAACGCATAATTCGGTTTGCTACTGAAAAAGCGCCAGGACACAATTCCACTGGAATCGATGAAATGCTCAACAAAATTATTGGGCTCGGTGACTGCATTGCGCTCAAAGGTGGGTCGGGGTAAATCATTGAGCCCCTCAAAGCTGCGCCCCTGCAGCAGTTCAGTCAGACTACGCTCCAGCGCCACCTCGAAACTTGGATGCGCACCGAACGAGGCAAAAACACCACCAGTGCGTGGGTTCATCAGGGTGACGCACATGACCGGATAGACACCACCCAGCGACGCATCTTTTACTAATACCGGAAAGCCCTGCGCTTCGAGTCCTTGAATACCAGCGAGGATGCTGGGGTATTTCGCTAACACTTCGTGCGGTACATCGGGTAAAGCAATTTCACCTTCCAAAATTTCGCGCTTTACCGCTCGCTCGAAAATCTCGGACAGACACTGCACCTGCGCTTCGGCCAGCGTATTGCCTGCGCTCATGCCATTACTGGCGAATAGGTTCTCGATAAGGTTTGATGGAAAATAGACCACCTCACCGTCTGACTCTCGCACATAAGGTAGCGAGCAAATACCGCGTTCTATATTGCCGGAGTTGGTGTCGATTAGATGCGAGCCACGTAACTCGCCATCGGGGTTGTAAATATTAAGGCAGTAGTCATCAAGAATCTCAAGCGGTAAGGCATCCCCGGGGCCTGGCTTGAACCAGCGTTCATTCGGGTAATGGACAAACGCTGCATTTGCGATATCTTCGCCCCAATAAGCGCCAGCGTAGAAGTGATTATTACTGAGTCGTTCGATATATTCACCCAATGCTGAGGCCAATGCACTTTCTTTAGTCGTACCTTTACCATTAGTAAAACACATTGGCGAGTGCGCATCACGAATATGCAAAGACCACACATGAGGAATGATGTTGCGCCAGGAAGCAATTTCAATCTTGATGCCCAAATCAGCCAATAGACCCGACATATTGGCGATGGTTTGTTCCAGCGGCAGATCTTTGCCCGTTATAAAGGTACTGCTGTCTGCACTCGGCTTCACACTGAGTAAGGACTGTGCGTCGGCATCCAGGCTCTCTACTTCCTCAATGATGAACTCGGGTCCGGCTTGTATCACTTTTTTAACTGAACAGCGCTCAATAGAGCGCAAGATACCGCGACGATCTACTTCAGGAATATCCGGCGGCAACTCAACCTGAATCTTGAAAATTTGCTGGTAACGATTTTCCGGATCAACAATATTGTTCTGCGATAGACGGATGTTTTCAGTAGAGAGATTACGGGTTTCGCAGTACAACTTGACGAAGTAAGCCGCGCACAATGCTGATGAGGCCAGAAAGTAATCGAAAGGACCAGGCGCGGACCCATCGCCCTTATAGCGAATAGGCTGGTCAGAGATGACTGTGAAGTCATCGAACTTGGCTTCAAGCCGAAGCTTATCGAGGAAGTTGACCTTGATTTCCACTGAACACTTTCAAAATTAATGTGGCACTTCATAATTCTCTATTAATGCCAAAAATTAACGACAATTAAGTCAGCGATACAGCTCGTCATGATCACCCACATTGATCGGGATGATTTCTCTGTCAGTAATAATCATCTCAATTGTGATCCGGTAACTCATGTTGATCGAAACACTGTGAAGACCGGCCAATTTACCCTTGAGGGCGTGCAACCTGAGTGAAGGGTGGTAAGGGTTAGCCTCGATCAGCCTTAAAGTTTTCGAGTAAACCGGTTCAAGCTCCGGATGGCGCTTGAGAAAGCGCGCAGCACGTCGGTTGTACTGGCTGGTAAAAACCAGCTGCCAAATCATTGACTGCTTTTGTTGATTTTGGCCAGACGACGCAGATGCTGTGAAACGGTTTCTTTCACGAAATTACCTGCATCAAGATCGGCTTTGGATTCCGCCAGGGCGGCCTCCAGCTCGCACTCGCGAAGGTAGTGATAATGCTCGGCGCTCATGACCACGTACTTAACCGAACCGCGCACCGTGATAGGCGCTTCTGTCTGATCTTGCAAGGCCTGCTCAACGGCACCAATTCCGCGCGTCTTGAGGTCATTTGCTGAAATAGGGCCCATTACAGTACTCCCAATAATACGATTTACCGCATTATAGGGCTAGACTATTCCTACTATCAATGAAAACTACTCCCACTCAATCGTCGCTGGCGGCTTGCCGCTGATGTCGTATACCACGCGGTTAATACCACGCACCTCGTTAATGATGCGGTTTGACACGCGCGCCAGTAACTCATGCGGCAGGTGCGCCCAATGTGCGGTCATGAAATCCTGCGTCTGTACAGCACGAAGCGCGACTACATATTCATACGTTCGACCATCGCCCATCACGCCGACCGACTTCACAGGCAGGAAAACTGCAAATGCCTGGCTGGTCGCGTCGTACCAGTTCTTGTGAAAATGCCCGACCGTCGCACCTTCGGCCAACTCTTGCGGTAGCGGTATCGCTGTGTTGCGTAGCTCTTCGATGAAAATCGCATCGGCACGACGTAGCAGGTCGGCAAACTCTTTTTTCACTTCCCCGAGAATGCGCACGCCGAGGCCCGGGCCGGGGAATGGATGTCGGTACACCATGTCGTGCGGCAGACCAAGTGCCACACCCAATTTGCGAACCTCGTCTTTGAATAAATCACGCAGCGGTTCGAGCAACTTGAGATTCAATGTCTCTGGCAGACCACCCACATTGTGGTGGCTCTTGATGGTGTGCGCGCCCTTCTTGCCTTTACCGGCGCTCTCGATCACATCCGGGTAGATAGTGCCTTGCGCCAACCAGCGTGCATTTTTAAGTTTGCCTGCTTCGGCCTGAAATACTTCAACAAATTCTTTGCCGATGATTTTTCGTTTCTGCTCGGGATCGGCTACTCCGGACAGCTTGCTCATGAATTGCTCGGTGGCGTCGACGCGAATCACTTTCACGCCGAGATTTTTACCGAACATGTCCATTACCATCTGGCCTTCGTTTAAACGAAGTAAGCCGTGGTCGACAAACACGCAAGTGAGTTGCGGCCCGATCGCGCGATGAATCAGTGCTGCAGCAACGCTTGAGTCCACGCCACCCGACAAGCCAAGAATGACTTCTTCGTCGCCTACTTGCTGCCGAATCGCGGCGATCGCCTCAGCCACGTAATCAGGCATATTCCAGTCAGCCTTACAGCCGCAAATCTCGTGCACAAAGCGACCGAGAATCGCGGTACCTTGCAGAGTATGCGTGACTTCGGGATGAAACTGCACCGCATATAGCTTGCGTACCTCATCCGCCATGCCAGCGATCGGGCAGCTATCGGTGGAGGCCATCAGCTTGAAGCCAGGAGGTAACTCATTCACCTTATCGCCATGACTCATCCAAACCTTGAGCATGCCATGGCCTTCGGGCGTAACGAAGTCGTTGATGTCTTTGAGTAGCGCAGTGTGGCCACGCGCACGCACTTCGGCGTAGCCAAATTCACGTACCAGGCCATTTTCAACTTTACCGCCCAACTGTGCTGCCATGGTTTGCATGCCGTAGCAGATACCAAGTACAGGCACACCGAGTTCGAAAACGGCTTGCGGCGCACGCGGCGTATCACCTTCGGTAACCGAGCTGGGGCCACCCGACAAGATAATGCCTGCTGCGCCAGATTCGCGAATGAACTCGTCGCTGACATCGTAGGGATGCACCTCCGAGAACACGCCCGCTTCGCGTACACGTCGCGCGATCAGTTGGGTGACTTGGGAGCCGAAATCGAGAATCAGTATTTTGGAGTGCATGTGCGCGGCTTGCGGGATAACTCAGAAAATTCGGCTAGTCGAGAATCGAAACTAAAAACAAAGTGGTTGTCCCCTAGTTTAAAAAACAAAGTGGTTGTCCCTTTGTTTTAAGTGGTTGTCCCTTTGTTTTAGTCGGCGCGGTAGTTTGGGGCTTCCTTGGTGATCTGGACATCATGCACGTGCGATTCACGCATGCCGGCGGAGGTGATTTCAACAAACTGCGCTTTCTCGCGTAATTCATCAATCGTCGCGCAGCCGCAATAGCCCATTGACGAGCGCACACCGCCGACCAGTTGATACAAAATCGCCAGCACACTGCCTTTATAAGGCACACGGCCCTCGATACCCTCGGGAACCAGCTTGTCGGCGTTATTTGATGCATCTTGGAAGTAGCGATCTGCCGAGCCATCAGACATCGCGCCCAAGCTACCCATACCGCGGTATGACTTATAGCTGCGGCCTTGGTAAAGAATGATCTCACCCGGAGCTTCTTCGGTACCGGCG
>VERA01000031.1 GCA_018882935.1 Burkholderiaceae bacterium | reverse complement strand
GTTTTGACGAGGCCATGTACATCACTCTCGAAGCCGGGTAGCTTTTCGTTGAACTCACGCACAAACTTCAGATAATCCACAATTGTTTTATTAAACCGCTCGCCCGGAATCAGTAGCGGAATGCCGGGTGGGTAGGGCGTGACCAGCATCGCGGTGACGCGTCCCTCAAGATCATCAATCGGTACGCGATCGATTTCACGGTGCGCCATTTTGGCAAACGCATCGGAGGGTTTCATTGCGGGCTGCATGTCGGATAGATACATCTCTGTCGTCAAACGTGCGATGTCATGCTGCTTGTACATGTCATGGATCTGCTGGCACAAGTCACGCAGACCAACGCGTTCGTAGCGAGGGTTTGCCGCGGCGAATTCAGGCAGTATCCGCCACATCGGCTGGTTCTTGTCGTAATCATCTTTGAACTGCTGTAATGCAGTCAGTAGCGTGTTCCAGCGGCCCTTGGTAATGCCGATCGTGAACATGATGAAGAAGGAATATAGCCCCGCCTTCTCGACGATCACGCCGTGCTCGGCCAGATACTTGGTGACGATAGAAGCGGGAATACCGGTGGCACCAAACTGACCATCAATCGACAAACCCGGTGTGACGATGGTGGCCTTGATCGGGTCCAGCATATTGAAGCCCGGCTCGATCTTGCCAAAGCCATGCCAGTCATGCTGATCGTCGATCATCCAGTCGTCTTGTGAGCCGATGCCTTCCTCGGAAAATTGCTCCGGGCCCCAGACCTGGAACCACCAGTCTTTACCCCACTCTTCATCAACTTTCTTCATGGCGCGACGGAAGTCGAGCGCTTCTAAAATACTTTCTTCAACCAGCGCAGTACCACCGGGCGGTTCCATCATCGCAGCGGCAATATCGCATGAGGCGATGATCGCGTACTGCGGTGAGGTGGAGATATGCATCAAATAAGCTTCATTGAAGCTATTGCGATCCAGCTGCACAGTCTCGGATTCTTGCACCAGAATTTGCGACGCTTGCGACAATCCCGCCAGCAGCTTGTGCGTAGATTGTGTGGAGAATATCAACGACTTTTGCGCGCGTGGCCGGTCTTTACCAATCGCATGCATGTCTTTATAAAAATCATGGAAGCTGGCATGCGGTAGCCACGCTTCATCAAAGTGCAGAGAGTCAATCTCGCCATCCAGCATTTGCTTGATGACCTCGACGTTATAGATCACACCGTCATAGGTCGATTGTGTAATCGTCAGAATGCGTGGCTTTTTATTTTTCGCCTCACGCGCAAATGGATTGGCTTCCACTTTTTTCATGATGTTTTCCATCGTGAATTCTTCACGCGGAATCGGACCAATAATGCCAAGATGATTACGCGTTGGCATCAGGAATACCGGAATTGCACCGGTCATAATGATCGAGTGCAGTACCGATTTGTGACAATTCCGATCCACCACCACAATATCGCCCGGCGCCACGGTTGAGTGCCACACCATTTTGTTGGAGGTGGAGGTACCGTTGGTCACGAAGAAGCAATGATCTGCATTGAAAATGCGCGCTGCATTACGTTCTGATGCGGCGACCGGGCCGGTGTGGTCGAGTAGCTGCCCAAGTTCTTCAACCGCATTGCAGACATCGGCGCGCAGCATGTTCTCGCCAAAGAACTGGTGAAACATTTGTCCGATCGGTGACTTCAAAAACGCTACACCGCCGGAGTGGCCGGGGCAGTGCCAGGAATACGAGCCGTCTTGTGCGTAGTGCACCATCGCGCGGAAGAAGGGTGGTGCCAAGCCATCGAGATAAGAGCGCGCTTCACGAATGATGTGGCGCGCCACAAATTCTGGCGTATCCTCAAACATGTGAATGAAACCGTGCAGCTCGCGCAGGATATCGTTGGGGATGTGGCGCGAGGTGCGCGTTTCACCGTACAGATAAATCGGAATGTCAGCGTTCTTGTAACGAATTTCCTCGACAAAGGCGCGCAGCGATTTCAGCGCCACCTCGGTTTCCTCGGGTGAGCCGCCGCCGAATTCTTCATCATCAATCGACAGAATGAATGCCGACGCACGTGACTGCTGCTGAGCGAACTGCGAGAGGTCGACATAACTGGTCACGCCAACCACTTCCATGCCCTCGCTCTCGAGCGCATTGGCAAGCGCGCGGATACCGAGGCCCGATGTATTTTCAGAGCGAAAATCTTCGTCAATGATGACGATGGGAAAGCGAAACTTCATGCGGTTCTCCCGGAGGCAGAGCAGCTCGCGGGCGCAGCCGGCGAGGGGTCAAAAAAACGAAAGCGGGATTGTCTCAGATATGCGCCAGCGGCGGTAAAAAGCAGGTGCCCTGGCAGCGGCTTTGACTACGGCTAGTCGGGTGGGTTCTGAGGGTGGGGCTATTGTATTGGTGCCTGAGTCGCGAAGTAAAAAGGATAGGGCGCTCCGGAACACCGTTGGGTGGTTCCGATCACCCGCTCGGCTCAGCGGCGTCGGTACATAACAAAAGAGTAATCCCAGCCATTACTTTCCGAGTGATGCGCCTCGCGCGACTCGGCTTGCCACTGCGCCGGGTCGATCGTCGGAAAGAACGCGTCACAGGCAAATTCCGCATCAATTTCAGTCACGATCAGCCGGTCAGCTCGCGTAATTGCATCGATATAAATTTGAGCGCCGCCAATGATGAACACATCGCCATCCATATTCCCATCGCTGGCGCTGGCGATTGCCTGATCAATCGAGGTAGCGGCCTCTGTGCCAGGGTGTGACCACGAAGGGTTACGGGTAACCACGATGTTGCGGCGGTTGGGCAGCGGCCGACCAATTGAATCGAAGGTCTTGCGGCCCATGATGATGGTGTGGCCGGAGGTGATCCGCTTGAAGAACGCCAGATCTTCAGGTAGCCGCCATGGCAATGCGTTATTGATGCCAATACCGTTGTTACGATCGGTAGCGACGATGAGCGATAGCGTGACGGGCATGTTCATATCTTCAGAGACTGATGTTCGCTATGGTAAATCATCTCGCCCTCACCACATGATTCAACCACCAGATCGTATAGCTCATCGTCCGAAAGCGGCAGCACTACTACCTAGTGGCGGTACAGGCAGGCTGTGGTGATCGAGGCTGATCTCGTGCTCGTATGAACGGCTTTGTTGTAGACCAACCAATCACTGATACATCTGTGTCATTGATTAGGAGGTCGAAGCGGTGCAACTTCTCGGCAGTGAGTCGAGATATTCACATCCCGGCGATGGTTGCATTTAACGAGGAGACTGACGTGGCACTGACGAACAACACGATAATAACGATTCCATCATACGCTACCGGAGTTATAGAAGGTGGGCTACTTGAGCTGAACTTCTTGAATAGTGTTTTTGATGCGGAGGGCGACACGCTGAGATGGACGCTGACCGGCGTTATTGCAACTGATCCGAGTACAGGCGCAGTGCTGGGCAATAGCTCGCTGAATGATGTGTCAATTACTGCTACCGGCAGCTTTATCTATCGTGCCACGCTTGATCTTGCCGAAGGCCAGGCGCGAATTGAGACATTTAATTTCATGGTGTACGACGGTATGGCGTACTCCACTGCCTCGGTTCAAGTCACGGTCTCTGGTGCAGGCAGTGCGGTGCCCGCGCCGGATGATTATGGCGTTGCCGTTTCCGGTCAGCCAATATCTTTGAATGTGCTTGGGAATGATGGCGGCTTATCCCCGGATGGTACAAGAACGCCGACTACCGTGACCTCGATTAACGGACAACCCTTATCGGCCAATACGCCGGTGACGATCTATCATCCGACTACAGCGGTTGTGATCGGTACTGTTGCAAAGAATGTTAATGAAACACTTATATTCACGCCTCTGAATGGCTATACAGGCAAAGTCAGCTTTAGCTATGGTGCGATTTACGAGTTAAGCAGCACAGGCGAAGTGAGTCAAATCCCTTACTCGCAGCAGGTCGTCATCGATGTACTACCTCCACCTGTTTCTGCGCCTGTCGGTGTTGCAGACGTCTATACACTTCCGTTAGCACCCATTTTTAACATCGGCCAGATGCAGGGCGTCCTTGTGAACGATTTCGTCGCATCGGGTGCTGGTATCGGAGCACAGTTGGTACGTGGTCCGTCGCAAGGGGTGCTTGATTTCAATAGTGACGGCAGCTTCACCTACCAAGCGACGCCCGAGATGCTAGCCAGCGCACCCGGCACAGTGCAGCAAGTAACATTCAGCTATCGCGTATTGACCGGTGTCGCGCAGAGCGACAATGAGACGCTGGTGACATTACAGCTGCGTAATCCAACTACGATACCGGTAGCGTTTAACGATGAACTCAGTGGTATCGAGGATCAGCGATTGGTAATCACTGTAGAGTCATTATTCGGTTCAGATGGCGCTGGCCCGCAAAATGATACGCAAGCCGAGGGCGAGGCATTCACCGAGATAACTATCCTTCGCTTGCCTGGTAATGGGACACTGACGCTGGATGGTGTTGCCATCGGTCTCAATGAAGTGGTTAGCGTAGTACAACTGGCAGCAGGTAAACTTGTTTTTACACCAGCGCAAGACTTTTTTGGTATTACCAGTTTCGAGTACGCCGTACGCAGCATTGATGGATATAGCTTGCCGGCGACAGTAACGCTGAACATAGCCGGCGTGCCCGATAGGCCGGTACCTCAATCGGATCCTCCAGAGGAACTCTTGTTTACCGAGGCCGTAGATGCGGCCGCGCAGTCTCTGACGGCGCCGCTGTTGCCGCTTCAATTCATCGATCGAGACTCAGCATCATTATCTGTCGAGACTAGCTTTGAGATAACGTTGGTTAATTCGGTCTCCCCGATCCCAACGGCGGTAACTCAGGCACTCGAAAACGCCTTGTCAATCACGACAAGCATTACCCCGCTAGGTTCAGGAACGATGTTGACGATATCGCCAACACTGAGCAGCGCACCGATGAATCTCGATTTCTTGCAGGCTGGCGAAAGTATTCGTTTCCACTACAAGCTGATCGTGAGTGATGGCGATGGTTTGCGATCGGGTGTCATCATACCGCTGGAGCTGATGGGCTCCAATGATGCACCGATTGCCTCTGATTTCCAGACAAGTATCCGGGTGGGTGAAGTTTCCACGACCGATGCGAACCTGTTGATCCATGTGACAGATCCTGATGCGGGTGATCAGCCTCGCCTCATCAGCGTGAATGATACGGTCTTCGGCGACAGGTCCTCAATATTTTTGCCGACAGTCGCCGGTGTATTGCAAATCAATAGTGATGGTAGCTACAGCTTCCTTCGTACGCCTGAAAATGAATCGATGGCGAGCAGTGAATCGATTCTAGTCGATCTACAGTTTCAAGTCGCTGATAGCGTGGGCAGCTTATCAACTGCGAATGCGTCGCTGCATGTGTCGGGAGTCAACGATGCTCCGCGGGCTAATACAGATAACTTTGCGCCAGTATTAGCGGGCAGTACTATCCAGTTCGGAACCTCTACATTGCTGGCGAATGACAGCGACCCCGATAACGGCGAGACTGCCTTGCTGAGGGTGGGCACATTCGGCTTTATGGGTACGGTGGTTGACGTGCCCTTGAGCGGTACCACAACCCTGAACGGTACCTATGGTGTGTTGACGATTGGCGCCAATGGCCAGCTCAGCTACGCCGCGACGACTGCTGCAAGCAGCACATTGATCAAGGGAGTACAAGCCACCGATATCTTCAGCTACTCGATTAAAGACCCCGACGGCGCGAGTAGCGACACCCAATTAAGTTTTGATGTTGTAGGTGCTAATCATGCGCCTAGCGCTGCTGCAGATAACTACACACTTGGCTATGGCCAGCCCTTAACGGTCGCTGCATCTTCCGGCGTACTCAGCAACGACGGCGACTACGACGGCGATACGCTGAGGGCGGTTCTTCAAAGTGGGCCGTCGAACGGTACCTTGACACTCAATGCGGATGGTAGTTTTACCTACACGCCTACGGCAGGCTTCATTGGAGCAGATAGCTTCACCTACCGCAGCGCCGATGGTAGCGAGTCCAGTGCCGCGACGCAGGTCAGTATCACGGTACAAGCACCGCCGATGAAGCTGGATAAAAAGCTTTTCATCAATGAGATCGCGGTAAATACGGGTGCCACAACTATCACCATCAATACAAATAATGGCGCATTACCTGACCAAGTGACGACCGGCGTGGGCCGTATCGAGTTATTTAATTTTTCAGGTAACAGTGTATTGGCGACTGATCTGGCAAAAGCAAGTCTTGAGGTGGTTGGCTTGAATGCCAAACTCAGCGTGATTGGTCTGGATCATTTGACCGGCCTGACCGAGAGCGCAAATGGCACGCCGCTAACTGGCATGGCATTACAGCCAAATGGATCGCTGGTTTTGTATGAACCGAATAGCAGTGGGATCGGTATTTGGCAAACATATAGCGCCAGCGGCACGCTGCT
The DNA here is from genome assembly GCA_018882935.1 of Burkholderiaceae bacterium. GTDB lineage: Bacteria > Pseudomonadota > Gammaproteobacteria > Burkholderiales > Burkholderiaceae_D > Pernthalerella. The sequence goes on along the minus strand of VERA01000031.1, from coordinate 22,141 downwards.
ACTGTCGGGTACCTATCAAGATAATAGCTGGGGCCTGGGGTCGTCTGTTGCATCACCGATCGCGATTAATTTGGTCGAGCAAGGTTTATCGATTGATTTCTTTGCAGCGAATGGTGCGCCGCTCTCCGGCTTGACCGATAGCGGAAGTACACAAACATCGCTGAGCGGCATCGCCGCTCTCGCAAGCGGTCCGCATGCGCAAGGTTCGCTGACTCCGTTCCAGCTACCCGATTTATCGTCGCCTTGGTTCGGTAAGGCGCAGCTATCGCCCTCGGCGACCGCGATACCTGGTGATGTACTGAGCCTGCTGAACCAGAATGCACAGTTCAGTGGATTACTTGCATCGTCATCAGACACGGTGTTTGCGCGCACCTATGATCATTACCTTGCGGCGAGCGGTGGTGGTGATACTGCTTTCGTCGACTATAACGACGCCGGTGACTGGACCTATGGCGGCAGATCGATTCTGACACTGGGCCGAGAAAATGTAGTGCTATCGCGTTCGGCACCGAGGTTTGTGGCGAATACGCAGGACGCCTCCGATGACGCTAATCCTTTGCAGGGCTACCAGTCGACATCCGATCTGATTGCGGGTGTTAGCAATGAAAGCGGGCAGACGATTGCTGTCTTCTCCGGTTTTGGTGAGGGCGGTCGCGGACATGATTTTCTGTATGGCGTGGCATCTGATGACTTCCTGTTCGGTAGCAACGGCAATGACTTTTTATACGGATCAGGCGGTACTGACTGGCTGGAGGGTGGTACCGGTGCCGACCGGTTGTTCGGCGGCACGGGTAACGACAGGCTGTATGGTGGCAGCGGATCAGACCGCTTGAATGGCGGCAGTGGCAACGATATTTTCATCTTCCGAAGTCTGGCAGAAAGCGCGTCATCGACGCCCGACATTATTGAAGACTTCAGCCGGGGGTTCGACAAGATCGATGTGTCAGCGATTGATGCGAATACCCGGCGCGCGAATGATCAGGCTTTTGCGTTTGCCGGTCGGTCTGCTAGCGCGGTGCCTAATTCGCTGAGCTGGTTTGAAAGCGGTGGCAATACCATCGTACAGGTGGATGTCGATGGTAATCGGGCCGCTGATATGGAGATCGTACTGGTCGGTACCAGCCTTGGGCTGACTGCAGCAGACTTCGTGCTGTGATGAACTACACCGGTGGTCTTATACGGCCACCGGTGCCTTGATCGCTGGGTGCGATTGGTAGCCTACGACCTCGATATCCTCAAAGCGGTAGTCGAAAATATTGTCAGGCTTGCGCTTGAGATGCAGCTTGGGTAAAGGCATCGGCGAGCGCGTCAGTTGCTCACGCACTTGTTCAAAGTGATTGGAATAGATGTGGCAGTCACCACCGGTCCAGATAAAGTCGCCGACATCCAGGCCGGTTTGTTCTGCCACCATGTGCGTGAGCAGCGCGTACGATGCGATATTGAATGGCACACCCAAAAAAATATCTGCACTACGCTGGTATAACTGGCAGGACAGCTTACCTTCGGCCACATAGAACTGAAAGAAGGCATGACATGGGGGCAGCTTCATGCGCGGAATATCGGACACATTCCACGCCGAGACGATTAATCGACGCGAATCCGGGTTCGTCTTGATTTGCTGGATTAACTGAGCGATTTGATCAATATGCTCGCCATTTGGTGCTGGCCATGAGCGCCACTGATAGCCATAAATCGGCCCCAGATCACCGTGTTCATCGGCCCACTCATCCCAAATCGTGACGCCGTTATCTTTCAGGTAGCCGATATTCGTCGAGCCCTGCAGAAACCAGATTAATTCATGAATGATCGACTTCAGGTGCAGCTTTTTCGTCGTGACCATCGGGAAGCCTTCCTGAAGGTCGAAGCGCATTTGATAGCCGAATACCGAGCGCGTACCGGTACCGGTGCGGTCGGTTTTTTCGGTGCCATGGTCGAGCACATGGCGCATGAAGTCGAGGTATTGATGCATGGTCGCTAGAAAAGTATCACGAACCTGTCACGTTAGGTCGATGGCAAGGCGGCAGCATCGAAGACAGTACAAGACGTACGGCGAGGACTGCCAACGCCGCAAGCGGCCTGACGCGATAGGTGCGAGACATGTATTTTACCGTGCGAGACCTACTCAGCCGGCGTTGAACTGCATCGCCGCCAGGCTCGCATACAGACCGCCGGCATCCACCAGCTCAGCGTGCGTGCCTGTCTCCACGATACGGCCGTGATCCAAAACGATGATGCGCGTTGCTCGTTGTACGGTTGCCAGGCGGTGCGCAATGACCAGCGTGGTTCTTCCCTGCATGGCGGCGTCAAGCGCGTGCTGCACCAGCCGCTCTGACTCGGCATCCAGCGCGCTGGTCGCCTCGTCTAGCAGCAGTAATGGCGGATTCTTGAGCAATGCGCGCGCGATCGCAATACGCTGTCGTTGACCACCGGACAGCCGCACGCCACGCTCGCCAAGGAAGGACTGATACCCCTCAGGTAGCCGCTCGATGAATTCATGCGCTGCCGCTAATTTTGCGGCGGCAATTACCTCATCATCAGTGGCTTCGGGCCGGCCGTAGCGAATATTTTCCATAGCATTCGCCGAAAACACTACGGTGTCTTGCGGCACGATACCAATCATGCTGCGCAGGTCTTGCAAGCTGAGCTCACGGATATCGACGCCATCGAGGCGAATACTGCCTTGCTCCGGATCGTAAAAGCGCAGTAGCAACTGAAACAAGCTGGTCTTGCCTGCGCCCGAGGGGCCAACAACCGCAATCGTGTCGCCGGCATTCACTGCCATTGATACTTCTGACAAGGCTAGCGTATCCGGCCGCGACGGATAGCGGAAAGACAGATGATCAATACGCAACGCAGCGCCATTGGCTGCACGTAAAGGTACTGCAGTTGGATGCGCCGGTGAGCGTATGGGTGATTCTTCTGCCAGAAGCTCAAGTAAACGCTCGCTCGCACCCGCAGCGCGTTGGGCATCACCAATCACTTCTGATAAAGCTGCAATCGCACCAGCGACAATCACCGCGTACAAGATAAACTGACCTAATTCACCCGCGCTCATGCTGCCCTCGATAACCGCGTGGGCACCTAGCCACAGCACAAATACGATGGCGCCGAAGATGAGAAGAATAGCGATTGCCGTCAATAACGAGCGTGCGCGGATGCGGGCAATCGCAGTACGAAATGCTGTCTCGACCGCGCCACCGAAGCGTTTCGCTTCACGGGTTTCTTGGGCAAAGGCTTGCACCACACCAATCGCATTCAGCATTTCACCTGCCAACCCAGAGGCGTCGGCAATACGATCTTGAGACGCGCGCGATAATTTGCGTACGCGACGACCAAACACCATTACCGGCAGAATCACCAGAACCAGCATCACGATAATGATGGCGGAGAGTTTGGGGCTGGTGATGAACATCATCAGCACACCACCCATCAGCAGCAAAATATTCCGCAACGCCATCGAGATACTGGTGCCCACCACCGTCTGGATCAGCGTGGTATCTGTCGTCAGGCGTGATAGCACTTCACCCGTTTGGGTCGTCTCGAAAAACACCGGGCTCTGACGAAGCACATGAGCGTAGACCGCGCTACGGATATCCGAGGTAACCCGTTCACCTAGCCAGGACACCATGTAAAAACGTGCTGCGGTGGCGAGCGCCAGCAAACAAGCCAATAGAAACAGCGCGATGAAATAGATATTGACGTTTTCGGCTTGCGCGCTGCCTGCGGTGGTAAAGCCGAGGTCAATCAGATTGCGAAACCCATAGGGCAAGGTGAGCGTGGTCGACGCTGCGACGATCAAGGCCACTATCGCAAGAATAATGCGGGTGCGATAGGGCATAAGAAACGGCACCAGCCCGGCCAGTGTTTTCAGGCCTTTGCTGGATTTGGGTCGATCAGTCGGTGTATTCATAGCTTCAATGGTTTAACGTAACCCGTCATCTCCAGATAGCCGCGGCCTTCGCGACGCCCGTCACGTTCCAGCGTGACAGCGCCCTCCCAGTACACGGCACCGGTGGATAGTCGTGAATCGAGTTCTTGATCATCTTGTAGCGGCCGTATCAGCCAGCGCTGCTGGTCTATAGCCAGCGTGACTTCTACCGGATAGCTGGCTTGGGTACGCGGTGATCGCCAGGATCGCACAGGCGTAAAGCGAATCGCATCGCCATTGACCTGTTTGAGCCGACCGTCTTTATCGCGCAAGCTGGCATGCTGCCACAAACTGCTGCCATCACTCGCGCGAATGCGAAATGCCATCAAGGCGCGGCCATCGTCGAGGTTGGCACCGACCCAATCCCAACCGACGGCCTTGGCGTCAAGTACCGTGCTTGACCACTCATGATCCAGCCACGCGCTGCCGCTAACCGTGATTGGCTTGCCATTGCGGGTGATGGATCCGCTCACCTGTAAATGCGGCTCGCTGTAATAATGGCTGGCCTGCTCGGGCTTGGGACCTTTGCGTGAGTAGCCATTGGCCCCTTGCAGCAGCACGGGCTGCGTTGGCGCGAGCGTCAGATCAAAGCTGAAATCGCGCGCTGGCAGTGTGACGCGATACATGCCATTCGCTTCTCGCCGCATTGACCATTTGCCGAGCTTGATATCGGTCGTCGATTCGGACGTCTGCGCCAGACCGAAACCCGCGCGTGCAACGCGCTGATCATGCTGTAGTTTGCCGATGGCAGGATCCGATATCGCAGCATGCGCAACGATCAGTTGCTTGGGTGCGAATTGACTAGGATTCGTCGCTTCATGCTCGGTGGCTGAGCGGAAAAAGGTCACCTGAAAGCCGATTGGTTTACCGTCAGTATTTTGAAGCCAGCCAGTCACGTACCACCACTCGGTACGGAAATCCGGGTGAGCACCGAAGTCGCGCGGAAAACTGAGTACGGTACGTGGATTGACTTGGGCGAAGCGTGGCGTCTCGGCGTTGGCGGATGACGATGTCAAGATCATCGATAAGCTACTGATCAGAAAACTCACAAGCAAACTCACGCGCAAACTCACGAGCAAACGATGCATGGATTTTAACCATGACCTCGTTGATATTCTCGTCGATGCTTTCACCAGAGGGTTCGTAACTGAAGCTACGGTTGATGCGCTGTTTGAGCTTGGTGAAACATCCGCTAAGGCCATCACCGCGCGGCGGTATCTGTCAATTAGTTTGCGCATCACCAGTCCTCGCGCACCGCGCGTACTGCACTTCCTGCAACCGCCATCTTGCCCGAGAGCAGGGCAGTCAGCGCAGCAGATACCAGCATCGCCAGTGCCACACTGCTGAGTAAGCCCCAAGGTAGGTGCAGCTGCATGGTCCAGTGAAACGACTGCGGGTTGACAATGAATACCAGAATCAGACTGATACAGGTACCCACCACAAAGCCAGCGATGATTGCGAGCGCCGCCAGCAGCGCGCCCTCGATACCCAGCTGAAGCAGAATCTGGCGACGCGTGACACCGAGATGACGCAGCATGCCGAATTCTTTAGCCCGCGATAAGACTTGCGATGAGAAGGTCGCTGCTACGCCAAACAAGCCAATCACAATCGCTACGCCCTCCAGCAGATAGGTAATCGCAAAGCTACGGTCAAAGATGCGTAAGCTGATGGCGCGTATTTCGTTTGGCTCTGCAAATTCGAGCGCTGCGCTGAAAGGCAAGGCTTCCAGCTGCTGACGAAGTGCAGCCATATCACTATCGTTGGCCAGCCATAGCGACATATCACTCACTTCCAAGTCACCACTCAGCTGCTGATAATCTGAGAGCTTGATTTGCAGCGAACCGGTTTGGCGCGCATAGTCGCGCCAGATACCGGCAACCGTAAATGCATGCAGTTTGCCGGCAAATGGCAATGAAACACGTTGTCCGACGCGCCACCCGTACAGATCAACCATCGCCTCCGATGCCCATACAGGTCTGGTGTCACGTTTCAGTAAATCACCCTTCAGCACATCACCTACCATCGGCAGCACGCGCTCAGGGTCATCCGCATTAATGGATCGCGCAATCAAAGCCACATTCGGCCGTGCCGGATCGAGTGAGACGTATAACCAGCGCGTGCGCTCTGCACGCCCGACGACGGGTAGCCTTGCTATGACTTCTTGCTCATAATGAGTAAGGCGTGCTGATTCATGACCACCTGCAACCCGAACATACATGTCTGCGGACAGCAGCTGCTGCAACCAGTCATCGACCGAGACGCGAAAGCTCGAGACCATGATCGCCATCGCCACCATCAATGAAAAACTCGCCAACACACCACCGAGTGCAATAGCAGCCTGATTCGGCGCATTCGCCAGTCGGGTCAGCGCGAGTGAACCGCCCACACCGCGCCAACGAGCAGCAAGGCGACTGAACAGCCACGCGGCGCTTCGCGGCATCAGCGCAATGCTACCGACCAGTAGCAGCACGATAGCGAGATAGCCAAAGATCGGTAGCCCACTCAGTGGTGGTAATTGTGTGCAGACAGCACCGAGCACGAGTGCGATCAGCGCCGGCCATGGCGTCGACAGGGGAGCAAGTGCCAAGTCTTCGCTGCCTGCTTTTAATGCCGCCGCGGGTTGTGCGCGCGCTGCTTCCATGGCAGGGGCGATGCTGCCCAGCAGGGCAACACCCGCACCTGCGATAAAGAAGACGACTGCCGCCGCCATACTGAAATGCACGTTCGGCTGCACACCTGGAAAGTAGCCACCACCCAGATCACCACCCAATAAACTGAGCGCAGCGCTGGCCAGGGCAAAGCCGAGCCCGAGCCCGAGCAATGATCCGAGCACACCTAGCGTCGTACCTTCGACCAGAATTTGCTTGACGAGTTGATCGCGCGTCACACCCAAGGTGCGTAGTAGCGCGAGTTGTGGACGCCGCCGAAGTACCGACAATGCCTGCGTTGAGAACACCAAAAATGCGCCAGTGAACAATGCGACGAGCGCCAGCACATTCAAATTGACGCGGTAGGCACGTGATAGGGTGGCGCTGCGTTTGTCCTGGTCATCGGTTTCAGTAATCACCAAAGAACTCGCAAACTGCGCTTGAAGTTTCTGACGAAACTCGGCACGGTCGACACCTGCAACTAATTTCAGATCGATACGGGATAGCTGACCAACGCGATCAAGTTGCCACTGCGCACCTGCAATATCCATTACTGCCAGCTTCTGACCTGCGCGTGCCTGCAATAAGCTACCTGCAACACGCAGCTTCACCTCACGTGTACCACTGAGTACCTTTATCGTGTCACCGCGTTTTACCTCCAACCATTGCATCGCGGCCGGCGATAAAAATACAGCATCATGCATCAACATATCGAATGGACGATCATTGTCGGGCACACCGAGCAGGTCGGGTGTAATCGCAGCAGCAGCGAAACTATCAATACCGAGTAGCTTGAGCGCGCCGCGATGGCCGGGGACGGGCAGATCCAGCTCCAACACCGGTGAGGCAGATTCAATCTCAGCTAAATTCGCCAGCGTTGGGTAGAGTCGCTCATCCATGCTGCCTGCGATAGCACGTGCCTGGAGATCCGCGCTGCCCGACAAACTACGCGCTGCAGCAGAAAATTCATTGAACGCAGCACTGTTAATGAGATGAATGCCAAACCCAAGCGCTACCCCAAGCGCAATCGCAAGTATCGCGACCAGGGCGCGCACCGGATGCGCACGCCACTCACCGATCAGCAGGCAGCGCAATACACTCATCAAGCGTGACGCTGGAGAGTGTTTTGCTGACGAAGACCGTCGCGCGTCAGTACCAGCACCCGGTCGGCACTGGCCGCCGCAAGCGGTGAGTGCGTTACGATGATTGCTGCTGCGCCGCTACTACGAATCTCATCCTTGAGTAGATGCAGGATATCCGCAGCGGTATCGGGGTCGAGGTTACCGGTCGGTTCGTCGGCAAGCAGCAGGCGTGGGCGGTGAGCGAGTGCACGTGCAATCGCGACTCGCTGCATTTCTCCACCGGAGAGTTGACGCGGAAAATCATGCTCACGCCCCGCCAACCCTACGGCATGCAGCATATCGATCGCACGCTGGGTTGGTAACTGGTTGAGCATTAAGGGCAGAGAGACATTTTGCAGCAGGGTGAGATGCGGCAGTAAATGAAAGGCCTGAAAAATAAAGCCAAGCTTTTGTCGGCGCAGTAAGGTGGCGGCTTCGTCGCTAAGCGTGTGTGCAGCAACACCATCAATCAGTAGCTCACCTTGATCGGCATGATCCAGACCGGCCACCAGGTTCAGAAAAGTTGACTTTCCAACACCCGATTCGCCCATGATCGCTACATACTCACCTGCCTGTAATTGCAGATCGAGGTTGTGGAGTACGGTACGCGTGCCATAGCGTTTACGCAGCCCGCGACAGTCCAGCGCGAGGGGTGTTTCACGAACGATGGTCATTCGCTGACAACCTCGACACCTGGCGGTCCGTTCACCAATTCGCCAATCACCGATGCATGCGCGAAGCCCTGGCTATGAAACAGGCTGATCACATCAGTGACCACGTCATCAGTGCAGGCGACCAGCAAGCCACCCGAGGTTTGCGGGTCGGTGAGCAGCGCTTGTTGTATTGAGTTGATGTTCGGTGCGAGTGTGATGTCTTGGTGGTAGCCGGCCCAGTTACGCGCTGATGCACCGGTAATATGGCCCTCAGTCGCAAGCTGCTCAGCATGAGGTAGCACAGGCACAGCCCGCATCTTGATGCGGGCACGTAGTTTTGCACCCAGCGCCATTTCGCGCGCGTGGCCGAGTAATCCGAAGCCAGTCACATCAGTGAGCGCATGCACGCCATCGATATTGGCCAAGGCCTTGCCAGGTGTATTGAGTTGCGTGGTGCTGGCAATCATCGTGGCATAGCCTGCCGTATCGAGCGCGCCTTTTTTCAATGCAGCAGATAACACGCCAACGCCAAGTGCTTTACCAAGAATGAGCTTATCGCCGGCTTGCGCATCAGCGTTTCGTTTCAGCTTGTTGGGATGCACCAAGCCCATCACCACCAAGCCGTAGATGGGCTCGACGGAATCGATGGTGTGACCACCAGCAATCGGAATACCGGCAGCGGCGCAAACAGTTTCACCACCGGCGAGAATGCGGCCAATGGTTTCTACCGGCAGCTTATCAATCGGCATGCCCACCAATGCGAGCGCCATGATCGGTGTGCCACCCATGGCGTACACATCCGAAATCGCATTAGTCGCTGCAATACGACCAAAATCGAAAGGGTCGTCGACGATCGGCATGAAGAAGTCAGTGGTGGCAATCAGCGCCTGCTCATCATTCAGCCGATAGACCGCTGCATCATCAGCAGTTTCTATTCCTACCAGCAGTTGTGGCGGCACAGGAAAGCCGCGTGACTGTTTCAGAATATCCGACAGCAATCCGGGCGCGATCTTGCAGCCGCAGCCACCGCCGTGCGAGAAAGAAGTCAAACGAATTGGCAGTGCATCCGGGCTGCTCATGGATGGAAGCTTTCAATAAGGCTATACGGTGGATTATCTCATTGCATAAAAAAAGCTCCCGCAGGAGCTTTCTCTGGAAGTCTGGCGCCTTAGCCCCGACGACCTTCAGCGCTGCGGCTGTCACGCTGACCGCGATAGCCGCCATCTTTGCCGGGTGCGCCCGGCTTGGCAAAGGTGCGCTGACCCGGTTTACCCGGCTTGGCCGGTTTGCCGCGGCCATCGCCGGGCTTCCAACCCGGACGTGAGCGCGTGGAAGCGGTTTTCTTCGGCTCGAAGCCTGCGATCACATCCACCGGTATGGTTTGCTTGGTCAAGCGCTCGATGCGTTTCACATGCACACCTTCTGCATGATTCACCAACGAGATCGCCATGCCATTGCGACCTGCGCGACCGGTGCGGCCAATACGATGCACATAGTCCTCGGCGAACTTGGGCAAGTCGTAATTAAACACATGGGTAATGCCCGGCACGTCAATACCGCGCGCGGCTACATCGGTTGCTACCAGCACGCGTAGCTGACCGCTGCGCAGTGCATTCAGTGTTCGGTTGCGTGCGCCTTGGTGCATGTCACCATGCAGCGCTGCAGCGGCGAAGCCGGCAATACTCAAACGATCAGCGATTTGATCTGCGTCGCGCTTGGTTGCGGTGAACACCACCGCTTGCTCGATCGCGGTATCACGCAGCAGATGATCGAGCAAACGATTCTTGTGCAGTAAATCATCGACAAAATGCACGCGTTGCTCAATGTTTTCATGACGCGACGATGCGCCCGCGATCTGGATCCGCAATGGATCAGTGGTAATGCGACGCGCGATATTACCAACCATGCCATCGAGCGTGGCCGAGAACAGCAGTGTCTGGCGCGTTGCCGGCGTGCGGCTGACGATCAATTCAATATCTTCGATAAAGCCCATATCGAGCATACGATCGGCCTCATCAAGTACCAGCATCTCCAATTTGGAGAAATCAATCTTGCCCGACTCCATGTGATCAATCAGGCGACCCGGTGTCGCCACCAAAATTTCAGGGTTGCGTGCGAGCAGCTGCATCTGCTTCGGGTAGGGCATCCCGCCGAGAATGGATGCTGCTTTGATGCGCCGCATGTGCGTACCGTATTTGTCAGTGGCAGTCGTGACTTGAAGCGCAAGCTCCCGGGTTGGCGTCAGCACCAGCATCTTCGGTTGCGCCGGCATGAAGCGTGGTCGCTCGCCGCGCGAGCGCGCTGCTTGGGCATGTTGGTTAGGTGTTTTGCCAGCGCGAGCCTCGACGGGTTCGTTCGCAAACTTGTTCAGTGCCGGCAGCATGAAGGCGGCGGTTTTGCCTGAACCTGTTTGTGAGGACACCATTAAATCGCGTCCGGCGATTGCGGCAGGAACCGCCTCCTGCTGCACGGGTGTGGGTTGGGTGTAGCCAGCATCAGTTAAAGCTTTCAGGATCTGCGGATGCAGCCCGAGTGATTCAAACGTCATGAGTTTCTTCCAAAAGATCGCCGCTGCGCGCAAAGCGGGCAGTGACATTGCAAAAGCAACGCGGACCGGTGATACCAGCGACAACAACAGTTCAACGCGAAACCCGTCGGGTTTCGGAGAAAAACTTGCCAGAAGAGATACGGCACAAAAGCTTTGCGCCGGTATGCGGGGTACCAAATGCCGGTATGAGCGGGCTTTCGGTACGCTGCATTGGTGCTTAATCGATCTGCACCAAGGGGCGGGAGGGCTTCAGGTAATGCTGCTCGTCAGGGGCTGCGGTGCAACCACGCGCTGTTTGTTGCAGCGCGGGGCGAAGCATACAGCAAGCGGCGCTTTTGCGCTGCAAAAATGCGACAATCCTCCTATTCAATCTCAATATGAGATATTGTGCTGTGGTGAGGCTAATCAGTTACCGGGCGCTGCGGGAGTTTGCGGATATCCATCCGCAGGCACTCGGTTCATTACAGGGCTGGCGGAAAGTGATCGAGGCTAGTCGTTTTGAGAATTGGTCGGCCCTGAAAAAAGTTTTTAATACTGTCGACAAGGTTGGTGATTTAGCGGTGTTCAATGTCGGCGGCAACAAATATCGCTTGGTGGCTTATCTGAATTTTGAGCGGCAAATCATTTACGTCAAAGCCGTCATGACGCACGCTGAGTATGACAAAGGAGACTGGAAATCATGAGAGCCAGGATAGACGTCAAGCCCTTGCTGCCGGCATGGGAGCAGTTTCGTCGAGCGACTGATATTGCGCCGATTCGCGGAGAACAACACTACCATCAAATGAGTGATTTACTGGAAGCCTTGCTGCAAGAGGCCGGCTCAGACCCGAATCACCCGGCGCTGGAGTTAGTCGACATCGTGGGTGACTTGATCGAAGACTACGAAGCCGCACACCCTCCGCTACCTACGCCTACCGGATTAGACGCTTTGAATTTTCTGATGGAGCAGCACGGCCTGCGACAAGCTGATTTAAGCGAGATCGGTTCTCAAGGCGTGGTGTCAGAAATCCTCAGCGGGCGCAGAGAACTGAATCTACGACAAATCCGCGCATTGTCCGAACGGTTTGGCGTCTCGCCGGCAACGTTCATCTGATCTCTGATTCGTTGCAGGTGATTCGTTGCAGCTAATCTGGCGTGTTGCCTCGGATCCGCCTTGGGTCCGTGTGAGGGTTTACTGCAGAAGTGACTCAACCCGCTTCTTCCATCCCCGGCACGACTTGCGAGAACCCGCCGTCGACATAGGTGATCTCACCGGTGATACCCCCGGCAAGATCTGACAGCAAGAAGGCGGCGGCGTTGCCGACATCATCAATCGTCACATTTCTGCGCAGCGGCGCGTTCTGCTGCACGTAATTCAGAATTTTCCCGAAATCCTTGATGCCACTCGCCGCAAGCGTTTTGATCGGACCGGCGGAGATACCGTTGACGCGCGTGCCGCGCTTACCGAGAGAGGCGGCGAGGTAGCGCACGCTGGCCTCCAGAGAGGCTTTGGCCAGGCCCATGGTGTTGTAGTTGGGCAGGGCACGGATTGCACCTAAATAGGAGAGCGTCAGCAGCGCCGAATTAGGCGACAGCATCGGCAGCGCGGCTTTCGCCATCGCCGCAAAACTGTAGGCAGAGATATCGTGCGCGATACGAAAATTCTCGCGCGTCATGCCTTCGAGGAAATCACCCGCAATCGCTTCACGTGGCGCAAACCCGATGGCATGTACCAAGCCATCAAACTGGGGCCACGATTTGCCTAAATCGTTAAACAGCGCATCGATCTGTGCATCGCTACCGACGTCGCAGTCGAACACCAATTTGCTATTGAATTCCTGTGCAAACTCGGTAATGCGGTCTTTAAAACGCTCGCCGACGTAGGTAAAGGCAAGTTCAGCACCTTCCCGGTGACAGGCGCGCGCGATGCCGTAAGCAATCGAGCGGTTCGACAAGACACCGGTGATCAGAATTTTTTTACCTTGCAAGAATGCCATGCGAAGACTCCGATAAGTTCGAGGCAGCGGCCCGAATTGCGTTATCTCCGCTGGCCGGGCGCTGAAAAGATGACATTGTAGGCTGCGCAACAAGGTCGCGGCAACTTGCGCAGTGTGCAGCATATGTTGTTCAAGGCGCAGGGAAGAAGGGTGTTCGGGTTCAAGCTGCCGTGCTTGCAGGCGCAGTACCCAAGCAATACCAACCCGGCCTGAAAATCCGCATCTGACGCCTCCGGCAGCGAAACCGGCTATCCTTAGCCCTTTGCATCACTTCGCGTTTCTGGATATGCAGCGTTTGGTCGCCGGCCTTGTTTTTTGCAGTAGCGCCCTGCTCGCCCCGGCGGCTTGGGCGGGGCACGCATTTTCTTTGTACGACATACCCAAGTACCCGCCGGATTTTTCGAATTTCGCGTATCACAACCCGAATGCGACCAAGGGTGGCGAGATTTATCTCGCAAATCCGGGTGCGGCGAATAGCTTCGACAAGTTCAACCCGTTTTCAATGAAGGGCGTCGCAGCCGCAGGGCTGACTAACTTGATGTTCGAGTCACTGGCGGTGAGTTCAGCCGACGAGGTGGCGACCATGTACGGCTTGCTGGCCGAGGACATGACGCTAGCGCCCGACCGTATGTCCATGACCTTCCGTCTGCATGCCAAGGCGCGCTTCAATAACGGCGACCCGGTTACGGCAGACGATGTGAAGTACTCGTTCGAGACCTTGATGGCGAAGGGCGCGCCGCAATTCAAAATGATTTTCGCGGATGTTAAGCAAGCCGTGGTTATCGACGCGCGCAGCGTGCGTTTCGATTTCAAAATGCTGAACCGCGAGCTACCGCTGATCGTGGGCGGCATGCCGGTGTTTTCGCGCAAGTGGGCGGCGGGTACGCCATTCGACAAGATACAGCTGGTCGCGCCGATTGCCAGCGGCCCCTATCTGATTGAGCGCTACGATGTGGGTCGTGCGATCACCTACCGCAAGAACCCGGACTATTGGGGTACCGACCTGCCTGCGCGCAAGGGCGCCTTCAATTTTGATCGCATTATTTATCGCTTCTACAAAGATGACTTGGCGCGTCTTGAAGCTTTCCTCGCCGGCGAGTTTGATGTGGTCGTAGAGAACCGGGCCAAGAACTGGGCGCGCATGTACAAGGGGCCGAAGTTCGACAGTGGCGAGTTAATCAAAAAAACACTCAAGCACCAAAACGGCGCTGGGATGCAAGCATTCGTCATCAATATGCGGCGACCACAGTTCCAAGATAAGCGCGTGCGACAAGCCTTGGGTCTCGCGCTTGATTTCGAGTGGATGAACCGACAGCTGTTCTATGCGCAGTACATGCGCATTGATTCTTTTTTCAGTAACTCCGAGTTGGCAGCGCGTGGTGAGCCAACGCCAGCCGAGCTCGCCTTGATGGAGCCGTTGCGCGACCAGCTGGACCCGGAAGTGTTCGGGCCGGTACCCGTACCGCCATCGACCGAAGCGCCGGCATCGCTGCGTGCCAACCTGATCAAGGCAAGAGATTTGTTGAAGGATGCGGGCTGGGAGTACCGCGACGGTGCGCTGCGCAATGCCAAGGGTGAGCCGTTCACCTTTGAAATTCTTGATGATCAGTCTGCGTTATCGCGCATTATTGCGGTGTATGTGCGCAACCTGGAAAAACTCGGTATTACTGTACGTCAGCGCACTGCAGATTTTGCGTTAGTGCAGAAGCGGATGGAAAACTTCGAGTTTGATATGACCAGCCAGCGCTTCCCGGACGTGACTAGCCCGGGCAATGAAATGTTCGATATGTTCGGCTCCAAGGCCGCAGATGAAAATGGTTCAAGTAATTACTGGGGCCTGAAAGATCCGGTAGTCGACAAGTTGGTGACCGCGTTGGTACAGGCTAATACGCGTGCCGAGTTGGTCACCGCAGCACGTGTGCTGGATCGTGTGCTGCTCCACAAATATATGGCGATTCCGCATTGGTATTCGGGTACGCACCGCGTGGCCTACCGTAATCGCTTTGGTATTCCGGCGGTGTCGCCCAAGTACTATCAGGCAGATCCTTATGTGATCTCGAGCTGGTGGCAGTTGAAACCCCGGAAATCGACTGAGTAGTTAATTGAATAATGCTGGATTCCGGCCTTCGCCGGAATGACTCCATAGGGGCTGAGAGAGTCGCCATGAACCTCTGGTCATACATACTGAAACGTGTTTTGCTGATGATCCCTACGCTGTTGGGCGTGATCGCGATTACCTTCGCGGTGATTCAGTTCGTGCCCGGTGGCCCGGTAGAGCAGGCCTTGATCGAACTAAAAAAAGGTCAGGTTGGTGCAGGCGAATCTTCGGGCGGTGGACGTTCCGAGTACCGCGGGCGGCAGGGTATCGACCCTGAGCGGGTCGAAGAGATCAAGGCCCTGTACGGTTTTGATAAACCACCGCTTGAGCGTTTCTGGCAAATGCTGAAAGGTTTCGCAAAATTCGACCTTGGACAGAGTTTTTATCATCACCAAGATGTGTGGCAGTTGGTGAAGTCGAAACTGCCGGTATCGATCTCGATCGGCTTATGGACTTTTTTTCTCACCTATTTGATATCCGTGCCGCTTGGTATTGCCAAAGCGGTGCGGGAAGGCTCCCGCTTTGATCATGTCACCAGTATGGTGGTGCTGGTCGGTTACTCGATACCAGGCTTCGTGCTGGGCGTTGCATTGCTGGTGCTGTTTGCCGGCTCGAGTTTTGTGCAGTGGTTCCCGTTGCGTGGCTTGACCTCCGATGACTGGGAAACGTTCACGACATTCGGCAAGATTAAAGATTATCTCTGGCATATCACCTTGCCGGTGACCGCATCGGTGGCGGGTGCATTTGCGGTCATGACGATGCTGACCAAGAACACCTTTTTAGAGGAAATTCGCAAGCAGTATGTGATGACAGCGCGCGCCAAAGGATTATCCGAGCGCGCAGTGCTGTACAAGCACGTATTCCGCAATGCGCTGATTCCTTTAGTGACTGGTTTTCCCGCAGCATTTATTGGTGCTTTTTTTGCGGGTAGCCTGCTGATCGAGACTTTGTTTTCGCTCGACGGCCTCGGTCTACTTTCGTATGAATCAGTGGTTCGGCGAGACTACCCCGTGGTGCTCGGCACCCTGTATTTATTCACGCTGATCGGCCTGGTCGTCAAGTTATTGGGTGATCTCTGCTACGTGTGGGCTGACCCGCGTGTGCAATTCGAGAGCTTGGCATCATGAGCGCGGTCATCGATACCGATCTGAATTCGGGCACGCCATCGCCATCGTTATCGCCGAGTCGGCGTGTATGGCAGCGCTTCAGAAAAGACAGACGCGGCTATATCAGTTTGTTGATATTCAGCGTGCTGTTTGTCGTTAGCCTGTTTGCCGAATTTATCTCGAACGATCGGCCGCTGCTGGTGCGATACAACGGTCAGTGGATGGTGCCGATTGCGCATGACTATTCCGAACGGGTATTTGGCGGTGACTTTGAGTCACCGGCAGATTATCTTGACCCATTCATCCGGCAGCAACTCTCGAAGGACGGTAACTGGGCGATTTATCCGATCAATCACTACCGGCATGACACGCTGAATTACTTTGCCAAGTCGCCCAACCCTGCGCCTCCCTCATTGGATAACTGGTTAGGTACCGATGATCGTGGCCGTGATGTGCTGGCGCGTTTGCTGTACGGATTCCGGATTTCAATACTGTTTGGGCTGGCACTGACGATTACCGGCATAGTGCTGGGCGTCATCACGGGTGCGGTGCAAGGCTACTTCGCCGGCAGAACCGATCTTCTGTTCCAGCGCTTCATGGAGATCTGGGGCTCGATGCCCGAGTTGTATTTGCTGATTATTTTTGCGTCGATTTTCGATCCCAGTATCTTGCTCCTGCTCCTGCTACTGTCACTGTTCGGCTGGATGGGCTTGTCGGATTATGTGCGCGCAGACTTTCTGCGCAACCGTAACCTTGATTATGTTCAGGCAGCGCGCGCCTTGGGTTTATCGAATGCCCAGATTATTTGGCGCCATGTGCTGCCGAATAGCCTGACACCGGTGGTGACCTTTCTGCCGTTTCGCATGAGTGCCGCTATCTTGGCGCTTACCAGTCTGGATTTTCTGGGCTTGGGCGTACCACCTGCCATGCCCAGCCTGGGCGAGCTATTAGCACAAGGTAAAAATAATCTGGATGCGTGGTGGATTGCGCTATCCACCTTCATGGTACTGACGGTCACGCTGCTGCTGCTCACCAATATTGGTGATGCGCTTCGCAACTCGCTTGATGTGCGGAGGAAAGCATGAGCCTGCTCACGGTACGTGATTTGTCGGTTCGGTTTGGCACCACAACGGTTGTTGATCGCGTAAGTTTTGATATCGCTGCGGGCGAAAAATTTGCGCTGGTGGGTGAATCTGGCTCGGGAAAAACAGTGACTGCCCTGCAGCTGATGGGTATGACGCCTGATGCTGACACCAGCGGCAATATTCTGTTTGAAAGGCGCGAGATCCGATTAATGTCGGATACGCAGTTGCGTGCGCTGCGTGGCAAAGACATCGCGATGATTTTTCAAGAGCCGATGACCGCGCTTAATCCGCTATTCACTATCGGTAATCAAATTGCAGAAGTGCTGATGCTGCATGAGGGCTTGAATGCGCGAGCGGCTGCGCTACGTGCAGTTGAATTGCTCGACAAGACAGGGATTCCGGAGCCTGCACGGCGGGCCTTGTCGTATCCGCATCAGCTCTCGGGTGGACAGCGCCAGCGCGCCATGATTGCGATGGCACTTGCCTGCAAGCCCAAGTTGTTGATCGCTGATGAGCCTACCACCGCACTGGATGTCACGATTCAGGTGCAGATTCTCGAGCTGCTGAATCAGCTGCAGCGCGACGAGGGTATGGCGATACTGATGATCACGCATGACCTGAATCTGGTGAAGCGCTTCGCCGATCGCGTAGGCGTAATGCAGCATGGGCGCTTGCTCGAACAAGCCGATACAGCAACGCTATTTGCATCGCCGCGCGAGCCCTACACCCAGCAATTGCTGGCCAGCCATGCCAAGCGCATGGTATCCGAGCACTCAGACGGCGCGACATTGTTATCGGCACGCGGCGTACGGTGCAGTTTCTTCATCAAACAAGGCTGGTTCAAGCAGCGCGAGTTTGTTGCGGTAGAGTCGCTGGATCTTGCGCTTGCGCGCGGCGAGACGCTCGGCATTGTCGGCGAGTCTGGCTCGGGTAAGTCTACGCTCGGCATGGCGCTGTTGCGGCTGTCAGTTGCCAGTACCGCTGGCGCAGTCGAGTTTGACGGCCACCGCATCACTGAGATGCAGAGCGCGCAACTTCGTCCTTTGCGCGCGCAGATGCAGGTCGTGTTTCAAGACCCTTTTGCGTCACTTTCGCCGCGTAGAACGATAGAGCAAACCGTGGGCGAGGGACTCGCACTGCATCAGCCGCATCTGTCACGCTCGCAGATACGATCATTGGTCTCACAAGCGCTGAAAGAAGTAGGCTTGTCGCCGGAGATGATGTCGCGTTATCCGCATGAATTCTCGGGCGGACAACGTCAACGGATAGCGATTGCACGTGCGCTGGCGCTGAAGCCAGCGTTAATTTTGCTGGATGAGCCTACCTCATCGCTTGATGTGTCGGTGCAGTATCAGGTGCTGGAGTTATTGGCCACGCTGCAGCAGCGGCATGGCATTGCGTATTTGTTTATCAGTCATGACCTGGCCGTCATTCGTGCAATGGCGCATCGGGTGCTGGTAATGAAAGACGGCAAGGTGGTTGAGAGCGGTACCACCCAGGAGGTGCTCTCTTCACCACGTGACCCTTACACCCAGCGGTTGTTGGCGGCAGCGGAATTTTCACTCGCTGCTTGAGATGTTTACTCGTAGCGCTTGCGGTGCCGCGGCTCAACTCGTCGGGTATCGCGGCGGTCTGCAACCTCGACCCGCGAATGTTTACTGACGCGTCGTCCTGACGCAGGTGAATCTTCACGCGCGGAGACTAGCGTAACGCTTCGCTTGCCACGCTTGTCGGCACGTACTTGCAGCTTCAATTCTTGACCCGGCTTCAAGCGATCATTTTTCAGATCATTCCACTCGCGTACTTCGGCCACCGTGACCTTGTAACGCGTGGCGATGCTGTTCACCGTATCGCGCTTGCCAGCACGCACTTTAATTTTTTTGCGCGGCGGCTCATCCGGCGCTACAGCCAGCGTAGCGTTGTCGGCCAGGTCTTGTCCGATATCTTTACCTGATTCAGCGGCAGGCTTCGGCACCAACACCACCGAGCCCATGGTCGGATGCATATTCGGTGGAATTGCATTCGCTTCACGAATCACCGCCGGCGTGGTCTTGAATTTCGTGGCGATAGTCTCAATGCGCTCGCGTGCGGCCGTTACTTTATGCGCCGTCCAGCTTGATAAGGCATGCGACCACTTCGACAAGTTTTCCTTGAATTTCTCGGCATTGATCTGCGGCAGCAGAATCCGTGTGTTCGGGCTACCGGTAATCACCGGCTTATTGAACTGCGGGTTCAGCGCTTTGAATTCTTCCATCGGCAGCTCAGCCAGCTGCGCCGCTAACTTGACATCAATATCACGCGTCTTGTTGATAGAGACGAAGTAGGGCTGGTTCTCAACCACGGGCAGCGTCAGCCCGTATTGTGCTGGCGCCGACACCAGATTTTTTACTGCTTGCAGTTTCGGGTAGTAATTTCGTGTCTCGGCCGGCATGAAGGCCGACAGGCTGTTGTAGTCTGTGTCGCGGCCCGCGGCCTGCGCTTTTGCGATCGCACGCGAGACTGAACCCTCGCCCCAATTGTAAGCCGCCAATGCCAGCTGCCAATCACCGAACATGCCGTACAGCTTTTGCAGGTAGTTGAGCGCGGCATCGGTAGAGGCCAACACATCGCGTCGCTCATCCCGGAAAATATTCTGCTTCAGGTTGTAGTCGCGCCCGGTGCTTGGAATAAATTGCCACATACCTGCAGCCTTGGCGCTGGAGTAAGCTTGCGGATTAAAAGCAGACTCGATGAACGGCAACAGCGCCAGTTCCATCGGCATGCCGCGCCGCTCAAGTTCTTGGACCACATGAAACAAGTAGCGCGAGGCGCGCTGTGTGGTGCGCTGTATGTAGTCCGGCCGCGAGCTGTACCAGTTAACGTGGTTGGCCACCAGCGGACTATTCAAATCAGGAATAGCAAAGCCTTTGCGGATACGGTCCCAAACATCAAAGCTGGTGACCGTGATGTCCTCATACGCTGCGTCGAACTCAGGATTGGCGAGGCGCGGGCCGTCGACAGAACGCGTATCGCGTACGTCTGGTGCCGGGGTCGCGGGCTCGACACTGAGATCGATCGCGTACGCGGTGGGGAAGGCCAGCGTGGCCAGCAGTGCCGGTATGGTTAGCCGGCGAAATTGTTTGTGCTGCATGAGGCAATCCGGCGCGATCGACCTGGGAATGGGTCTTTTACGCGAGTGAAGTTGCCGCAAGTGTAAGAACCAGGGGTGATGCCGTCAAGAAAAAGTTGCCATTTTGGGGCGGTAGGCGGGGTGTGCAGACTGAATCCGAATTTCTGGCGCTCAGCGGCGGCTTAACGGAAGCTGTTTTTCCACTCTCTCAGTACGGCAAATGCGGCAACCGGGTCGTCGTTTGACAAGCGGCCCGATGAGAGCAGGGTCCGTCGTATGGAAGGCTCGCGGTAGCGCAGGAAGGGATTGGTGCGCTTCTCGAGGCCGATGGTCGAGGGCACCGTAGATTCACCGCGCGCGCGCATCTGCTGTACCTGTTCGAGCCGGGTGGCCAGGTCAGTATTATCCGGCTCGGCAGCGATCGCGAAGCGCAAGTTGGATAGCGTGTACTCATGCGCGCAGTACACCAAGGTATCGTCGGGCAGTGACACTAATTTAGCCAGCGACTGCGTCATTTGCTGCGGCGTGCCTTCAAACAGGCGACCGCACCCACCCGCAAACAGCGTATCGCCACAAAACAGCCAGTGCTGATCAGCGGCGACGTAGGCAATATGGCCAGCGGTATGGCCCGGCACATCAAGCACGGTGAGTTGCAAACCAAGTGCGCTGAGATCAACATTGTCGCCTTCACGCAGCGGGCGTGATACACCCTGAATACGTTCACCGGCAGGCCCGTACACTGGCACTGACCATTGCGCAAGTAATTCTTCGACACCGCCTGCATGGTCGGCGTGGTGGTGAGTGAGTAGAATAGCGTGCAGCTTCAAGCCGCGTGAACGCAGCGCGGCTTCGATTGGCGCGGCATCACCCGGATCGACCACAGCAGCATATTGCTGATCGTGAATCAACCAGAGATAGTTGTCGGCGAAGGCCGGTATCGCGGTAACTTGCAGGGATTGTGGCGTAGACATCAGCATGAACCTAGACGCTTCGTATTCGCCGATTATATCTCTCGCGCCTTGGTTCGATACGCCAGCGGGCGCCTACGCGCGCGCCTGGGAGCAGTCGCGGCTGGATGAGTTAACCGCAGATATATTTGGGTATAACGCGGTGCAGATGGGTTTGCCGGTGATGGATACCTTGGCAGCGAATCGTATGCCGAATCGATGGATTACCGATGCTGACTTGCCTGCTGACGCTATCGGCGGCGATCGTCAGGTCGTAGTAGTTCACGACTTTACCGAATTGCCGTTCGCTACCCAAAGCCTGGATCTGGTCGTGATGCCACACGTGCTTGAGTTTGCTGCTGAGCCGCATCAAGTACTGCGCGAGGTTGAGCGGGTATTGATCCCTGAGGGACAGGTCATCATCTGCGGTTTTAATCCGATCAGTATGTGGGGCGCGCGACAAACCGCTGGGCGAATGACAGGTGCGCATTTTCTGCCTTTGCACGGAGAGTTCATCAGCGTACCTCGTCTGAAAGACTGGCTGAAGCTGTTGAATATGGAAATTAATCGCGGCCATTTCGGCTGCTACGCACCGCCGTGTGCGACTGATAAATGGCTGCGCCGCTTCTCGTTTTTGGAGAAAGCCGGTAACCGCTGGTGGCCCTATCTGGGTGCGCTGTATATTGTGCAAGCGATCAAGCGCGTGCAGGGAATGCGGCTGATCGGCCCGGCATGGGATAAAAAGCGAGCGGTCGTGCCAAACGCGATACCGGTGACTCATCGAATGAAGAAACAACAAGACCGGCATGGATCAGGTTGAAATATTTACAGATGGTGCTTGCAAGGGGAACCCGGGCCCGGGAGGCTGGGGTGCCTGGATCATTCACGGGACTCTGGTGGAGTGGCATGCAGCGGGTAGACC
>VERA01000107.1 GCA_018882935.1 Burkholderiaceae bacterium | reverse complement strand
GCTTTGGCGCATGCTATTGCTGCCGCGACCGTGTCATGTGACGACGCACTAATGGCTTGGCTGATTGCGGATACATGCAGCCAACGTGCTGCTTCGATCGCAGCGACGGGCAGCTGTGCCGGCGTAATACGACTCGCGGCACTGCCACTTCTGAGGTAGCTGAAGCGGTGGCCCGACGCTGTGTGCGACACAAAATACACGCCGGTGTGGGCGTTCATGTCTCGCAGTACGTACGACGTAGCGACAGCTTCGCGCTGCCACAAATCGCTGAGTAGCTCGCCGAACGGGTCGTTACCAATGCAAGTAATGATACCGGCGCTACACCCAAATCGCGCCGCAGCGATGGCCACAGTTGAGACATCGCCACCGAAGCCCTGTAAGTACTGCTGGCTGGATGCTGAGGTTTGATTAAACTCGATTAGCGGCTCACCGAGCGTCAAGATTTGCGGCGTCGCTGTCGGTGCTTGGCTCATCTTGTGCGCAGATATTATTTTGCCTAGTAGCGGTTGTATTTCTCAAGCGCTTTGCGCATTGATTTTTCGCGCTCGATGATCGGTATCATCTGTGATTCTTTGTCATCATATTTTTTTAGCAGATCAACGACCTGAACTGCAGCCGCCGCAGGTACAACCACCACGCCATCTGCATCAGCGACGATGTAGTCACCGGGGTGCACCATGATCTCACCGCATTTCACCGGTATTTGTTTGTCAACGCTGATCATGCGTCCGACCGAGGTAGCAGGGCTGACGCGGCGCGACCACACCGGAAACTGCAGACGCCGCAGCTCGGTGATATCGCGCACCGCGCCATCAATGACCGCGCCGGCTAGTCCGCGTACTTTGGCTGTGGTCCCCATCAGGTTACCCATGGCCGCAATTTCTAATCCATCCTGCATCACGTATACCAACACTGAACCAGGCGCTGCCTCATCGAGAATATCGAGAATATGGTTTTGGTATTTACGCGTATCGTTTTTGAGTACCGGCCGCATGAGCGCAGTAGCAGCACGCCCCACAATACGGGCGTCGTAAATCGGTTTTACGTCGGCAGACATCCAGCCACGCGCGCCTGTGGCTTCTTCGACCGCGTCCGCAATATTGCCCGTGCTATTTTCAGGTTTTTGCAGCGCTTCGATTATTTGCTCGGGGCTCATGGCACGCGACGGCAATGCAGTCACCGCGAAAATCAAGCCACAACATAGCGCAGTGAGCACACGGCATATTAACCCTTGCTGGTGCGGGGAAATAAACATATCGGGCATTTTCGTTCGGCGCAAAAGGTTGATAACCCGGCAGGGTCAAACCCGCCGCTGCGTAGTGCACATCAGTTGCCTATCAGCGGAGAATACACCGAAATAATCGACACGGACGCCGACCGTGAAGGCCGGCGCCGGTTATGCACCGAGTGAATCGGCGCTGAATGTTGACTACAGGACCGTAGCGAGACCCAACGACCGGCGCGCTGCCAGCTTGGCTTCGGCCTTGGCGGTATCGCCAAACAACTGCGCAGCCTCGCGCTCAACCGTGGAGGGCCTCACCGCAAAAAAGCGGAAGCGCTTTTGTAAGCCCATCCGCAGCACCAAAAGTGCGGCTGAGTTCACCGACATGCCTTTAAATCGTTGCATATCAATGGTTGCGGCAAGGCGGAACGCCTCTTCGGGCACACGCATGCCTTGTCCAACACAACTGCTTAACTGCCCAATCAGGTCGTCTCTATTCATGACGCGGTCCTTTCGCGGAAAGTGCCAATCTTGCGCTAAAAGCAAACGGCAACTTTGAGCGCATCAGTACCTAACCCGGGCCAGCTGCACACGCGAGAAATACGGGCGCATATCACCCATCCAGCGCCGTAACTCGCGCACAGGAATGTCGGTGGAATCATGGATTTTCAGCAGAATCTCGCTGCTGATAGCGAGCCGCCGTCTTTTTACTTTGCTCAGCACCGATGGAGAGAGCCCAACCACGCGGCCAAGCGCAGAGAGCGAGCGCGCGCCGAGTTTCTCGCACAACCGGTCTAGAAATGCCTCAGGTGCATAGTGCAGCAATTGCGATTGATTTTCTGGCTTCATATCGATCTCCTTGTGGGGAATGGCACGCGAACTGCGCCGCGTTACCTGACCGAGACTGTGCCCGAGATCGGGCTCTGTAAAAACCAGAAATAATGAGATTGAAGGTTACGAAAAACAGGATTATCGTAATTTTAATAATTTATAGGCCAAGCAAATAGTGGCTGATTTTTTTCGATGACGAATTTAATGGGAAATTTTCCCAATGCATTCACCAAATCCAATTCGCGCGGCATCTTTACTCGTGCACCATCCTCGCAGCGTGACTTGATCTCCATCTTCAAGAAAAACGCGTTGCTCGCCATTCGGTAAGGTGAGCGGCTTTTTTCCGCCTTCGGTAATCTCGAGCATGGCAGCGAGTTGGTGTGGTTCAGGACCAGACAGCGTGCCGCTGCCGAGTAAATCGCCTGCTTGCAGATTGCAGCCATTCACGGTGTGATGCGTAATCAACTGCGCTAATGTCCAGTAAGCGTGTTTATAACTGGTCTGGCAAATGGTCTGCGGCGGTAGATCGGCCTCTCGCATCGCGGGCGTTGATAGCATCACTTTGAGTTGGATATCCAATGCACCCGCCAAACGATTGTTTTCACTATCGAGATAAGGTAACGGCTGAGGTTCGTCATGGTCGCGCTCGAACGGTAAGCGGTAAGGCGCGAGTGCCTCCAGCGTAACAATCCATGGCGAGATGCTAGTGGCGAAGCTCTTGGAGAGAAATGGCCCGAGGGGTTGGTATTCCCACCCTTGAATATCACGCGCCGACCAATCATTCAGCAGACAAATACCGAACACATACTGCTCTGCCTGATCCATCGGTATCGGTGTGCCAAGTGAGTTTCCGGCACCGACAAAGATGCCTAGCTCTAATTCGAAATCTAGTCGTTTGGTCGGCGCGAGCATCGGACGCTCTGCACCCGGTGGCATCAGCTGCCCTTGCGGACGATGAACCTCATGCCCCGACAGCACAACGCTCGACGCGCGACCATGGTAGCCAATCGGTACCCAGCGGTAGTTGGGGAGCAGCGGATTATCCGGGCGAAATAATTTGCCAACATTGGTCGCATGGTGGATCGAGGTGTAGAAGTCGGTGTAGTCACCAATACGCGCGGGTAACGCGTATTCCACATCCTCCATCTCTAGCAGACACTGCGCGGTGATGCCTTGATGTTTTGCGTCTTCGCGCAACAAGCGCGACAACGCTAACCGCAAACTGCTCCACGCAGTGTGCCCCATCGCCATCAACGGGTTTAGCGTGCTGCCCGATGCCGCCAGTGCGGCTTGCTGCGCTTCACCCGTGAGAATATTCTTGCTGCTCAGAGCGGCTAAATCAAGAACCTGATCGCCTATCGCGACGCCACCGCGAAATACCTCATCACTTTCTTTGCGCCGAAACACTGCAAAAGGCAGATTCTGAATTGGGAAGTCCGTGCCGGGCAGGTTGGCGGAGGCGACCCAGCTGCTCAGCTTGGGGTCGTGGGTTTCGTTGAGCAGACTCACTACGCCATACTCCCGTCATGCATCCACGCCGCGTGCTGCGGCGCTTTTTTTGTTTTGCTCCATTCTTCCAGCATCTCCCATTTCACGGCATCGAGTTGTTTATGCATTTCGGGCGTGCCGCAGTCATACGCCAGTTCAAGACGATGGCCATTCGGGTCAAAAAAATAAATACTTTTGAAGATGGTGTGATTCGTCGGGCCAACTACATTGATACCCGCTGCTTCGAGCTTGGCTTTGGTCTCGAGCAGGGTCTCTAGCGAATCCACTTTCATCGCCAGATGCTGAACCCATGTCGGCGTGTTGCGATCACGATCCATCTCGGGCTGCGTCGGCAGTTCGAAGAAAGCGAGAATATTTCCACCCCCTGCATCTAAAAATACATGCATATACGGATCGGGCGCTTTGGTGGAAGGTACTTCGTTCTCGGCGATCGCCAAAACGAACTGCATATTCAAGTGCTTGGTGTACCACTCTACCGTTTCCTTGGCGTCTTTGCAGCGATAAGCTACATGGTGAATTCGCTCGATTTGCATAGATTTCCCACTCAATAGATTTACTTTTTTAGGCAGCCTCAGTGCTGTCACGCGCAACCTGCATAGCTTCGCGTAGCACGCTGATGTCACCGATATGATTGGCAAGAATCAAGATCAGCTTGGCGTTCAGCATCGCGCTTTGTGATTCGCTCAGATCACGGTGCGTATCAATGAGCAGCTGATAAAAATCATCGCCGGGCGAAAAATCACGGAAATAGCGCTTACCGGATTCATGAAAATTCGGCTCAGTGATCAGTGACATCATCACTCCTCAACAAAATTAGCGGTGGCGAGTGTGACTGCGGCGACAATGCGCGAGATCTCGGTCTCTCGCCAGCGTGCAGCCACATGCTGGTCGGGCCGCACCAGATAGCAAGTGCCGTCGGTCGCGTCATAGCGTGCAAACGCGAGGCCTTCTTGATCGAGCAAGACGTTCAAGCTGGATTGCGTGCCGCGGCGGGCAATCACTAAAGTTTCAATCGGTATTTGGGCGTGCGCCAGCCCGAGCAACTGGCGCTGCATGGCCTCAGTGATCTGAATGGCATCCTCGCAGAAGTACAGCAGCTGAAACTTTCCACCGAGCTGATCGATTAACCAGGCAGGCTGACCATTTTTCAGCAGCGGTGCATCATCCATGGGTGCGCCAGGCACCATATCCCCTGTGAAGGGTTCGCTATCTGGCGTATTGAGCAGCGAATTGGTCAGAAAGCTCGGTACAGATAATCTTCCGGAGTTCACCAGTTTGCGTGCAAATGGCAGGCTGCGGGAGAGTTCAAGCACTGCATTGCGAAAGGTCTGGCTTACACGCCCTTTGGGAGTAATGAAATCAGTAGAGCGGGTGGAGTTGAGTAGGTTCTCATCCGCGCTGAAACCACGCTCATCCGTATAGGTATCCAGCAAGCGTAGCGGTGCGCGACCATCCATCACCAGTTTGAGTTTCCAGATCAGGTTATCGGCATCTTGTATGCCGGAATTTGCGCCACGCGCACCGAACGGCGAGACTTGATGTGCAGCGTCACCGGCAAACAGACAGCGGCCATGACGGAACTCGCGCATGCGGCGGCACTGAAAGGTATACACGCTGACCCACTCCAGCGAAAACTCACGTTCATCACCGAGCATGGCTTTGATGCGCGGAATCACCCGTTCAGGCTTTTTCTCTTCTTCGGGGTCGGCATCCCACCCGAGCTGAAAATCAATCCGATACACATCGTCGGCCTCGCGATGGAGCAGTACCGATTGGTTACGATGAAACGGTGGATCAAACCAGAACCAGCGCTCAGCCGGGAAGTCGGCTTTCATGAGCACATCGGCAATCAGAAAACGGTCCATAAAAACTTTACCCTCGACATCCAGGCCGAGCATGGACCGTATCGGGCTACGGGCACCATCCGCCACGATCAACCAGTCGGCTTCGACCTGATAACGACCTTCGGGGGTGGAGACTTCAATCGCAACATAATCATCATGCGGTGAAACAGCAGTGACTTCATTTTTCCAGCGAATTTGCACGCCCGCATCCAGCGCGCGTTTGACCATGTACTCTTCCAGGTAGTACTGCTGCAGATTGACCATACCGGGCCGCTTGGAGCCGGTTTGTGGACGCAGGTTGAAGTTGAAGACTTCTTCTTCTCGAAAGAAGGTGCGACCCACATCCCAGCCCACACCTTTGGCAGCTACCGGGTCACCGCAACCGAGCCGATCCAGAATCTCCAAGGTACGTTTTGCATAGCAAAGCCCGCGCGATCCGACCGAGACTGTATCGTCGTCATCCAGCAGCAGCACCGGAATATCGTGTTGACGTGCGTCGATCGCGGCGGCCAAACCGACCGGGCCGCAACCAATGATGACTAACGGATGACGATAAACCTCACCGCTAGTCAGTTCCGGTGGTGGTACGAAAGGAAATGTTTGATACCGGTAAGCCTGATGCATGTTCAGTCTTGCAGCGCGTGCCACATTTCTTTGTCGCGCTCTGCCGTCCAGATGCGTGGGTGCTTGATACCGCTGGCTTCGTCGACTGCGCGCGTTACATCAAATGGCAAACAGTGCTCGTAGATAAACACGTGGCCAAATTTATGATCCATATTGCTGCGCGTGTGTTTCATCGCACCTTTTAAATCCAGCCCTTGCGCCACCGCTTCTTTGGCAGAGGCGAGCAGCGTGCTGACAAAGTCTTTGGTGTAGTCGATGCCTTGATTCACTTCATCCGGGTTCATCAGCGCGGGGCCGCGCCCTGGAACGAGTTTATCGGCATGCATCGCACGCAGCACTTCCAAGGTGTGCGGCCATTCTTCAAGTTGTGCGTCGCCGGTGTAGGCGGCTGCGCCGTACTCGACCAGATCGCCCGAGAACAGTACCTTTTGCGAGGGTATCCAGACGATGGTGTCGCCCTTGGTGTGACCCATGCCGACATGCATGATCTTCACCTCGAGCTTACCCATAAACAGCGTGATCTCTTTTTCAAACACCAGGGTGGGCCATGTCAGGCCGGGTACGGTTTCAACGCCTGCAAACAATCGCGGAAAGCGATCAATCTCCGAGTGCATGTCTTGCTCGCCGCGCTCTACGATCAATTCATAGGTGCCGCGCGAGGCGATGATTTGCTGTGCACCTTCATTGAAATACGCCGATGCACCCAGCACGCGCACTGCGTGGTAATGGGTGAGGGTGACATATTTGATCGGCAGGTCGGTGATGTCGCGGATGTGCTTGATCAGCGCTTGCGCCATCGCCGGGGTGGCGGTGGTGTCGATCACCATTATCGAATCGTCGCCAAAATCACGCCGGGGTTGGGGTCACCCTCTGCGGTGTAGGCATAGGCGT
>VERA01000003.1 GCA_018882935.1 Burkholderiaceae bacterium | reverse complement strand
GTTACACGCAGCAGTGTCTTGACACTGCTTTCAGTATTGCAGACGGGCAGTTGATACCCAATCGCACCAAGGAGATGTCATGAGAGGTCTATACCTCGTCACCCCCGACTGGGACGATACCGACAAGCTTGTTGCCGTTACCGCGCAAGCGATCGAGGGCGGGGCGACCTTACTGCAGTATCGCCATAAAACAGCGAGTGAAGCATTACGCAGCGAACAATCATCTGCCTTATTGGCGCTTTGCCGAAGAAAAAACATACCGCTGATTATTAATGATCATCTGGATTTATGTGAGCGCATCGATGCAGACGGCATTCATGTTGGCGGTACGGATGCTTCTGTTGCGGAAGTCAGATCAAAAATCGGCAAAGAAAAAATAGTCGGTGCTTCTTGCTATGGTGACCTTCAGCTGGCGCGTGATGCCGCCACAGCCGGCGCGAGTTATGTTGCGTTCGGTGGGTTTTACCCGTCACGTGTAAAAAAATACGAGGTTGCGACTGCGCCGAGTATCATTATCCAAGCCTTGTCCGAACTCTCTCTACCAATTTGCGTGATCGGTGGCATGACACCCGATAACGCTCGCCCACTCGTCGAACTTGGCGCGCATTCTGTTGCTGCGATTAGCAGTGTTTATAGCGTTGAAGATCATCAAGCAGCGGCAATCGCATTTGCTTCACTGTTTCGATAGTCGAATACTCAAAACAATTATCGATCTAACCAGACGGATACGTAGTCGCCTTTCCCAGTCACCGACCGATCTGCATCGGAACCCCAATGGGGTGTTCGCTACTCAGAGGCGCGGTAAACAGCCGCCTCTCGAGTGCCTACGATCAACCGCAGAGTCTTTGATCTGTAGTGATTCAAACCCCAAAGCATCACTCGGAAACGGATCAGTTATATCAAGCAAGATCGAGAGGCGTCATAGTCGTACCTACCTTTTTCATCTATCAGGAGTATGTATGCTGCCGAATTCACCTGTGCGCTTGGAAAGAACTACTGAGCCTATCTATAACAATGGCTACCCGTATGTTATGTTGAGCCCGAATGGCAATGCGAAAAATATCAGAAAGCTATATGACGTTATTCGCACTGAAAAAGACAGCCAGGCATTGCGTGCTGATTACACCGTGGGTGGCCAGCCATGGATAGGTTTCGCACAAAAGACAAAAAAATCGGCAGCAGACCCTGTCGCTACAGCTAATATCACCAAGCAAAGGCAAGAGCTGCTTGAAATTCTTCTACGGACAACCGAAACTGTCGAAAAGAAATTCAAGTATCTGACCCAGGCGCAGCGTGATGCTAATCGCGCTTTAAAAACATTTGCCATCACTGCGCCGCTCGACAGAGATATCAAGGTGGGCGATATCAAGCCCCATCTCAAAGTATTGAACCGCGCTTATGGTGAATCGACCACCAAGGCTTGGCAGGAAAAACAGATCGAGCACTATCGTGATCCTGTCGACGCAGGAAAAATCAAGCGTCAACGAGCTCAACAGTTTCTGAGCATGGAATCGTCAACACGTTTAATGCTGGTGAATGCTTTAACGCGACCCGACGATCGCAGCCCGGAGCAAGCCATTGCGGGTATCAAGGCGATGGATGACTTTTTGCGTAACTTTCTTCACCCGAAAGAACCCTATCGGCAAATGGTCAGAAAAGTTGCCAATAATACTGAGCTGCTGTTTTTTTGCCGGCGTTGGCTAAGCGCCCATCCGCGCAGCGGTAAGGACGCGACGGTGTATCAGTCTGATCCTAAATTCAAACCTTATCCATGGGCTCGTTTACTCGATACCTTATGCCGATTGATTATCAAAGAATGTCGCCGCCAGACAGTGATTAGTGCAGAGAGTGATGATAGATTTGCCAAGGGTAGTGTGGTATTGCGGCGGAGTTCCTCAGCACACCTGCAGCATATTCGATCCGGTGAAGCGAGTAGGCCTGTGGTTGATGTGAACCAGTTTCCTTGCATGCGTCCGGACGCTATCAGCCAGTTGACAGCAATCGGCAAAACGAAAAAAGATTGATGGATCTGTTGGTGGTCTATTAGCTGCCGTGAGCGGCGTGGCAACAAGCCACGCCGTCATATAATCGTGGTATGCAAAACCTTCTACACAACCTCAATCCTGAGCAACTCGCCGCCGTTACCCTTCCTGCCCAACCTGCACTGATTCTTGCCGGTGCCGGTTCCGGTAAAACCCGTGTACTCACCACGCGAATCGCTTGGCTGATTCAGACCATGCAGATATCGCCTGCCGGTGTGCTGGCAGTCACTTTCACGAACAAAGCGGCCAAGGAAATGCTAGCCAGGTTGTCGGCCATGCTGCCAATCAATACGCGCGGCATGTGGATCGGTACCTTTCATGGCCTGTGCAATCGTTTACTACGCGCCCACCACCGTGATGCGGCGCTGCCTCAGACCTTTCAGATTCTGGATATGGCCGATCAGCTCTCAGCTATCAAGCGCCTGATGAAACGCCTGAATGTCGATGACGAGAAATATCCTCCCAAGCAGCTGCAATACTTCATCAATAGCGCCAAGGACCAGGGTTTGCGTTCAGATGCTGTCGAGGCCTATGATGATTTCACGCGCAAGTTTGTCGAGTTGTATGCCGCCTACGACGAGCAGTGCCAGCGCGAGGGCGTCGTCGACTTTGCTGAATTACTACTTCGCAGCTACGAGCTGCTTTCACGACACCAGCCACTGCGCGAGCATTATCGTGCGCGCTTCAAGCATATTTTGGTCGATGAATTTCAGGATACCAATGACCTGCAATACCAGTGGCTGAAGCTGATCGCGGGCGAGCACAATGCAGTGTTTGCCGTCGGCGATGATGACCAAAGCATTTACGCGTTTCGAGGCGCTAATGTTGGCAATATGGCTGCATTCGAGCGTGAATTCAATGTTCAGAATCTGATCAAGCTGGAGCAAAACTATCGCTCGCACGGTCATATTCTTGACTCGGCTAATCAACTCATTGCACACAACACTAATCGCCTTGGTAAAAATTTGCGTACCGACGCAGGCCATGGCGAGCAAATTCGCGTTTATGAGGCCTCCAGTGATCTGCAAGAAGCGCAGTGGCTGATCGAGGAAATGAAAAGTCTCATCAACGAAGGCTGGCTGCGCAGTGAGATTGCGGTGTTATATCGATCGAATGCGCAGTCACGTGTGATTGAGCATGCGCTATTTACCGCTGCGCTACCGTACCGGGTGTATGGCGGGCAGCGCTTTTTTGAGCGAGCCGAGGTTAAGCATGCAATCGCTTACCTGCAGCTGATTGATAACCCGCACAATGATTCCGCATTTCTGCGGGTGGTTAATTTCCCGACGCGCGGCATTGGCGCACGTTCTATCGAACAGTTACAAGATGCAGCGCGTCAGTATGGGGTGTCTTTGTACTCGGCCGTGCCGTATGTGGCCGGCAAGGCGGGCAGCTCGCTGGGAAGTTTTGTCAAGCTGATTGAATCCATGCGCTTCGAGACCCAGCAACTACCGTTACCAGAAATGGTACAGGTGATGCTGGAGAAGAGCACGCTTATCCTGCATTACCAAGGTGAAAAAGAAGGCGCTGATCGAATCGAAAACCTTGAGCAGCTGATCGCTGCCGCAACGGTGTTTGTGTCTGAAGAAGGCTTTGGCTTGGATGCACCCGCACTGCTCGGACCGCAAGCGCAAGCTGCACAAAATCCTGTACTCACGATGGGCGATGGTACGGAAATCATTGATGCCGATGCTCCGTTAGCAACCGTGATGTCACCGCTATCGGCATTTCTATCGCATGCATCACTTGAGGCGGGCGACAATCAGGCACAAGCTGGGCAGGATGCCATTCAACTGATGACCGTGCATTCGGCCAAGGGCTTGGAGTTTGATGCGGTCTTCATCACCGGCTTGGAAGAAGGCTTATTCCCGCATGAGAATAGTGAAGAAGCAGATGACGGTGTTGAAGAAGAAAGGCGGCTGATGTACGTTGCGATAACCCGTGCACGAAAGCGCTTGTACATGAGCTTCTCGCAGACGCGCATGCTGCATGGCCAAACCCGTTACAACATGAAGTCGCGTTTCTTTGATGAGTTACCTGAAGATAGCCTGAAGTGGTTATCGCCCAAAGTGCAGGGCCATTGGTTTGGCGCTTCGCAGACCAAAGCGGCTTGGGTTGACGCGCCCGAGGCCGGCAGTAACCAGCTCGCACAGAAAATGAATCGCGACGTGGGTTGGCGTATCGGTGAAAACGTGCATCACACCAAATTTGGTGATGGCGTGATCGTGAATATCGAAGGCAGTGGCGCCCAAGCCCGTGCCCATATCAACTTCGGCCGCAATGGTATGAAGTTATTAGATTTGGGTGTGGCGAAGTTGGAGCGGGTGGTTTGATATTCCGGCAAGTACGACTCATCCCCAAATAAAGTCAGGCGGCGGTGGTTTGAACTTGGCAGTACCTTGGCTCATGGTGATCACTACATCGGCCTGGCCAGCTTGTACGGTCACGGTTGTTCTGTTGCTAGCTGATGAGGTTGCCGACTTGATGTTGATCATCCCGGAAGTCATACCCTGGTTCGATAACTTGCTCTGAACATGCTGACGCGTGAGCGCCCGAAAAGGACTACTCAGGGTATAGAGCAGATTCTTAACCTTGCTTTTCAGGGATTTCGAAGCGATCCCGTCATCTTTTATAACCTGATAACCCTTAGAGGGGCTGACTTCGGTTGCTCGATTAAGAGTGCTTAGCGAGCTACTTGGAATTCTTGAGACAGCCACATCGCCACCTCTTATTGCAGTACGTTTTAAACGAGATAAAGACTTTTTTCCTGACGATTTGGATCGAGTATCGTTAAAATCTTTAACTCAAAGTTTTTTATTCGAGCTATGGATTTCTACCTCCTTGTAAGCAACTGCTGTTTTCATTTTGTTTTGAAAAGATGTTATCTCTTGTTGCGTTACTTTTGCAGAGTATCCGCCTAAACCAGCGCTAGCATTTTTAATTCTAATAGTGGCGGCGCGAGCAGCCTTATCCGACATACCATTGGTTCTTAAAATTATATAAACATCCTCGCCTCTAGCTGTATGTCGTCCGTTCAAAAAATTGCGTAGCTTAGTAAATGCCGAGTTGTTACTTGCACCTTTAAAATTCAACTGATCTTTGTTAACATCACCCGCTTTTCTGCTTATACCTGCGTATACCAATACATCGGTATCTTTTGGTGCGCGCCCTTTGGGGGTCGCGATGTCGGCATAAACCTCAACTTTTGTTTCAGCAATACCGATCGGGCTGCCCATAGATTTTCTCCCTTGTCATAGCAATTGTGGTAATTCAGAGACACGATCTTTAGTTCGGCGCTGATTTCACCAAACATCTCCGAAATAGAAACACTAAATCTAGCTTTGTTCCGGCCGCTCAAACACGGCGGTATAGGTGGGATAGAAGGAGCAGTACATCACGAGGGTGAGGATGACCGACAGCGGCATCAGCAGCATGACGGTCACAAGAGTCTTGCCGAGAAGCAAGCTGAGAAGGGCGCTGATGATGGCGGGTGCGGCGATGCCGATCATGACCCAGCCAAGCGAGTAGGCCAGAAAAGCCTTGCCGCAGCGGTGCACGGCAAAGAAGCTGTAGAAGATTGCTTTGAACAGCCCCATGCGTTGCCACATCGCCAGCGCGGCGGCATGCCAGAACCCCATTGCGAAGGGCAAATACACCAGGGCCGAGAACAGCATCGCCAAGGGTAAATCATCAGCCGTAATATTTTTTTCATCATCCGGCTTGATCTGGCCGGACAACAATTTCCAGAACGTGCCGCCATCAATGAGTGATGAGGCGGCAATCGCCAGCGTGGCGGCCAGCAGATACAGCGCGCCCAGTCTTAGCAGCGTGCCCAAAGCGGGTGATCGAAATGCGGTGAGTAGCAGCGAGGGCTTGACCTTGCGATCGGCTTCAATTTCTACGCAGGCTTGCATGAAGGCCATGGTAAACGTCGGCACCAGCAAAAGTGGCAGCAGCTGTCCTATCACCGGTATGAGCGATAACGAGAACATCAGCAGCATATAGAGCAGAAACAGTGTCGATAGCTCAGCTGGCTGTCGTCGGAACAAAGCAAAGCCTTGCTTGATCCAGCCGATGCCGTCTTTGGCTGCGATGGGTTCCATTAGCCCAGGCCTTCGACCGCGTGTTCGATGCGATGCCGCAGGATGCGCTCGAAATGGGTCGGGTCGTGTGGCGTCAGCATCTCGGCTTCACGCGGCAAATAAAAATCATACAGCCGGGATATCCAGAAACGCAGCGCCGCTGCCCGCAACATGGCAGGCCATGCGGCTGACTCTTCCGACGTAAAAGGGCGAACCGCATGGTAGGCATCAAGTAGTGCGCGCACGCGCGCGGCATCGGTAGCGCCAGAGTCCAGATCGATACACCAGTCATTCACCGTCACGGCCACATCAAATAACCAGCGGTCGCAGCCGGCAAAATAAAAATCGAAAAAACCCGATAGATGTTCACCGTCAAACATGACGTTGTTGCGGAACAGGTCTGCATGAATTGGGCCGCTGGGTAAGGCAGGGTAGACACTCGACGCTGCAAAGCGCTCTTGAAATTGCATCTCTGCACGTAATAGCAGCTGATTGGACTCCGTCAAATAGGGCAGCACCACTGGGGTTGTTTCGCGCCACCAGGGCAAACCACGCAGGTTCGGCTGATACAGCGGATAGTCTTGCGCTGCTAAGTGCATGCGCGCCAGCATGGCACCCACGCTGGCGCAATGCGCCGCTTGTGGCGCCGGTACCCAATCGCCATGCAGACGGCTGACGATGGCCGCCGGCTTGCCTTGCAGTTGGTGCAGGATGCTACCGCTGGCGTCCGCCACAGGCGCTGGCACCAGAACACCGCGCTCGGCGAGATGCCGCATCAGATTCAAATAAAAAGGCAGCTGCTCGAAGCTGAGTTTTTCGAAAATCGTGAGCACATATTCGGCGCGATCGGTAAACAGAAAAAAATTACTGTTCTCGATACCAGATGAGATGCCCTGAATGGAGCGTACCTGGCCGATAGGAAACTTGGCAGCCCAAGGGATAATCTGGTCTAGCGTGACCGGTGTGAAAACTGCCATGGCGGAGGTAACAATGCCCGGCGGTACCGGGCGTAGAAGTCATCGGGTGGGTGGTGGCATTGCGCTACGGTCATCTACCGGCTTGGCGCGGAACTGGATAATTTCCCACGTGGCGGCACGCCCCCCTTCCTGGTAGTAAGGGATCTGCTCGGCAGGTGTCACATGGTAGATATTGTCACCGCGTTGAACGCGCACCGAGGTGACAGCATTTTGTTCGCGAATTTGTGTAATCTTCGTGCGGCCATCGGGTATCAGGCTGCCCGCATAGGGGTCGTCCAACAGGGGCTCTCCCAAGGCGGCACCCGATAAAACGGATAACACAGCAGCTACACCGGAAACACGGTACCGAGGCAGTATGACGGCTAGCGATTTCATCGTGATCCCCGCAGTGGGCGCCGTTACTCGAGCGCGACAGTCCTCATTCTAGCAAACCATTTGTCAGTGATCTCGGCCTCTTAAACGGCCGCCGCGCGCGGCGGCTTGTGGCGTAATTTCCGGCTTAAAGGACTGCCTCATCAGCAGCGACCCAGGCCGTCAGCTGACCCGACCATAGCAGGAGGTTGGGAGGGTAACTCTGCGATAATCAAAACGATGAACAAGACCCTGTTGTTAGTAGATGGCTCGAGCTATCTGTATCGCGCCTTCCATGCGATGCCGGATTTGCGCAACGCGGATGGCATACCCACGGGCGCCATTTACGGCATGATCAATATGCTGCGTCGCTTGCGGCAAGACTACGCCGCTGATCATATCGCCTGCGTGTTTGATGCCAAGGGCAAGACGTTTCGCGATGACATGTATCCGGAGTACAAGGCACATCGCCCGTCGATGCCGGAAGACTTGGCCCGACAAATCGAACCCATCCATGAAGTTGTCAAAGCACTCGGCTGGCCGATTTTGATGGTCGAAGGTATTGAGGCCGATGATGTGATTGGCACGCTGGCCACCGAGGCGACTACACTCGGACTCAAGACCATTATTTCCACTGGCGATAAAGACCTTGCGCAGCTGGTGAATGATCAGGTCACGCTGGTGAATACCATGAGTAACGAGACCTTGGACCGGGCAGGGGTGCTGGGCAAGTTTGGTGTGCCGCCTGAACGTATTGTGGATTACCTCACCTTGGTCGGCGACACGGTCGATAATGTCCCCGGGGTTGAAAAGGTAGGGCCCAAGACGGCAGTGAAATGGCTGTCGCAATACGACAGCCTCGATGGTGTGATCGCACACGCAAGCGATATTGGCGGTGTGGTTGGCGACAATCTGCGCAAAACACTCGATTGGCTGCCGCTGGCACGTCAGCTGGTCACGGTGAAATGCGATTGTGATTTATCCGGGCACCATGAATCCATACTCGCATCATTAAAGCAAAGCCCGGAAGATAAATTAGCGCTGAAAGCCTTTTTTGAAAAAATGGGCTTTCGGACCTGGCTACGTGAATTGAATGCAGCGCTGGCAGCGGGTAACGAAACAGTCGGCAGTGGCGCGAGCGGCGCCTTGTTTTCGGGTGCAGACGATAACGAAGTATCTTCAGCACCGCTAGCGCCCGCAGCACCTGCAGAAAAACACTATGACACTGTCTTGACTGAGGATCAGTTAGATCACTGGATAGAAAAAATTAACGCAGCTGCACTGACAGCGCTCGATACCGAAACGACCTCACTAGATGCCCTGCAAGCCGAGTTGGTGGGTATTTCACTGTGCTGCGAGCCTGGTGTAGCGGCGTATATTCCGGTAGCGCATCGCTACCCGGGTGTGCCCGCGCAACTATCGCGTGATCATGTGCTCGCCAAGCTCAAGCCTTGGCTGGAAGACGCGAGCAAGCCGAAGCTGGGGCAGCATCTGAAGTACGACTGCCATGTGCTGCAGAACTACGGTATTCATGTGCAGGGTATTGCGCATGACACCTTACTCGAGTCGTATGTCGTGGAGTCGCACCGCAGCCATGATATGGATAGCCTTGCGCTACGTTGGTTGAACCGTAAAACCATTAGCTATGTCGAGCTGTGCGGCAAAGGCGCCTCCGAGATTGGTTTTGATGAGGTAGATATCGAGCGCGCAGCGGAATACGCAGCGGAAGATGCAGATATCACGCTGCAGCTGCATCAAGCGCTCTGGCCAAACGTCGACAAAGTTGATGGCTTGCGTTTCATTTACCAAACCATTGAGTTGCCAACGGCGCGTGTGCTGCAGCGTATCGAGCGTAATGGCGTATTCATTGATGTGCAACGGCTGCAAGCGCAATCGCATGAGTTGGGTATCAAGTTACTGCAAATCGAGCAGCAGGCGTATGAATTGGCGGGTCAGCCCTTCAATCTGAATTCACCCAAGCAAATCGGTGAGATTTTTTTCGAGAAGCTGAAACATCCGGTAGTCAAAAAAACGGCCAGTGGTGCGCCATCCACCGATGAAGAAGTGCTGCAAAAACTGGCCGAAGATTATCCGCTACCGAAATTATTGCTGGAGTATCGCGGTCTATCGAAATTGAAATCCACTTATACCGATAAGCTACCGAAAATGGTGAACCCGAGCACGGGTCGCGTTCATACCAACTACGGGCAGGCAATTGCCATTACCGGTCGGCTGTCGTCGAACGATCCGAATCTACAGAATATTCCGGTACGTACTGCAGAGGGCCGAAGAATTCGTGAGGCTTTCGTTGCCTCGCCCGGTAACGTGATCGTCTCTGCCGATTATTCGCAGATTGAGCTGCGCATCATGGCGCATCTCTCCGAAGACCCGGCCATGCTGCGTGCGTTTGCATCCGGTGAAGATATTCACCGCGCTACTGCGGCGGAGATTTTTGGGGTTACGGTCGATGAAGTGCAGGCCGAGCAGCGTCGTGCCGCCAAGGTCATTAACTTTGGCCTGATCTACGGCATGAGTGCATTTGGCTTGGCAGGTAACTTGGGTATCGAGCGATCTGCCGCGCAGATGTACATGGACAAATACTTCAACCGGTTCGCAGGCGTGAAGCGGTTCATGGATGATCTGCGACAGCAAGCCAAGTCGCACGGCTTTGTGGAAACCGTATTTGGTCGCCGGCTCTGGCTACCGGAGATCAATTCACCCAACGGGCCGCGCCGACAGGCCGCAGAACGCGCCGCAATCAACGCCCCGATGCAGGGAACCGCCGCCGACCTGATCAAGCTAGCCATGATTGCGGTGCAGGATTGGCTCGATCGAGAGCAGCTGAAATCACTGATGGTGATGCAAGTACATGATGAATTAGTGCTCGATGTGCCAATGAGCGAGCTGGATCAGGTCAAGCAAACCCTGCCGCAGTTGATGGCCGGGGTGGCGCAGTTGAAGGTGCCGTTGGTGGCGGATGTGGGATATGGGCCCAACTGGGAGCAAGCCCACTGATCGCCTGTCTGGTCAGGCCGCTTGCTGCGTTGGCAGTATCTTGCCGTACGTCGAGTACTGTCTGCGATACTGCCGCCTTGCCATCGGCCTGACGAGACAGGCTCTACACGCTTGGCGAAATCGATCGCTGGCTGCGTCCACCCACGTAAAATAGCGCGTCTGGTTGCAGCGCAACGGTTTCCAAGGAAAACAAAATCGACTCCACGCTGTTCTCAATTCTGCTGGCCACCACGCTCGCCGGGCTGATCAGTATTTCTGCTGCTGCCTTCTTGTCTTATGGCTTGCTGTCGAAGATGGTCGACCGCATGGTCAGTCTGTCGGTCGGCTTGCTGCTGGCTACTTCGCTGCTGCACGCTTTACCTGAAGCCTTCGAGTCGAACGCGAGCCCGCAGTCGCTGTTCGCTACCTTGTTGGCGGGACTGTTGGGGTTTTTCTTGCTGGAGAAGTTGGCGATTCTGCGCCACTCGCATCACTACGAGGGTGATGGCCATGATCATGCGCACGGACATGATGCCGATGAGGCAGGTAAAGCCGGTTGGATGATTTTAGTCGGCGATAGTCTGCATAACTTCACCGACGGTATTTTGATTGCTGCCGCTTTTCTGGCTGACCCTAAATTAGGGCTGATTACGGCGCTGGCAATTACCGCGCATGAAATTCCCCAAGAGATTGGCGACTTCATCGTGCTGCTGAATGCCGGCTTCACCAAGCAGCGCGCGTATTTTTATAATTTGATTAGTAGTCTGATGGCAGTGATTGGCGGCGTAGTGGGCTACTACACCCTCGGCAATGGCATCGACCTGATTCCTTATGTACTGGTGCTGGCATCCTCAGGTTTTATCTACATCGCCGTGAGTGACTTGATGCCGCAAATGCAGCGCCGCGCCACGTGGCGCGACACGGTACCGCAGGTGATACTCATCGCACTCGGTGTGGGGATGGTGCTGCTGTTCACGCATTACTTACCGATCGGTTGAGGCACGGTCGATTAAGTCGTCATGCCGGCGGAGGCCGGCATCCAGGATTTCAGCAGCGCTCGTCTCAGCAATGACTATCCAAGTACGTGAGTCTCGTGGTCGAGAAGCCCGTGCTGATTACTCCCCAACAGCAACTGGCCGCGACGGGTCTGCGCTCCACTCGCTCCAAGAGCCTGGATACAGTAAAGCGCCGGGCAGGCCGGCAATCTCCATCGCTAACAAGTTGTGGCACGCTGAAATACCTGAGCCGCATTGCATGATGGTGTGCTCCGGGCTTTTGATGAGTGCGGTGTAATCAGCACGCAGGGCATCAGGGCTTTTGAACCTGCCATCCGCTTGAAGATTATCTTTGAACCAGCGGTTTTTTGCGCCGGGTATGCGGCCGGCGACTGGGTCGATGGTTTCATTCTCTCCGCGAAAGCGATCAGACGCGCGCGCATCAAGCACCACTCTGGCGCGTGCCGATAAGTTGGCCAGTACATCGTCTGCACTGACCGTTCCCACTAACGAGGGTTGCAGCGTGATCGAGCCGTGGGGTCGATTAATCACTGCTTGCGTCAACTCCCCACCTGCGCCTTGCCACGCCTGTAAACCACCATCCAGTACCGCGACACTTTTATGTCCGACCCAGCGCAGCATCCACCAGACGCGTGCCGCGAACATGCCGCCATGGGCGTCATAGGCAATGACTTGTGAGTTCGGATAAACGCCCCAGCTGCGCAGTGTTTCAATAAAGTTCGCGGTTGACGGCAGAGGATGACGCCCACGAAATTCGCCGTTGGGCCCGGCCGATTTATCTGACAAGTCGCGGTCAGCATCTGCATGCTGCGCGCCGGGTATATGGCCCGCAGCAAAAGCAACCGCACCGGCATGTGGGTCGGTTAATTCGGAACGACAATCCAGCACAACAAACACCGGGTTATCGAGGTGTTGCTTCAACTCCGCCGCGGTGATCAGCGTGGTGAAAGACATCAGCAGGTCTCCTATTCGATTTATTATTGAGATGAAGTGCTGCTACTGCTTGCGGTACCGCTCATGCTCGAAGCGCCAGACGGAGTTTTGGCACCAGAACGGCTGGTAGCGCTACTGCTGCGCGCATTATAAAAGGTGGCGGCAATGCCGCTCACCAGAATAATCAGAATGCCGAGCCAGCCGCCGATGTCGAGTACGTCGTTCCAGAGCAAGATGCCCCACATGCTCGAGAACACAATGCCGGTGTACTGAAGATTGGCGGTGACGAGCATCGCCCCCAGCCGGTAGGCGCGTGTCATCGCCACTTGTGCAATGGTGGCGGTGATACCAATTGCGAACAGCAGCAGAAAATCGTGCGCAGATAAATCAGCAAACAAATGCAAACTGCCGGTCTGCCACCAGTTATCAATCAGGCCGCTGACCAGTCCACCCAGCACGCCGCTTGCTGAAAAATAAAAAACCACGCGATATTCCGGCTCACCCATTTGGCCAAGGCGCTTGACCTGAATATAGGCGAGGGCCGAGATGAAGCCGGAGATCAGTGCAGTCAAACCACCGACCCATTGCTCAGCGTGGATAGTGGGCTTGAGAAGCAAGGCCACACCGATGAAGCTGGTGACGATGGCCGCTGCCAGGCCCCACTCGAAGCGTCGCGTCTTGTTCCACCAACCGAGCGTGAACACAATGGCGGCAATCCAGATCGGCGCCATGTAGTTGAGCGTCATGGCCGTGGCCAGTGGCAGACGCGCGATGGCGAAGAACCATAACCATAATGCCGAAACACCGACGAAGCCGCGCCATGCGTGCTGCCAGGGGAAGTGTGTAGCGAGCGGAAGCCCTCGCACGCGCGTTAACAGCAACAACATACTGACGCCGACGACGCCACGGGCGATCACAATCTCGGAGGTGGAGGCGTGTTCAGAGGCCAGCTTGACGCAGACCCCCATGATGGAGAACACGAACGCCGCAACCAGCATCCACAGCGACTGCACCTAGCGCCTCCAGCGGCGCACAATCACAGCGCGATATTGCTGCGGTACCACTCGTGGAAATGCTGCATGCCGTCTTCCATCGGCGATTGATAAGGGCCGACTTCATTCACGCC
The DNA here is from genome assembly GCA_018882935.1 of Burkholderiaceae bacterium. Taxonomy (GTDB): domain Bacteria; phylum Pseudomonadota; class Gammaproteobacteria; order Burkholderiales; family Burkholderiaceae_D; genus Pernthalerella. The sequence continues at coordinate 73,021 of VERA01000003.1, read as the reverse complement.
GCGATCGAGCAAGATCTTGCGGCCCGCGTCCATGCGCAGCGCGATCTCATCATCTTCGGCGCAGGTTTCCATATAGGCGGCGCGTTCTGCGTCGATGAAACTGCGCTCGAACAAGACGATTTCTTCAGGGTAGTAGAACTCAACCACATTGGTGGTTTTTTGCGGACCATTCGGCCAGACAGTAGATACCACCAACACATTCGGGTACCACTCCACCATGATGTTGGGGTAGATAGTCAGCCAGATCGCGCCGTACTTGGGTGCCTCGCCGCCGTTGTAGCGCAGTACCTCGTCATGCCATTTTTGGTAGGTGGCAGAGCCGGATTTTTTCAGTGCCGCATTCACACCTACGGTCTGCACGCTATAGCCATCGCCCATTTCCCAGCGCAGCTCATTGCAGCTGACAAATTGGCCAAGGCCGGGGTGGAAGGGTTCAACGTGGTAATCCTCGAGATACACCTCGATAAAGGTTTTCCAGTTGTAGTCGCACTGATGGATCTCGACATGGTCGAGCATATAGCCATCGAAATTCAGTTCGCGAGCTGTCACCATTGATTGCAGCTTGCTCGGAACATCAAAACCGTTTTGATCAAAAAGTAATCCATTCCACTGCTGCAGACCGAAGCGGTTGAGATTCATGCAGGGGGTATCAGCGAAATGCGGCGCGCCAATCAGCTCACCCTTGAGATCATAGGTCCAGCGGTGCAGCGGGCAAATAATGTTGGTGGCGTTGCCGCGTCCGCTCAGCATTTTGGCTTGCCGGTGGCGGCATACATTAGAGATCAGCTCCAAGCCTTGGGCGTTACGTACCAGCACCCGGCCATCGTTTTCCCATGGCAGGGTGGCGTAGTCGCCTTCATTGGGCACCATCAGCGTGTGGCCGGCGTAACGCGGGCCTTGCTTGAATAACTTCGCGGTTTCTTGCGCGAGCAAGTCCTGATCAAAGTAAACGTTTACCGGCAGTTGCGCGTTCGAGCGCATGAGTTTTTCGAGACCAGCCAGATCGGACATCCTCAACCCCAAATTAATTTGCACCAACCGAAGAGAGAAAGCACCCGAATCCGATGCTTTTCATAATGAAAAGCCGGCGGTTTTCGGGCGAGCCGCGGATTATACCCCTCCCCATCACTTGGGTCAGAGCGTCTGAGCGGAGAGATTTTCAGAGCACAGCTGCGATCTTCACGAATTATCGAAAGGATAATTTTATGAAAGACTGCAGCCTGATTACCCGGCCGATTTCGTCGGTACGGCAACTTCATCGACTAGAATGATGAGCCATTCTGCAAATGAACTGTGATGCCAAAAAAGAATCTTTCCGATCAGCCTGCGGCCTCGTTTGAGCTGGCTATGGCAGAGCTGGAGCAACTGGTCGAGAAGATGGAATCTGGCGCGTTGCCGCTGGAAGCCTCGCTCGATGCCTACAAACGTGGTGCCGAGCTGGTGAAATACTGCGCCGCCCAGCTCGAGCGTGTTGAGCAGCAAGTTAAATTGCTGGACGGCGAGATGCTGACGCCGTTTGAGAGCGAATCAGCAGACAGCGAGGACGACGAGGAATGAGCACGCCGTTTGCCGCCTGGGCCGAGCAAGTGCAGGCGGATATGGAAGTCGTTCTTGATCGCCATCTGCCGCCCGCGTCGGCGTTACCGACCAAGTTGCATCAGGCGATGCGATACGCAGTTTTGGGTGGCGGTAAGCGTGTCAGGCCGCTGCTGGTTTTCGCGGCAGGTACGTTGTTTGATGCGCCGCGCGACGCACTCGAGCGCTCCGCCGCTGCAGTCGAAATGATTCATGCGTATTCGCTGGTTCACGACGACATGCCCTGCATGGATGACGATGACCTGCGGCGCGGCAAACCCACCGTGCATCGTCAGTTTGATGAAGCGACTGCATTGCTGGTGGGTGATGCGCTGCAATCGCAAGCGTTCCTGGTGTTATCGCAAGGCGCGTTGGCTCCGGATCGCAAAGTGGCGATGCTGTCGCAGCTGGCGCACGCCGCAGGATCTTTGGGTATGTGTGGCGGACAGGCAGTTGACTTGGACGCAGTGGGTATTGCGCTCGCACTTCCTGAGCTGGAGCAGATGCACCGGCTGAAGACTGGCGCTCTGCTGCGAGTATCGGTGTTGTTGGGTGCATATGCGGGCAAGGCACTGCAAGCAGACGAGCAAGCGGCATTAGATTCCTATGCCGACGCAATCGGTCTCGCGTTTCAAGTGGTCGACGATATCCTCGATGCCACTGCCGACTCGGCGACGCTGGGCAAGACCGCCGGCAAGGATGCGGCGCACAACAAGCCGACCTATGTATCCATCCTTGGCCTGCAGCCCTCGCTTGCTCTTGCGGAGAAGTTGCGGCAGGATGCTCACCATGCTCTGCAGCCGTTCGGGGAGGCGGCGATCAGGCTTCGGGAATTAGCCGATCTGATCGTGCAGAGGAAGGCATAACCATGGAACTATTACAAAACATTAATGATCCGGCCGAGCTTCGCGCGCTGTCGCGTGCCGATCTGCACAAGCTGGCCAATGAGCTTCGCACCTACCTGCTCGAATCTGTTTCAAAGACAGGTGGGCACTTGTCCTCGAATCTCGGCACGGTCGAGCTGACGATTGCCCTGCATTACGTATTCAACACGCCGCATGACCGGATTGTCTGGGATGTCGGTCATCAGACCTACCCGCACAAAATTCTGACCGGTCGTCGTGACCGCATGCCGAGCTTGCGACAATTCGGTGGCTTGTCCGGTTTTCCTCGGCGCGATGAGAGCCCCTACGACACCTTTGGCACGGCGCATTCATCTACATCAATTTCAGCCGCACTCGGCATGGCGCTCGCTGCCCGCACCAAGGGTGAAGCGCGGCACTCAGTGGCGGTGATTGGCGATGGCGCCATGTCAGCCGGCATGGCATTCGAAGCGATGAATAATGCCGGCGTCTATGAAGACATCAAGATGCTGGTGGTGTTAAACGATAACGATATGTCGATATCGCCACCGGTGGGAGCGCTTAATCGTTATCTGGCGCGTCTGATGTCCGGCAAGTTTTACGCCGCAGCGAAAAATGTCGGCAAATCAGTACTGCCACCTTCGATGCGCGAGTTTGCCAAGCGCTTCGAAGAGCACGCCAAGGGGATGCTGACGCCCGCCACCATGTTTGAAGAATTCGGCTTCAACTACATTGGCCCGATTGATGGTCACGACCTCGAAGCCTTGGTGCCCACTTTGCAAAACCTCAAGAATCTCGATGGCCCACAGTTCCTGCACGTGGTGACGAAAAAGGGGCAGGGCTACAAGTTGGCTGAGGCAGATCCTGTGCTGTATCACGGCCCGGGTAAATTCAATCCGGCCGAGGGCATACAACCGTCCACGGCGCCCGCCAAGAAAACCTATACGCAAGTATTCGGTGATTGGCTGTGTGACATGGCCAGCGCTGATGACAAGCTCGTAGCTATCACGCCGGCCATGCGCGAAGGCTCTGGCATGGTGGCCTTCGAGCAGCAATTCCCTGATCGTTATTACGATGTTGGTATCGCCGAGCAGCACGCAGTGACTTTCGCAGCAGGCTTGGCATGTGAAGGATTAAAGCCAGTTCTTGCTATCTACTCGACCTTTTTGCAGCGCGGCTATGACCAACTGATTCATGATGTTGCGCTTCAAAATCTGGATGTCACCTTTGCGCTCGACCGTGCAGGCTTGGTAGGCGCGGATGGTGCGACACATGCGGGCAATTACGATATTGCCTATTTGCGCTGTATTCCAAATATGGTGGTGATGACGCCGAGCGATGAAAATGAATGTCGCAAGATGCTCAGTACTGCGTATCGCTACCCCGGGCCTGCGTCGGTACGTTACCCCCGCGGCGCTGGCCCCGGTGCGGTGATCGAGAGTGATCTGGATACGATCGAGATGGGCAAGGCAAATGTGCGACGTCAGGGCCGTCAGGTAGCGTTGCTGGCGTTCGGCACCATGGTGGCGCCAGCGCTGAAGGCGGCTGAAGAGTTGAATGCCACCGTGGTCGATATGCGCTTTGTCAAACCGCTCGACGCGGCGCTGGTCGCACAACTGGCCGCATCACATGATCTGATCGTGACAATTGAAGAAGGCGCGCTGATGGGGGGTGCCGGCTCTGCTGTGTCAGAGGCACTGTCGGCGGCGGGCTTCGTCAAGCCTTTGCTGCAGTTGGGTTTGCCAGATCAATTCATTGATCACGGTGATGCGCAACAATTACTCGCGCAATGCGGGCTTGATGCCTCCGGTATTGTGGCTTCGGTGCGGGAGCGGCTGGGTAGCAAAGAGCCGCGTTTGGTGGCAAACAGCTAGCAACGCGATAGCTCACGCAGTGGCCAGCGCCGCTGGCATGCGCTGATCTGACGTTGCCTCAGCTATCGCGGCTACGACCTTTTTCCCACAGCACATCGTTACCGCCCGCATGGCGGTTCAGTACGCGCGATAAAACGAACAGCAGATCGGATAGACGGTTGACATACTGACCGAGCCGCGCATGTATTTCTTCCTCGCGCGCCAGTGCAACAATACTGCGCTCGGCACGCCGGCAGACGGTGCGGCATACGTGCGATTGAGCTGCAGCGCGTGAGCCACCCGGCAAAATGAACTCTTTTAGCGGTGGCAGCGTTGCATTGTATTTTTCCAGCAGCGCGTCAAGACGCGCGACTTGACCATCGGTCATCATCACAAAGCCCGGAATACTCAGCTCGCCACCCAGATCAAACAGGTCATGCTGTATCGTCACTAGCTCGTCATGCAGCGTATCCGGCAATTGCTCGCACAGCAGTAAGCCCAGCTGCGAATTAAGCTCATCCACATCGCCCATGGCTTGAACGCGCAGCGCGTGTTTGTCGGTGCGGCTACCATCGCCGAGGCCAGTAGTGCCATCATCCCCGGTGCGGGTGGCAATTTTTGAGAGGCGGTTGCCCATGTTCTTCAGCCTATGAAAACCACCCGAAGCATACGGTAAAAGCGACCGCCTGGCCGAAACAGTCTCGTGGCCGCCGCCCAAATAACCCTGCTGCTCAGAGTACAATACGGTTGCTTTGGAGAAATCCTATGAACCACCCCGTCCTACCCCCTTTAAAGCGCGAATTGCCCTCCGCTTTGCTGTTAGCGCTGCAATCACGTTTCGGCGATCGAGTCTCTACCAGCCAAGCGATGCGCGAGCATCATGGCCGCGATGAATCATCGTATGACCCTATGCTGCCGGATGCGGTGGTGTTTGCGCAGACAATTGGTGATGTCGCGGATGCTGTCGCACTCTGCAAACAGTACCGTTTTCCGGTGATTGCTTACGGCACCGGCACCTCGCTTGAGGGTCATATCCTGGCGGTGCAGGGTGGTTTATCGATTGATTTGTCGCAGATGAATCAGGTGGTCGCAGTCAATGCAGAGGATCTGACGGTGACCGTGCAGCCCGGCGTCACCCGCAAGCAGCTGAACGCCGAGATCAAGGACACGGGTTTGTTCTTTCCGATTGATCCGGGGGCAGATGCTTCCATCGGCGGCATGGCGGCGACGCGCGCCTCGGGTACCAACGCTGTACGTTACGGGACGATGCGTGAGAATGTACTCGCGCTAACCGTGGTTACCGCAGACGGCAAGGTGATTAAAACCGGTACACGTGCGAAAAAATCTTCTGCAGGCTATGACTTGACCCGATTGTTTGTGGGAAGCGAGGGCACGCTTGGCATCATCGTCGAGATCACGCTGAAGCTGTACCCGCAACCCGAGGCGATTTCGGCTGCGGTGTGCTCGTTCCCAACGATCGAGCGCGCAGTCAATACCGTGATTCAGACCATACAAATGGGCGTGCCGGTCGCGCGCGTTGAATTTCTTGACGAGACCAGCGTGCGTGCCCTGAACGCGCACGACAAGTTGAGCTTGCCTGAAAAGCCATTACTGCTATTTGAGTTTCATGGCAGCGAGTACGGTGTCAAGGAACAAGCCGAGCTTGTGCAGCAGATCGCCAATGATCATGGCGCAATTGGTTTCGAATGGGCGACCCGACCCGAAGATCGTTCGCGTCTTTGGCAGGCTCGCCACAATGCTTACTTTGCATTACTGCAGCTGCGGCCCGGTAGTCGGGCAATTTCTACTGATTGCTGCGTGCCGATTTCTCGCCTCGCCGAGTGCTTGTTGGCGACCAAGGAAGATCTTGAGCGAGAGGGTGTGATGCACGGCATCATCGGTCATGTCGGCGACGGTAATTTTCATGTGCAAATGATCATCGACCCAAACGACGCTAGCGATATTGCACGTGCCGAAGGCGTTAATGAGCGCATGGTCTCGCGTGCGATTGCCATGCAAGGCACTTGCACCGGTGAGCATGGCATTGGCCTGCACAAGATTGATTTTCTGGTGCAGGAGAGTGGTGAAGAGACCGTCGATGTCATGCGCACGATTAAGCATGCGCTCGACCCACATAATATTTTCAATCCAGGCAAAGTACTACGCTGGTAGTACATTCGAAAGTGATCTAACGCCCATGGCAACACGTATTCCCCCGGTTCATGCCTTATCCGCTTTTGAGGCTGCTGCTCGCCATGGCTCGTTTGCATTGGCCGCTGAAGAGTTGTGTATTACACCGTCAGCGCTGTCGCATCGTATTCGTCTGCTGGAAGAATTTGTTGGTGAGCGCTTGTTTGTGCGCGATGGCCGTAACGTCGGTTTATCAGAATTTGGTCGTCGTTATCTTGATGTGGTTCGGCAAGCGCTGCGCACGCTGACCGATTTTCCGATGCCGCGCCGCGCCGCCTCGGTGCAGCCACGGCTCAAAATTACGGTACCACCGACTTTTGCGCGTTATTTGTTGGTACCTAATATCGACTCATTCACCACAGCGCATCCTGATATCGCGGTCGAGATATTTCTCTCAGTACCGCTGTATGACTTGGCATTGGCCGAGAGTGATCTTGAAGTGCGCTTCGGTCCCGGACGCTACCCGAATCTGCAGTGTGAGTTATTGTTCTCTGAGCCGACTTTCGCGGTGGCCAGTCCCAAGTATCTTGCGCAGATCGAGCCCTTGAATGAGCCTGCTGATCTGAAAAATGCAACGCTAGTACGCTCCGCCCTTGAGCCATGGCAACCTTGGTTTGAGGCGGCTGGTCTGGATTGGCCTGAGCCGACTACCGGTATTCGCGTCGATGATCTCGGCTTACTGCAAGAGATGGTGCGTCATGGTCATGGCGTTGGTTTGGCCCGAGAGCATTTCGCGCGCGAGTTACTCGCTTCGGGCGAGATAGTGCGTGTATTCGATGTGCAAACCATGGCACCACCGCATTCCTACTATGCAGTCTATGAAAAACAGATCCTGGAACGGCCCGAGGTTGCGCTGTTTCTTCAGTGGATGAAGGATACCTTCGGCAGTCTCTGATCTTACGTCCCCGTAGCCACATCAGTACGTCCTGCGCGTAGTATCAACGTAACTCTTTTCTTACGGTACCTCGGTGCCGGATATTACTCCCGCTCTTGCTACTCAAGTAGTGCTTGATGCGTGCACCCTGCACGCCCGCTTGAATAGAGGAGAGTTCAATGAGTGTCAACTTCGGGGCTGGCGTCGCTGCAGCCCCTAATCAGCCCAACGTCGATGGCGCGCCACCGCCACAGCAACCGTTAGCGCCGGCCCATCACCCTTCGGTGACCACCGTAGCTGCCGCAGTATCGCCACTGAATGCGCCGCCTGTGGATGACAGTTCATTGGCGAGTTCAAATCCCACGCTAACGAGCCGGGCATCGTTCGCTGCGGCGATGAATAAACTGAGCGCGGATTGGGCAAACGTGAAAAAAGCGATTCGCGAAGGAGACCTCCAACGGGTACATCGAATGCTCGATCAAGGTTTACTACCTTGCGTTATTCTCGAGGATGAATCAGGCCAGACTGTCTCTACCTCATTCCCTGACGACCTGTTTGAGCACCTACATGATATTGAACTATTTGATCGTTTGATTGACTTGTTTGCCCGGCATGATTTGCAGTCAGAGCTAAATAGCCTAACGATGCAGACAGCAAACAGTAGTTTGCTGAAGCGTTTAGCGCAAAGCAACCTTGAGGGTTGGCGATGCGTGTCGTCTGGGCTGGAGCGGCTGCTATCTAATGCGATTGTCCGACAGGACGCAAAACAGCTCGATGGATTATTGAAGCTGAAAAAAGAGCTTTTCTCGACAGCCAAGCTGAAATGGGATCGCCTCTGGTTTGATAGCTCGCGCTGTCTCAGCGACACATCTGGTAGTGAAGGTATCGCTGTGCTGATCAGCCACACCAAGTCATCGGAATTTTCACATCGCTGTGTCGCAGATATGTTTTATCGCGCAGCCGAGGCGGGCGACGATCGCCTGGTGAGATCCCTGGTGGAATGGCTGGGTGATGATATTGATGCATTTTTTGGCTCTAGCGAGTGGGAATCTAAACGGTATACCCTTTCAATCGATGGGTTTACGACCATCGTAAAAGGTGGCTTCCCGCAAGAAGGGATGAGTCTGCCTCCACCCAAACAAACAAAGGCACAGGAGTTTCAGTTGATTCTCTATGGGCCAACATTATCAAGAAGTCCGTTTGCCCAGACGGTGGGCGCTGCTGATGCGTCACCCAATGCAATTATCAATTTTGTTTTCTGCAAGTCGCTTGACGTTACAAAAGGCCCATTTCTCAATGACCTTTCGCTGACAACCCAACTACGCTACGAGGGCCATATAGCGACAGATTTATTTCGAAGCGGTTTGGCGGCGCCACTTGCGATCAAGCTTGCACGGAAAACGATTGATTTTCTAAGTTTGAGCAGACTGACTATCGTCAGTGGCGCCCATGGATTATCTTATCTTGCCTACCTCAATGAATGTCTTCATCCTGATGCACTTAGCCCGCTTGAGGATTCGCTATCAATAGCGCAGGCGAAGATCATTCATGATGCATCGCTTGCAGTGCTCGAAGAACAATTCGGTGGCCCGATCGGGTTTTATAGCCGTGCACTCGCGTGCATCAAGACAGATGGCTCCATCGATATCAGCAAGCTCAGTCTGATTTATCAGCGGGTTATGGGTCTTCCGGCAAAAATCGTGCAACAAATCAGCGCAACCTTGAAGACCCTGTGCGCCGAAGTCCTGACCAGCGCTTTACCGCTGAATTTATTCAAGCCGGGTATGACCGGTGCTGAGTTTCAAGCAGCGTTTCATCGCTGGATACAGCAGGGTGTAGCGCAGCGTATCGTTAACCAGCTACCGCGAGATCTTGGGCTTGGTATTGCGAAGCGTGACTGGAATGATTTACCGAACATTATCGGTACCGATAGCGATGATGAGAATTACCAGGTTCAAGTTGCCGAATTGATTTCGCCGGTCAATTATCTGGTCACATCGCTGATAAACCAGTACAGCGAGAACCTCGCCGAGAATATTGAGGCAAATAGTGAGCGAATGGTGGAGGCATGCCGCGCTTTACCACCTGATGCCTTCCAGCCTATTCGCCAAGATGACACCGATTCAGATACCAGTGACAATGACTCATCCAGTGCGGATGAAGATTCTGATCAGGAGTCCACCTAGTCGCTCATCTCGGGTTTCGTGGGTTTTTGGCGCTGTATCGGCTAAAGACCCCGCGCTTGGCTCGTGCGGTGTGCGTTGCGAGTGGTCATCGGCTGTACTGATGACCACGTCGGTATGCTTGGTATTCTGCGCATCACAAAAACTTTCAACCTTCACACCAAACCTTTTCAGGCGAAAAGCGCTCAAATCAGGCGTTTCGGGCGGGTGCATTCGTTAGACTAGCGCTCCCTGTTAGAGCATTCTCGACCTTGTCGCTGCTCATCGTTGGCTTGTCAAAATGAACGCACCCCAAGAACCCGTCTTCACGCTTGCGCGGCAGCGCGAGGTGGTCGCAGCGCTGCAAGCAGCGCTGCCCAAGCATGCTGTACTGCATCAGGAGGAAGACACGCGACCCTACGAGTGTGATGGTTTATCCGCCTACCGACAACTACCGATGGTTGTTGCCTTACCGGAGAACGAAGCGCAAGTGATTGCGGTATTGCGCGCTTGCCATCAACTGAATGTGCAAATTGTCCCGCGCGGCGCTGGCACCGGGCTATCTGGCGGAGCAACACCGATTGCAGACGGCGTGGTGTTATCGACCGCACGCTTGAATCGTATTCTCAAGTTGGATTCGTATTCTCGTACCGCGGTGGTACAACCCGGTGTGCGTAATTTAGCGATTTCCGAAGCAGCGAATCCACATGGTTTGTACTATGCGCCCGATCCTTCTTCGCAGATTGCTTGTTCGATCGGCGGTAATGTCGCTGAAAACTCGGGCGGTGTGCACTGCCTGAAATATGGTCTCACCGTCCACAACGTACTACGCGTGCGCATGGTCACGATCGAGGGCGATGTCATCGAGCTCGGCAGTGAAGGCCTTGATGCGCCTGGTCTTGATTTACTCGCGGTGTTCATTGGCTCTGAGGGTATGTTGGGCGTAGTGACTGAAGTCACCGTCAAATTAGTACCCAAGCCGCAGCAAGCGCGCGTGATCATGGCCTCGTTTGATGATGTGGTGAAGGGTGGTAATGCAGTCGCTAATGTGATCGCGGCAGGCATTATTCCTGCAGGTCTGGAGATGATGGATAAAACCAGCTCGCGCATGGTTGAGCCTTTCGTCAATGCCGGCTATGACATTAATGCAGAGGCGATTTTGCTGTGTGAATCAGACGGCACGCCGGAAGAAGTTGAAGAAGAGATTGCGCGCATGACCGAGGTAATGAACGCCTCAGGTGCAACGGCGATTGCGGTATCCAATAGCGAGGCCGAGCGCGTCAGGTTCTGGTCGGGTCGTAAAAATGCGTTTCCGGCGGCAGGCCGTATCTCGCCGGACTACTACTGTATGGATGGCACTATCCCGCGCAAGTATTTGGCCAAAGTACTGCTGGGTATCGCCGAGATGGAAAAAACCTATGGCCTGCGCTGTGCGAATGTATTTCACGCAGGTGACGGTAATCTGCACCCTTTGATTTTGTTTGATGCGAATACGCCAGGTGAGTTTGATCGTGCCGAAAAATTCGGTGCCGCTATTCTGGAACTGTGTGTCGAAGTCGGTGGCACCATCACTGGCGAGCACGGGGTTGGTATTGAAAAAATAAATTCCATGTGCGTACAGTTCGCACCAGAAGAGCGCGAGGCATTCTTCGCCGTCAAACGTGCATTCGACCCGGCGTTTCTGCTGAACCCCGATAAAGCTATCCCCACACTGCAGCGTTGTGCTGAGTACGGAAAAATGCACGTCCAACGCGGCGCGCTGAAGTTTCCTGACTTGCCGCGTTTCTGAGATCGCCGAAAAAGTATAAACATCATGGATCAGGTATTGCAGCAGTTTCGGGATCGCATCACGTCTGCCACGCGCAGCGGTACCGCGCTGCGTATCAGAGGCAACGGCACCAAGGACTGGTACGGGCAAGAGCTGAATGGTGAGCTGCTCGATACCACCGCCTACAGCGGCATCATTTCCTATGATCCCACTGAGCTAGTGATCACCGCGCGTGCCGGCACCAACCTGCGCGAGATCGGTAAAGCCCTGGCCGAGAAAAAGCAGATGCTGGCGTTTGAGCCACTGCGTTATGACGGTATAGCCACGATTGGTGGCATTGTCGCTAGCGGACTGTCTGGCCCGCGTCGCCAAGCAGTCGGATCGGTACGTGACTTTGTACTCGGTACAGTACTGATGGACGGCAAGGGTGAGACGCTGCACTTTGGCGGCCAGGTCATGAAGAATGTTGCTGGCTATGATGTGTCGAGGCTGCTCACAGGCTCGCTCGGTACGCTCGGCTTGATTCTTGAAGTGTCAATCAAGGTATTGCCGCGGCCGTTTGCGCAGCATTCTTTGCAGCTGGCCATGAGCGAGCAGGATGCGTTGCATCAGCTGAATGTCTGGGGCGGACAACCCTTGCCGATTTCAGCGTCATGCTGGTTGCAGGGCCAGCTTTACGTCAGGCTGTCAGGTGCGCAGGCGGCGGTTGATGCAGCAATTAAAACTATCGGCGGTAATGATGTCGCCGAGCCAGAACGCTTCTGGGATGATGTACGCGAGCAGACCCACGCTTTCTTTTCAGAGTCAGAGCAGCCGCTGTGGCGTTTATCTGTACCGACGGTAGCGCCACCGCTCGCTTTGCCGGGTGAGCAAATGATCGAGTGGGGTGGTGCGCAACGTTGGCTGAAAACCAGCGCTGAGGCTGCAGCCATACGCGCGGCCGCAACTGCCGCCGGTGGTCATGCAACGCTGTACAAAGGTGGTGACAAATCAGTCGGCGTTTTCCAGCCGCTGGCGCCTGCAGTCGCGCGCATTCATCGCAATCTGAAAAATGCGTTCGACCCGGCCGGTATCTTCAACCCGCGCCGCATGTATACCGATTTCTGACGATGCAAACCAATCTCGCTGATTTCATTAAAGACACGCCGCAGGGTCAAGAAGCGGATGCCATCTTGCGCAAATGTGTGCATTGCGGCTTCTGTACGGCGACATGCCCTACCTACCAATTGCTGGGTGATGAGCTCGATGGGCCGCGTGGTCGGATTTATTTAATCAAGCAAGTTCTCGAGGGTAAGCCTGCCACTGAGAAAACGCAGCTTCATCTCGATCGATGCCTGACTTGCCGTAACTGCGAGACCACTTGCCCGTCTGGTGTGAATTACGGTCGTTTGATTGATATTGGACGCGAGGTTGTTGATCAGCAGGTTGAGCGCCCATTTGCGCAGCAGCTGGTCCGCACCGCTCTGAAAGAAGCACTGCCAAGGCAGCAGTTGTTCGGCACCGCCATGAAGCTCGGTCAGGCAGTACGCCCTTTGCTGCCCGAGGTGCTGCGTAACAAAGTACCCGAGCCGCGTGCTGCCGGGGAGTGGCCAACCCGCTCCCACGCGCGCAAGATGCTGATACTCGAAGGCTGTGTACAACCGGCGATGTCGCCGAGTATCAACGCTGCGACTGCGCGCGTGCTGGATAAGTTGGGCATACAGTTAGAGGTGGCGCCCAAGGCGGGTTGTTGCGGCGCGATTCGTTATCACTTGAATGACCAGGCCGGTGGCTTGGACGATATGCGTCGCAATATTGACGCGTGGTGGCCCTATGTGGTCGCCGGTGCTGAAGCCATCGTGATGACTGCCTCTGGATGCGGCGTGACAGTGAAAGAGTACGGCCATCTGCTGCACGACGATCCCCTGTATGCAGATAAAGCGAAGCGGATCTCCGAGCTGACCAAAGATTTATCAGAAATCATGCCTGCGTTTGAGGCGGAACTGACTAAACAACTGACTGGTAAAACTGCCAAGCGTGTTGCTTACCATCCGCCTTGTACCTTGCAGCATGGGCAGCAGATTCGCGGCAAGGTGGAATCTGTGCTGCGCACTTGCGGTGTCGATGTCAGCTTATGCGCGGATAGCCATTTGTGCTGCGGCTCGGCCGGTACTTACTCTGTCACTCAGCCCGAGTTGTCTTATCAGCTACGCGATAACAAAATAAAAAACCTCGAGGCGACGAGCCCCGAGGTGATTGTGTCGGCCAATATTGGTTGCTTGACACACTTGCAGTCAGGTACCGATGTCCCGGTCAGACACTGGATAGAGTTGATCGATCAAGCGCTGCAATAGTCAATCGATGAACGCTACAGAGAGCGGTTATAGCTAAGCGATTTCCGCACTAAGACCAAAAATTGTCCTGGTTTCGCCGGGTGGGGCGCCCCTTCCATGCTTCATCGTCGGAATCCTCGTCGTCGGACGTTTGCTCACCATCTGAGACACTGACGATCACGCTCTCATCGTCATTAGCGTGAGCATTTTTCTCGCTTTTCTCCGAAAACTCGCTGCCAACATAGCTCGATGATTCGCTACCCTCAACAATACTATCGTGTAAATTGTCCGGAACCTTAATTGTTGTGGTGGTAGCTGCACTGCTCGCGGTATTTACTTTCGGACTTGACTCATTGATTACTATTTGAAATAGCGCTCGAAAGAAACCCGCGTAAATCGGTCGCGCTGTCCACCCCGGGGGGGCAATTAAAAGTAGCGCAGGCAAAGCATGACCAGCAAACGTCAACCAGGGATTACCGCTGACTCGCCAGCTCGCAAAGTAATTGGAAAGCGCTGCAGAGGGCATGACTGATAATGCACGTCCAAGAATTTCTGCGGTGGTATCGGCGAGGGCATCGACTGTTTTAAACTGAGCCGAAAGCTCATACCAAAAAGTCCCGCCGAACTTTGACTTAGTGTTTGCCTCATTTAATTGTTTTTGAGTTCGCCGAATGGCTTTCAGCAACTCACGCTCAGCACGAGCGTCTGGGGTTGGCGATGATTGTGTGCGTAGATTTTGATAAGCCGTTTGTAAATCTGTCAGTAGGGATTGCAGCATAACGGCGTGTGCGGCGTGAACCTCGTAGCTTGGTAAAACCATCTGCTTAGCACCTGGAACATAACTCCTTGCAAGCTGAATTCCTCCAGCCGTTTGACCCCCTGCAAGAAAGCCGCTGACGCTGTGGGCTATCCATTCCCTTACTCTCGACTCATCGGATTTAGTGGCCATTAATCCTGCCAGTCCACCCGTTATGGCTGCCTTTATGGTGAAGTTGAAGGAATAGTTAAAGTAAGCCGCTTCTTCGGTCTTGTAGCGAGCTAGCAAAAGTGACCAAAGACCACGTGTCTCCTGCCAGCGCTGTTCTATATCGATGTAACCGGATTTGTTTGCATCTGCATGCAAATATTTTTTTTTATGGTTCTCACCGACCCAGCGCTCAACCCCGAGTTCCCCAAGCTTGGCACGTAACCGATCGCCCCATAATGATCCGGCCACCTTCCAGTAGGTATTAAACTCAACCAACGCCGGGGCGTTCCAACTGGAGGTCGACACCGCCTTTAATACCGGCCCGCCAAGCACGACGTGTAGAAAGCCGGAGACAGCGCCGCCGATATAGCTGGCAGCCGCAGGAAGGCGAGTCGCCAGGACCCGAGCGAGCGAATTGCCCCAAAAAAAAGAGGAAAGATTAGCGAGATCGCCAGCCAAAAGTGACATGCCGGTAGTACCGCACGATTTCAAAACACTGTGTTCGTGCGCAGCCCTCGTTTGCTCGTAAGCGTTATTCAAATTGGCGGTTGTCGCAGACTGGTATTTCCGAATTATTTCGTCATATTTTTCCTTCTTTTTCTTTGCTGACAATAATTCGTGATTCGGTGAAGCCAGTTCTTCTATCAAAGTCACTCGGTTGATTAAGCGCGCTAGTTTCAGCACTTGTTTGGTGATTTTCTGTTCAATTTTTAGAACTTGAATATCAGACTCGGGTCCGGCATTCTTTTTGTTGATCTGGCTTCGTTGCGCCAAAAGCGTATCTAAGGATTCTGCAATCGCCTGAATTTTTTCATTCATTGTTCCAAGCGTTTTTTTTGCCTCCTTGGTAAAAAATATATCCAAATCACTGCGACTGAAAAGTGCGCTGTTTTTGTCGGATGAGGCATTGCTCAGTTTCTGCGGCATGGATGTTCCGCTGTTGTCCGGTGTGGTCTGGTCTTTCCCGTTTGAACCATCGGGCCGACGCTGACCCGCTTTAGTTCTGAGAAGCATTTGTTGGACCGAGCCCTCGGTCAGCCTTGGCGGTGATTGTGGCGTCGAGGTTTCTTGCTGCCCATCGATGTTCTGGTTGTTTTCCAGCGATCGGGCTGTAATTCGAAGAATTTGTTTTAGTTGTGCGATGTCGGTCTGTAGGCTATCAACCTCTTTCTGGCACTGCTCAATTTCTTCTTTGTTGGCTTTCGCACGTGTTTTTGTTATCAGGTCAATTTGACTTTTCTTCAGGTCGTTTTCCCATGCACTCAGGTGTTCGTGTAATTTATCAAGATCCTCTTCAAGCTCTGATGACGTATCCTCATCGGAGGGGGATAGCGAGCCCACGATCTCTGATTCGTCGGAATCTGTATGAATGGCCTGCTGACCGAGGTGAGTGGGGTTACTTGAGTTGGTAAACGTTGGTCGGGATTTAGTCTGAGCATTCTTTATCTTTTTAACTTCGTCAGTAAAATCCTGAACTGAAGTTATGCCAAGCGTTTTCCTTTCCTGGCGACGGTCACGCTCTTCTTGTTTTATTTGATCATCACTGTCGTCAATGTGTTGCTTCCCTGATTGTTTGCTTAGATGATGATCGCGCTCTTTTTCTGCTTGCTGGCTGTTGGGGTAAGGTACTGTATTTTCCGCTGTATGAACTAAGGTGAAGATAGCGGACAGTGCTGGTGGGGTTTTAGCACCTTGGCTTTTTTCCTCATCGGTTTGTTCGGAAACAATGGCGGCTGCGGTACTTGGAGCAGGAATCGGTTGCATGGTTTTACCTCCTAAGCCAAAGCTATAGCATCAGACTTCAGTGAGCTTTCCAGTAATTCAGAGAGCGATTCTGTGCGCGTACCATTCATAAGCGTTTGACGAGCTGCCTTGGCATGTTGCGCATAGCCGGTGAGTATCTCGGCCAGCTCTTGCCCGCTTAGCATTTCCGGATAAAGAAAGTGCTGCATGAAGACAATACAGTTACGCTGCATATCAAGCCCGTAAACACCAGAGACTTTAGTGCCGGTAAGTAGATTAATGGCGAGCATTCTGGCTAGCACCTCCTCTCGGTCATGCTCGGGAAGTGTTCCAATATCGACGTAGCACACAAGGCGATCATTCATCTCAAGGTCATCGAAGAAAAGACCGATATCGACACCGTCGAGATGTATATGATTGCTTGAACCTAGTGCATCACTATCGGGGTAGTTAAGTGAAACACAGGTATCACGACATAGCTGTTGGAATTCGTTTAGGGTCATGGTGTCTGCCTCCTGATTCAATTGAAATTAGCAGTGGCAAACAGGTGATGATGTCAGCAGGTTTTTTTTGTATGTATGTGGTTCTGATAAGGTGCTTGAACCATGTACAAATAGCTTGCCAGCGTGTTTGCGACTGCTTGTTTTTGGCTTAGGTGTGGTTGATTTACCACGGCCAAAAAATCAGTAACCTCGAGCGAGGAAGTGGTTCAGCAGTCGTGCAGTGGTAAACCATCAGACAAATTCAGCTGAAATATCTGACGCATCTGAGTGCCTAAAATGTCTGACGTAGCGGGAAGAGCATTTAGAAAAGACAAATACCGTCACTACTCACGAAGCGGTGCGTAAGAGTGCAAGGACTGTCAGCAGTCCTGAGGCAGGCAGGGACCACTATTGGTCCTGAAGACAGGCTGAGCCACCCTCTTTGCGGGCGGCTCAGCAGAGGCTGATTACTGAATCAAGGGGATGATCGCTTGCTCGATTTCGTCCGGCGTGGTCGTGGGGGCAAACCGCGATACCACCTTGCCTTGTTTATCCAGTAAGAATTTAGTGAAGTTCCACTTGATCATCTCGCTACCCAGCAAGCCGGGTGCTTCGCGCTTCAAATAGATGAACAAGGGGTGTGCCTCGGCGCCGTTGACGTCGACTTTGCTAAACATGGGGAAGCTGACGCCATAGTTTTTTTCGCAAAAGTCAGCGATTTGCGCCTCATCGCCCGGCTCTTGTGCCCCGAATTGATTGCAGGGAAAACCCAGCACCACCAAGCCTTGGTCCTTGTACTTGCGGTAGAGCGCTTCCAGCCCCGCATATTGCGGTGTGAAACCGCAGCGGCTGGCTGTATTGACAATGAGAACAACCTTGTTGCGGTAATCGACCAACGTGGATTTGCTACCGTCAATCGTTTGTAGTGGGATGTCGTACACGTCGGTCATTGGCATCTCTGGCTAATGGTGGGAATGCCATCATGCTAGCAGTTCGTCGCCGATGCTGCCGGGCCCCGGGTGGGTGATAATCCGGGGCTATGTCAATCGCTGAAAACCTCGCCAATCTTCGCCGCACCATGGATCAGGCTGCCGTCCGCTACGGGCGCGCTCCGGGTTCGGTTCGGCTGTTGGCGGTATCCAAGACCTTTGGTGCTGAGGTAGTAATTGATGCCGCTGATGCGGGGCAAGCGTCATTTGGTGAAAACTACCTGCAAGAGGCGCTTGAGAAGCAGCAGGCTGTTCATGCGCTTCGCCCGGATCTACGGCTCGAATGGCATTTCATTGGCCCGATTCAAAGTAACAAGACACGCCCGATTGCTGAACACTTTGCATGGGTACATGCCATCGACCGGGAAAAAATCGCGCGCCGCTTGTCTGAGCAACGGCCCGCAAGCTTGCCGCCGCTAAATATTTGTTTGCAGGTGAACGTCAGCGGGGAAGCCAGCAAGAGCGGGGTTGCGCCGCCCGAGGTGTTGGCACTGGCGCAGGCGGTCGCAACTCTCCCCGGCCTGCGGCTGCGTGGGCTGATGGCAATACCAGAACCGGCTAACGATTTCGAGAGCCAGCGCCAGCCCTTTGCCTTGTTGCGTACCTTGCAGCAGCAGCTGACCGAGGCGGGGATTCCTACTGATACGTTATCGATGGGCATGAGCGCGGATATGGACGCCGCCATCGCGGAGGGCGCTACGATCGTGCGGATCGGCACGGCGATTTTTGGGAAGAGAGATTATGCAAAGTGAGCTTATTCAAAGTGCGTTGAAGATTGCTTTCATCGGCGGCGGCAACATGGCGCAGGCACTCATCGGCGGGCTTGCCGGAAAACTTGTACCAGCGAACCAACTCCATGTGGTTGATGTGATGCCCAGCACGCTCACACTCTTGAGCCAGCGTTTCGGTGTCACCACCGCCAGCGAACCAACGGATGCGCTGGCTGATTGTGATGTGATCGTGCTAGCAGTCAAGCCACAACAGCTACGCGACGTCGTCGCCACTATCAAGCCTTTTATACATTCGCAGCTCATCCTGTCGATTGCTGCGGGTATTCGCGCGGTAGATATATCTCGCTGGCTGGGTGGGCATCAGCTCATTGTGCGCACCATGCCAAACACACCCGCGTTGATTAGTCAGGGCATGAGCGGTGCCTACGCTATGTCGGGCGTGTCCGAGCTGCAGAAACAGCGTGCTGATGCCTTGTTGCGCGCGGTCGGCGACACGGTGTGGGTCGAGGATGAGGCGCAGATTGATGCGGTGACCGCGATCTCTGGTAGCGGCCCGGCCTATGTGTTTTATTTTATTGAGGCGATGCAGCAGGCCGCCACCGAATTAGGACTTAGCGCCGAGCAGGGCAGGCGGTTGGCCCAGGCAACGTTTGCGGGTGCTGCGGCTCTGGCAGGCCAGTCGGAAGAGCCTGTATCTATGTTACGCGAGCGTGTAACTTCCAAAGGGGGTACCACCTACGCTGCACTGAGCTCCATGGAGTCAAGTGGCGTCAAGTCTGCACTGGTGAAGGCCTTGCGCGCTGCGGCAGACCGAGGCCGGGAATTAGGTGAGGAATACGGAAAAGATTAGATCGATGAGCCTATCGCTTGATAATTCTGCTACCAACGGCTGATTGAATCGTTGAATCGTTGAATCATTGAATCGTTAAATCATTGAATCGTTAAATCATTGAATCGAGATAAAGCTATTGAATGTGAGTAGGGCGAAGGCAGGCGCTACATGATTTCCAGACTGCCGGGATTAGTTTTGACAGATGCGGCCTGATGGCTGTGAAGTTTTATAGCAAGCCGTAAATCATTCATTGAGTCAGCATGTCGTAGTGCTTGGTCGATACTGATTCGATCGGCTTGAATCAGATCAAACAGTGCTTGATCAAAGGTCTGCATACCGAGTTCTCTTGATTTTTTCATCAGTTCTTTGATCTCGTGAATATGACCCTTGCAGATCAAATCTGCGACCAGCGGAGAGTTGAGCAATATCTCGACTGCTGCACATCGTCCGGTACCGGATTTCAAGGGCACCAGTCGTTGCGAGATGAGGGCGCGAAGATTGAGCGATAAATCCATCAGCAGCGGGGCTCGGCGCTCTTCAGGAAAAAAATTAACGATGCGCTCGAGCGCCTGATTACTGTTATTGGCGTGTAGTGTCGCCAGGCACAGGTGCCCGGTTTCGGCGAAAGCAATCGCATAATCCATGGTTTCTCTGTCCCGAATCTCGCCAATCAGAATGACATCAGGCGCCTGACGCAAAGTATTTTTCAGTGCGGTGTGCCAGTCAGGTGTATCAGTGCCAACCTCGCGCTGCGTGATAATGCAGTTACGGTGGGGGTGAACAAACTCGACCGGGTCTTCGATCGTGATGATATGGCCGTGACTATGTTGGTTGCGATGACCTATCATCGCCGCTAGTGTTGTCGACTTACCCGATCCGGTAGCGCCAACCATGATGACTAGCCCACGCTTGTACATCACAATTTCTTTAAGCTGGTTTGGCACACCAAGCTTGTCGAGATCCGGAATCTCGGTAGTGATAGTTCGTACCACCATACCCACTTTGCCCTGCTGTACAAAGGCAGAGACGCGAAATCGACCAATGCCATCGATGCTGATAGCAAAGTTACACTCATTGGTATTTAAAAATTCCTGGCGCTGCCGCTCTGTCATGGTCGACAGCACCAAAGCGCGGCTGAGATCCGAGGAGATAATTTGCTGCGACAGCGGTATGATTTTTCCATCCTGCTTGATTGCCGGCGAAAACTCCGCAGTGATAAACATGTCGGAGCCACCACACTGTCGCATCATGACGAGCAATTGTTGTACGCTTTGCCAGGCTTGCTCGGTACTCATGGTTCTTTCTCAATCAACTTTAAAAATTTTCTGGAAGTTTTGCCGAGGCGCGCGCGACCGCTAAAGTAATGCGCTGTTTCCGCACCAAATCTTGCAGGCTGGCGTCGAGTGTTTGCATGCCGAGCGAGCCGCCGGTTTGTATCGCAGAA
Source organism: Burkholderiaceae bacterium (assembly GCA_018882935.1). Classification (GTDB taxonomy): domain Bacteria; phylum Pseudomonadota; class Gammaproteobacteria; order Burkholderiales; family Burkholderiaceae_D; genus Pernthalerella. The sequence continues at coordinate 52,236 of VERA01000003.1, read as the reverse complement.
TACATTTGCGCTACTTTCGCTTCACGAATCAAATTACGTATAGCGGGTGTGCCCAGCATGATTTCGTGTGCGGCAACGCGGCCATCACCGTCACGGGTTTTTAGTAGTGTTTGCGAGATCACTGCTTGTAATGATTCGGACAGCATGGCCCGAACCATCTCTTTTTCTTCGCCCGGAAATACATCAATAATGCGGTCGACAGTTTTGGCTGCTGATACCGTATGAAGTGTGCCAAATACCAGATGCCCGGTTTCCGCTGCAGTTAGCGCTAGCCGTATCGTCTCGAGATCTCGAAGCTCGCCAACCAGCACTACATCCGGGTCCTCGCGAAGTGCCGACCGCAGCGCGGCCGAGAATGACAGCGTGTGTGGACCTACCTCGCGCTGATTGATCAGGCTTTTTTTAGGATGATGAATAAATTCAATGGGGTCTTCAATCGTGAGTATGTGCGCGTATTCATGCTCGTTAATATGGTTGACCATCGCCGCTAGCGTGGTTGATTTACCGGAACCGGTGGGCCCGGTGACCAGAACCAGTCCGCGCGGCTTCAGCGCGAGATCAGCAAAGATAGGCGGAGCCCCCAACTGCTCCAGCGAAAGAATGGTCGAGGGGATGGTTCGTAGCACTGCGGCTGCGCCACGACCCTGGTTGAAGGCATTCACCCGAAAGCGGGCAACGCCGGGAAGATCAAAAGAGAAATCAATCTCGAGGCACTGCTCGTAGCGCTTACGCAGGCTATCGCTCATCAGCTCGTACACCATCGCATGTACATCCTTGTGCGACATTGGCGGTACGTTGATGCGTCTTACCTCACCATGCACGCGAATCATGGGAGGAAGACCTGCTGAGAGGTGCAAATCAGAGGCTTTGGTTTGTACTGAAAAACTCAGTAGCTCAGAGATATCCATGGAGTGAGCAGGCGCTGCGCAATCGCACTAACGCTATAGGGTGGCGCGCGATTATCTAGCGTGCTCGCACCAATGCTCAAGCAGAAACAAAATTGTTAGCGACAACTGTTGTATCTAGGTGCCAGATAGGTGCGCTGCCACGCTACCCAAGAACAATACCGGTGAACACAGCAGCACCTAGCCAATTATTGTGGCGAAAGGCTGCAAAGCAGCGTAACCGATCTCGATACCGAATCAGCCAGTAGTGATAAGCAGCAATCATTGCTGCGACTACCAAAGCCAGATAGAACAATGCGCCTAATTGATAGCGATAACCAACGACCCCAACTAGTATTAAATGAATACCGTAGGAGAGCATTACTGCCATCACATCGAAGCGTCCGAAAGTGATCGCTGACGTTCGAATACCGATTAGTAAATCATCGTCACGATCGACCATCGCATACTCGGTATCATAAGCCAGCGCCCAAAACACATTGGCGACCAGCAGCAGCCATGCTTCTAGCGGTACTGTGTTTTGTACTGCGGCGTACGCCATCGGGATACCGAAGCCGAAAGCAATTCCCAGGTAAGCCTGCGGCAGCGCGAAGAAGCGTTTGAAATAGGGATAAGTGCCGGCTACAACCACGGCTAACACGGATAGTTGTTGAGTGAGCGCGTTGAGCGGCAATATCAGGGCATAGGAAATCAACGCGAGCACGACAGCAATACTGAGCGCCTCGCGCGCACTGATCTGACCTGAGGTGAGAGGCCGCTCGGCAGTACGTTTGACATGGCGGTCAAAGTCGCGGTCGGCAAAATCATTGATTGCGCAGCCAGCCGATCGCATCAGCACCGTTCCGATGCTGAAAATAACTATCAGCAGCGGGTCGGGGTGTCCGTTCGATGCGAGCCACAAGGCACACAGCGTTGGCCAAAGTAGCAGCAGACTACCGATTGGCTTATCAAGACGAACCAATCGCGCGTACAGCTGGAGTTTGTTAAAAGCGGTATGGGACGTGAACATAGGCGCTAGTGTAGCGCGCAGGCGGCTTTACCAGACCTTATTGCTCGGCAAGATGCGCGTCGGGTAGCATGGTGACACCGTTCAAGGCGCAGGACAGTACGGTTTGTCGAACGGCATCAATCGCGCCTTGGCGCGTGAAAGTCTTGCGCCACGCGATTACTACCCGGCGCGATGGTGGTGGATGATCAAAGGGAAGATAGCGCAGCATATCCTTGGCGCTGGTACTCGCCGGCACCGATGCCTTCGGTAGCACGGTAATGCCGATGCCAGACGCAACCATATGGCGTATGGTCTCGAGCGACGACCCTTCGAAGGTACGGGCGATCCCGCTGCCGGTTGTCGAGTAACGCGACATCTCTGGGCAAACTTCCAGCACCTGATCTCGGAAGCAATGGCCAGCACCCAGCATCAACATGGTCTCGTTTTTCAGTTCTTCAGCGCTCACACTCGAACGATCACACCAGTGATGATTGCGAGGCACCGCCACCATGAATGGTTCGTCATACAGCGCTTGTACCATTAGCCCTTGATCATTGAACGGCAGCGCCATGATGGCCGCATCCAGCTCGCCGGAGCGAAGTAATTCGAGCAGCTTGACGGTGAAATTTTCTTGCAGTACCAAAGGCATCTGCGGCACCTGCTCAATCAACTTCGGTACTAGCTGCGGTAGCAAGTAAGGGGCAATGGTGTAGATCACGCCAACCCGCAGCGGCCCCACCAGCGGGTCTTTATTTTGGTTGGCAATGTTTTTGATAAAAGCAGTTTGCTCAAGCACATGCTCAGCCTGCGTAATGATCTGAGCGCCAATTTGTGTCACCGTCACTTCGGAGCTGCCACGCTCAAAAATAGCGACACCCAGCTCGTCTTCCAGTTTCTTGATTGCTACCGAAAGTGTCGGTTGGGCGACGAAGCAGGCCTCGGCCGCGCGACCGAAATGCTTCTCCCGCGCTACTGCAACAATGTATTTCAGTTCGGTCAATGTCATACCGGCGAGTTTCGCACAGAACATCGCTTGGTGCTGATTTCAACAACGATTCAGGCGCGCAGGAAGTCCTCGCGCGCACCCAACCATCGTGCCAAATGCGCCTCTGCTACTTCCGGCTGCTGAACCAGCAGCGACGCCGCCAGGTCGCGCGCGCGTTCAACCAGCCACTGATCTTTCTCCAGATCCGCAAAGCGCAGCATGGCCTGACCCGACTGCCGTGCCCCCAGAAACTCGCCAGGGCCGCGGATCTCGAGATCGCGTCGCGCAATTTCAAAGCCATCATGGCTCTCGCGCATAATTGCCAGACGTTGCTGTGCCACCGGCCCGAGTGGCCCTTGAAATAGTAGCAGGCAGGCACTGGCGGCCGCACCACGCCCGACGCGACCGCGCAGCTGATGCAGCTGCGATAGCCCGAAACGTTCAGCGTGTTCAATCACCATCAGCGAGGCATTCGGCACGTCGACGCCGACTTCGATCACGGTGGTCGCGACCAGCAGATGAATCTGGCCTTGCGCGAACGCATCCATGGTGGCTTGCTTCTCTGCTGGCTTGAGCCTTCCATGAACCAGGCCAACGCGCAGGTCCGGCAATGCTGCAGATAACAGCGCATACGTATCGGTCGCAGTTTGAAGCTGCAAGGCTTCCGATTCTTCGATCAGCGGACACACCCAGTACACCTGACGACCTTCAAGCGCTGCGGCATGTACGCGCTGAATCACTTCATCGCGCCGCTCTTGCGCCACTAACCGGGTAACGATCGGCGTGCGGCCGGGCGGTAGCGTGTCGATGACGGAGACCTCAAGGTCAGCAAAGTAAGTCATCGCCAGCGTACGTGGGATGGGTGTGGCCGACATCATTAACTGATGCGGTACGCTACCTACGCCTTTATTACGCAGGGTAAGCCGCTGTGCCACGCCAAAGCGATGCTGCTCATCGACGATCACCAAACCTAATCGTGCGAATTCAACTTCCTGCTGAATCAGTGCATGGGTACCAATGACGAGTTTTGCAGTACCCGACTCGATGCGGGCTTTGGCCTCTTCCTTCTCACGCTTACGCAGACTACCGGTCAACCACGCGATGTTTACGCCAAGCGGCGTTAGCCAGCCCTCGATTTTGCGGAAATGCTGTTCTGCCAGAATTTCAGTGGGCGCCATTAGCGCGGCTTGGTAGCCACTATCAATCGCCTGCGCGGCTGCGAGCGCAGCAACAACCGTTTTGCCGCTACCGACATCGCCTTGTAGCAGGCGTTGCATGGGGTAGTGTGCTTGCAGGTCGGAACGAATTTCTTGCAGTACACGCTGCTGCGCGTCGGTCAGCGTGAACGGTAATGACGCCAGGAAGGCATCCGATAGTTGCCCAACCACAGCCAGCGCCGGCGCGCCTTGTTGGCGGCGCGCTGCCTGGGCGCGTTTCATCGACAACTGCTGCGCTAACAACTCGTCAAACTTCACGCGCGTCCACGCAGGATGCGTGCGATCCAGTAGCGCGTAGGCATCGATATCGGGTGGTGGATTGTGTAGTAAACGGATAGCAGGCTCGAAGGCAAGTAGCTGCAGTGAGTTGCGTACGGATTCAGGCAGGGTGTCGCGCCAGTCTATGCGCGACATGGCATCGTCAATCGCTTTTCTCAGCAAGGCTTGCGAGAGGCCTTCGCCAGCGGGGTATACCGGCGTCAGCGCTTGCGGCAGGGGCGCACCCGGCTCGACTACCTTGACGGTCGGATGCACCATCTCGTCGCCGAAAAAACCATGGCGCATCTCACCACGCACGCGCAGGTATTTCCCGACTGCCATTTGCGTCACTTGGCTACCATAGAAATTCAGAAAGCGCAGCGTCAACGTTCCGCTATCGTCGTTGATTTTGACGATTAATTGCCGGCGCGGGCGGTACTGGACATCGCAGCTGCTTACTACGCCTTCGACCTGTACGGTGGCGCCGTGCATTCGGCTGGCGTGTTGAATCAGTAAAACGTGCGTCTCGTCCTCATAGCGCATGGGCAGATGAAGCACGCGCGCGATATCGCTCGATAGACCAAGCCGCGCCAGCCGGTCGGACACGCGCAAACTTTTCGAGCTGTCAGCTTTTTTCTTATGGGGTGTAGGCATCGGTAGAAATAGCAGGCCACGCGTAGAATACCGGCTTTTGTGCATGGCATTAGATGTATACCCTTTCTGACTTTGACTTTACGCTGCCGCCGGAGCTGATCGCACAGGCGCCGCTGCCTGAGCGTGCCGCCTCACGCTTGCTGCAGGTTGCCGCCGCGGGAATGGTTGATCGGGTGTTCACCGAACTGCCCGATCTGCTGCGCGCTGGTGACGTGCTGGTGTTCAATGACACCCGTGTTCTGAATGCCCGCTTCTACGGGGTGAAGCAGAGTGGGGGCAAGGTGGAGGTATTGGTCGAGCGCGTTTTGGATGAAAGAACTGTGTTGGCGCAGGTTCGCGCCTCAAAATCGCCAGTGCAAGGCACACGCTTGCGCCTCGCTGATTGCTTTGATGTTGGCGTTGGCGAGCGCAGCGGCGAATTTTTTGTTTTGCATTTTCCTTCAGATGCGATCGAGCTAATTGACCGCTACGGCCAATTACCCTTGCCGCCCTACATACAGCACGCGGCTGATGCCACCGATGCTCAGCGCTACCAAACCGTTTACGCAAAACACCCGGGCGCTGTAGCTGCGCCGACAGCAGGGTTGCACTTTGATGATGCCTTGCTCGAGAAGCTACAGCAAAAAGGCGTACTACTGACATGGCTGACGCTGCATGTAGGTGCAGGTACTTTTCAACCGGTGCGTACAGAAAATCTGGCAGAGCATCAGATGCATAGTGAGTGGTACAGCCTGCCTCAAGCGACTGTTGATGTGATCGAGACCGCTCAGCGCAATGGTCGCGATGTAATCGCGGTCGGCACCACGAGTCTGCGAGCACTTGAATCTGCTTCGCAGACCGGCAAGCTGCTCGCAGGCAGTGCCGATACCCAGCTATTTATTACGCCAGGCTATCAATTCAAGACGGTCAATCGGCTGATTACCAATTTTCATTTACCTAAATCGACGCTGATGATGCTGGTATCGGCATTCGCTGGTATCGACCGTATTCGGCATGCCTATAGCCATGCGATCACGCAGCGTTACCGGTTCTTCAGCTACGGTGATGCCATGCTGCTCGATCGGGAGCATCGCGCATGAAATTCACGTTGCTAAAAACCGATGGTCATGCACGCCGTGGTCGTCTTGAGTTGAGCCACGGCGTAGTAGAAACGCCGATCTTCATGCCGGTTGGTACCTATGGCTCGGTGAAGGCGATGTCGCCTGATGAGTTACGCGATATCGATGCCCAGATTATTCTCGGTAATACCTTTCATCTGTGGCTGAGGCCTGGTTTGGATGTGGTCAGCAAATTTGGCGGTTTGCATCGCTTCATTGGCTGGGATCGGCCCATCCTCACCGACTCCGGGGGATTCCAGGTATTTTCTTTAGGCGCGATGCGCAAAATTACCGAAGAGGGTGTGAAGTTTTCTTCGCCGATTAATGGCGATCGACTATTTCTTTCCCCCGAAATATCGATGCAGATACAGCGCGTGCTGAATGCGGATGTCGTGATGCAGTTTGATGAGTGTACCCCCTACGAGATTGATGGCCAGTTAGTGACCCGCGAGCAGGCGGGTCAATCCATGCGGCTCTCGCTGCGCTGGGCGAAGCGCTCGCTGGATGAGTTTCAGCGTGAAGGAAACAGCAACGCCTTGTTTGCGATTGTCCAGGGCGGTATGTTTGAAGACTTACGTGATGAGTCGCTGGATGCGCTTGAGCAGATGGATTTTCATGGTGTTGCCATCGGTGGTTTGTCGGTGGGTGAACCCAAAGAAGATATGCAGCGCATTCTTCGCCATACCGGGCCCAAGCTGCCCGCGCACAAGCCGCACTACCTGATGGGCGTTGGTACGCCGGAAGACTTGGTCGAGGGCGTGGCTAACGGGATCGATATGTTTGATTGTGTGCTACCAACCCGCAACGCGCGTAATGGCTGGCTGTTTACGCGATATGGAGACCTGAAGCTGCGCAACGCGCGTCATAAAGACGAAGATCTGCCCATCGACGAAAGCTGTAGCTGCCTCACCTGCCGCAATTTCTCGCGCGCCTACCTGCACCACCTGCACCGCGCCGGTGAGATTCTCGGCGCGCGACTGAATACCTTGCATAACTTGCATTATTACCTGCAACTGATGCGCGAGGTCCGCGCCAGCATCGAAGCCGAGCAGTTTGGGGCGTTTCGAGCCAGATTTGCCGCTGATCGTGCGCGCGGTATCTAGCCAGTAGCGACACCCTAAGCGATTGCCGTGGCCGTGTTTTTGCCGGCTGACGCCGCCATGGCGCCGAGCGCAGCCGGGTACGTCAGCCTAGGCGCCGATGTTAAAATCGACGGTTTGTTAGCAGGAGCCATTCATGTTCATTTCAAACGCATATGCGCAGGCCGCGGCAACGGGCGGCGGCGCCGGTGGTGGTCTGCTAGGCCTGCTACCGATCATCCTGATGTTCGTGGTCTTGTATTTTCTGATGATTCGTCCACAGATGAAGCGTCAGAAAGAACAGAAGGCCATGATCGATGCTCTTGGCAAGGGCGATGAAATTGTCAGCGCAGGCGGTGTCGTTGGCCGCGTGACCAAGGTGGGCGATGCCTACATTACGATCGAGATTGCAGAGGGCACTGAAATTATTCTGCAAAAAGCTGCAGTAACGCTGCTACTGCCCAAAGGCACGATCAAGACCTTGTAAAACAATATCGTGCTTCCAGTCCGGCACCCGTTGCCGGATTTTTTCATTTAACGTGGCTCGCCATGAACCGTTACCCTCTCTGGAAATATTTGCTGATCGCACTGGTACTGGCCATGGGCGTGCTGTATACCGTGCCCAACTTCTTCGGCGAGTCACCCGCAGTTCAAATCAGCAGCGCGAAAGCAACGCTCAAGCTTGGCCCGGATGCGGTCGGCAGAGTCCAGCAAGCGCTCGCGAGCGCCGGCGTACGTGCCGAGAGCGCATTTTTCGAAGACCTTGGCAATAACGGTACTGTACGCGTGCGTTTTGCTAGTACTGATTTGCAGTTCAAGGCGAAAACAGCTATTGAGCAAGCGCTCAACAAAGACCCGGCCGATCCTTCTTATTTGGTGGCATTTAATTTGCTGCCAAATACGCCGTCGTGGTTGCAATCGCTGCACGCTTTGCCGATGTATCTTGGGTTGGATTTGCGTGGTGGTGTGCATTTCTTGATGCAGGTCGATACCCGAGCGGTAGCCGCCAAGCGTATTCAATCAACTCAACTCGCGATTCGCGCAACCCTGGTCGAGAAAAAACTGCGCTTCGCTGGCATAGCGCGGCTCGGTGATGTGGTGGAGGTTCGCTTTCGAGATCGCGAGACCTTGGATGCTGCCAATGCCGCGCTCAGCACACAAATGCCGGAACTTGCTCTGCTCGAGCAGCAAGATGCCGAAGGCTTGAAGCTGGTCGCCCGCTTAAGCCCTGCAGCGATCAAGCAAACGCTTGAAGAGGCGGTGCAGCAAAATATCTCCACGCTATCAAAACGCGTGAACGAACTGGGCGTAGCCGAACCAGTGATCCAGCGCCAAGGTGCCGACCGTATCGTGGTGCAGCTGCCTGGTGTGCAAGATGTCTCGCGCGCCAAAGACATTATTGGCCGCACCGCGACACTCGAGGTGCGCATGGTCGATGAATCAGTGCAGCGTGGTACCGAGGAGAGCGCTGTCGTGTCGCCAGGCTCGGAGTTGTTCAAAGTAGGCAAGGGCGCGCCGGTGGTGCTGTACAAAGATCCGGTAATTACCGGTGAATATATTTCCAACGCGGGTGCGGCATTTGACCAGAACCAGCAGGCGGCGGTCGGTATCGACTTGAACGGCGACGGTGGCCGCAAAATGCGCGAAGCCACTCGCAACAAGATCGGCAAGTTGATGGCGATTGTGCTGTTTGAGAAGGGCAAGGGCGAGGTACTCACCGTAGCTAGCATTCGTGATGAACTAGGCTCGCGCTTCCAGATTACCGGCATGGAGTCGCCCGCCGCTGCGAGTGACTTGGCACTTCTGTTGCGCGCGGGCTCGTTGGCTGCGCCGATGGAAATTATTGAAGAGCGTACTATCGGCCCGCAACTGGGCGCTGAAAACATCGCCAAGGGGTTCAACTCAACGCTGTACGGCTTCGCTGCAATCGCCGTGTTCATGATGCTGTACTACCTGATCTTTGGTGCGTTCAGCATGTTTGCGCTGGCAGTCAATGTAATGCTGCTGATTGCATTGCTGTCGCTGCTGCAGGCGACTCTGACGCTGCCCGGTATTGCGGCGATTGCGCTCACGCTGGGTATGGCGATTGACGCCAACGTACTGATCAATGAGCGTATCCGTGAAGAGCTGCGCAACGGGAATACGCCTCAGGCATCGATTGCCGCCGGCTTCGAGCGCGCGTGGGCCACCATCCTCGATTCGAACGTGACCACGTTGATTGCCGGGCTCGCGCTGCTGATTTTTGGATCGGGGCCGATTCGCGGTTTTGCGGTGGTGCACTGCCTCGGTATTTTGACGTCGATGTTTTCGGCAGTGGTGGTGGCGCGTGCCCTCGCCAACCTCTGGTACGGCAGACGCAAGAAACTCACCAGTATCTCGATCGGACAAGTCTGGAAGCCGAGCGAATAATTCGCCGCGACCAAGGAGACCACTATGGAATTTTTCCGGATTAAGCGCGACATCCCCTTCATGCGCCACGCGTTGGTATTCAACGCCATATCGGCGCTGACATTTGTGGCCGCGGTATTTTTTCTGCTAGCGAAGGGTTTGCATCTGTCGATCGAGTTCACCGGCGGTACCGTGATGGAGGTGGCGTATACCAAACCCGCTGACCTCGAGGCGATTCGTAAAACCGTGACCGGATTGGGTTACGCAGACAGTCAGGTGCAGAGCTTCGGCACTGCGCAAGATGTACTGATCCGTTTGCCGCTACAGGGGGGTGCCAGCTCTGCGCAAGTAAGCACCAAGGTGATCGAGGCTTTGAAAGCAGCGGATGCTTCCGTGACCTTGCAACGCGTGGAGTTTGTAGGGCCTCAGGTTGGGGAAGAGCTGGCGCATGATGGCCTGACCGCACTGGCCTTTGTGGTGGTCGGCATCATGATCTACCTGGCGTTTCGTTTCGAGTGGAAATTTGCGGTAGCTGCGATCATCGCCAACCTGCACGACGTGATCATTATTCTCGGATTTTTTGCATTCTTCCAGTGGGAGTTTTCGCTTACCGTGCTAGCTGCGGTGCTGGCGGTGCTAGGTTATTCAGTCAATGAATCGGTGGTGGTGTTTGATCGGGTACGCGAAACCTTCCGCGACCGTCGCTTCGGTAAGTTGGAAACGCCCGAGGTGCTGAATCATGCGATCACCAGCACGATCTCACGTACCGTGATCACGCACGGATCAACGCAGTTGATGGTGCTGTCCATGTTGATCTTTGGTGGGCCAACGCTGCACTATTTTGCGTTGGCACTCACCATCGGCATTTTGTTCGGCATTTACTCGTCGGTGTTCGTTGCCGCCGCAGTGGCGATGTGGTTAGGTGTGAAGCGGGAAGATTTGTTGAAACCAGTCAAGCCTAAGGACGACACCGACGGCGCTGTTGTCTAAAGCTGTTCAAAAACGTCGCTGGCGTTGTTGGTCGCGTCTCGCCGTACGTCAAGTACTGTCTTCGACGCGCCCGCCTAGCCAGCGACGTTTTATGAACAGCTTCGCTCTTCTCTAGAAAACAACGGCGTTGTTGGTCTCGCCTATCGGCGTTCTCAAATATCTTTCGCCAATTGCGCGGCGAGCCCAATATAAGTCGCTGGTGTCATCGCCAGCAGGCGATCTTTGGCATCCTGCGGTATCGAAAGACTTTGAATGAACTCATGCAATGCCGCTTGCGAGATGCCTTTGCCGCGAGTGAGTTCTTTCAGTTGCTCGTACGGATTTTCAATGCCGTAGCGACGCATCACGGTTTGCACGGGCTCGGCCAGCACTTCCCAGTTTTGATCCAGATCTTCGGCCATGCGTGCCGGATTGGCCTCGAGTTTATTTAAGCCGCGCAAGCAGCTGTCATAGGCCAGCAGTGTGTAGCCAAAGCCTATGCCGATGTTTCTGAGCACGGTTGAATCCGTCAGATCGCGCTGCCAGCGAGAAATCGGCAGCTTCTCCGCCATGTGCCGCAGAACTGCATTAGCCATCCCGAGATTACCCTCGGCGTTTTCAAAATCAATCGGATTAACTTTATGCGGCATGGTGGAGGAACCAATCTCACCAGCCTTAGTTTTTTGTTTGAAAAAACCGAGCGAGATGTAACCCCACACGTCACGGCAAAGGTCGATCAGGATAGTGTTGGCACGTGCAATCGCATCAAACAACTCTGCGATGTAGTCGTGCGGTTCGATTTGTATCGTGTACGGATTAAAGCGTAAACCAAGTCGTTGCTCTACAACCTGACGTGAAAATGCTTGCCAGTCGATCTCGGGGTAAGCCGACAGGTGCGCATTGTAGTTACCGACTGCGCCGTTCATTTTGCCCAGTATTTCGACGGCCGCGATGGCGTGCTGCGCGCGACGCAGGCGCGCGACGACATTCGCGATCTCTTTACCCATGGTGGTCGGGCTGGCGGGTTGTCCGTGGGTGCGGGACATCATGGGCATGTCGGCGTGCTGGTGGGCGATCTCGGTGAGACGAGCGATCAGCCGATCGAGTGCGGGCAGCAATACCGATGTACGTGCGGTATTCAGCATCATGCCGTGCGAGGTATTGTTGATATCTTCCGAGGTACAGGCAAAGTGAATGAACTCGGAGGCTGCAACCAGTTCTGGGTTCCCTTGCACTTTTTCTTTGAGCCAATACTCCACGGCTTTGACATCATGATTGGTGGTGGCCTCAATCGCTTTGATGCGCGCAGCGTCTTGCTCGCTGAAATCGGTAGCCAGTTTTTCCAGATGTTTTTTGGATGCGGCGCTGAATGGTTTTAACTCGCCCAATCCCACTTCCGACAGTGCCAACAACCAGGCGATCTCCACCTTCACGCGGTGGTGCATGAAGCCGGCTTCGGACAAAATCGGCCGTAGTGCATCGGTTTTACTGGCATAACGCCCGTCGAGTGGTGACAGGGCCGAGAGTTCGGTGAGTGGCATTGGGTGGGGTGGCTGCTTGGGCCAGGCGGGATTGACGTCGCGGGCGATTCTATCACTCCGGTCATCGCGAAAAATTTTGCCAATGATATAATTTTTGCCTATTCCTTGAGTGATATCCGCGATGAAGCTGATTGGTTCGCTGGCGAGTCCCTATGTGCGCAAAGTGCGTGTGGTGATGTTGGAGAAGAAGCTCGACTATGAGTTGGTATTGGAGGATGTCTGGTCTGCCGACACCACGATTTTCCAATCCAACCCGCTAGGCAAAGTGCCCTGCCTGGTGATGGAAGACGGCGGCGCGATGTTCGATTCACGCGTCATCGTGGAGTACCTCGACACCATGTCACCGGTTGGGAAGCTGATCCCTGCAGCTGGACGCGAGCGCGCTAGTATCAAAGTTTGGGAGGCGCTTGCGGATGGTGTGGCTGATGCAGGTATTTTGGCGAGATTGGAGCGCATTCAACGGCCACCGGCGCAGCAGAGTGAGGCCTGGGTTCAGCGTCAGCTCGATAAAGTACGGCATGGAACGCGTGCGATGGCTTTGGCCTTAGGCGATCATCCGTTTTGTGCGGGCAAGCAGTTCTCGCTGGCTGATGTTGCTACAGGATGTACCTTGGGATGGATTGCGTTTCGTTTCCCGGAAATCGATTGGCGTGGTGAGCACCCGAATTTGGCGCGCTTGTTTGATAAATTATCCGAGCGCCCCTCATTCAAAGAGACGGTGCCAATCGCCTGAGAATGACTCAAGCGTTGAACAAAAAAGCACGAGTATAAAAAATCATAACCGCCCTAGACTGACTCAAGCGTCCAATAAAAAAGGAGCCACCGGGGCTCCTTTTTGTTTTGCAGCATATTCTAAAAACGCTGTCGCTTAGGCATCACCCATCTGCGACTGCAGATAGTTTTGCAGGCCCACTTGCTCGATCAGTTCGATCTGTGTCTCAAGCCAATCGATATGCTCTTCAGTATCGTCGAGGATCATCTCGAACAGCTCTCGCGAAACATAGTCGCGCGCCTGTTCGCACACCGAGATACCTTCTTTCAGCGTTTTCTGAGAGACGAGCTCGAGTTGCAGATCGCAATTCAGAATCTCGGGCACGGTTTCGCCAATCATTAGCTTATGAAGCGCTTGCAGGTTGGGCAAACCATCCAGCATCAGAACGCGCTCAATCAGCTTGTCGGCGTGTTTCATCTCGCCGATGGATTCCTCATATTCTTTTTTGCCGAGCTTTTCGAAGCCCCAATGCCGATACATGCGCGAGTGAAGAAAATACTGATTAATTGCAGTCAATTCATTCGTCAGCTGATCATTCAGTAGCTTGATAACGTTTGGGTCGCCCTTCATGGATACCTCGCGCAAGAAAATTAAGATGCGCGATGGTAACCCAGCAAGCGATTTTTGTTATCGAGGGTGATGCATTTTGTTAGTAGGAATCATCCTCATTCGCATACACGCATTAACGGATGCGCTGAGGGTGTGCGGCGCTTACGCCGCGATGAGGGTGTGTGGTACTTGAGGCGCGATGAGGGTGTGCGGTGCTTATACCGCGATGAAGCGTCGGACCTCGGTGTACTGAACGTCTTCAATGTGGGCGCGTACGAGTGTGCTGGCGAACTCGGTGCACTTACCGCAGCAGGTGCCGACGTTCAGTTGCTGCTGGATGTCGCTCAGGGATTTGGCGCCGCTATCGAGCGCACGACGGATGGCCTTGTCGGACACGTTGTGGCAGACGCAAACGATCATGGTGACGCCCCTCCGCATAATCACTTTGCCGGTTCGCCCTGAGCCGGGCGTCGCAAAGTTGTTAAATTTAAATGAGAACGATTCGCGTTTAGATTATTGGCGAATCTACGGAAGAGTGCAAGTTTTATTTTCGGGTGGGGCGGCTAAGCGCTCAGGACCGACGCGATCTTAGCTAGCCAGGGTGTGCTCGATGATGCCGCCTCCCAGGCAGATATCGCCTTGGTAAAGCACAGCCGATTGCCCGGGCGTGACCGCCCATTGCGCTTGCTCAAACTGTAATCGGGCCTGATTCCCGCCGTTGGCGCGCAACGCGCACGAGGCGTCCGCTTGCCGGTAGCGGGTTTTGGCATGCAGCTGCATGTCTTCAGGGGGTGTGCCGGCAACCCAGCTCATCTGCCCTGCGACCACATCACATGACAGTAACCAAGGATGATCATGGCCTTGTACAACCACCAAGGTGTTGGTCGCGACATCTTTGCGCGCCACATACCAGGGCGCGTGCTTGCCATCGTCATCGCGATGCGCGCGCTGCCCGCCTAGTCCTATGCCTTTGCGCTGCCCGAGGGTGTAAAACGACAGACCGACATGCTCACCAACGATATCGCCCTCCGGGGTTTTCATGGGCCCCGGTTTGAACGAGAGGTAGCGGTTGAGAAAGGCGCGAAATGGCCGCTCGCCAATGAAGCAGATACCGGTGGAATCTTTTTTGCGTGCATTCGGCAGCCGCAGCTCATCCGCGATGCTGCGTATCGTTGATTTATGCAGTTCCCCGAGCGGGAAAAGGGTGCGTGATAGCTGCGACTGAGTCAGCCGGTGCAGAAAATAGCTCTGGTCTTTGCTCGTATCAATGGCCTTCAGCAGCTCGAATTGGCCATCTCGCTCGCGCACTCGTGCGTAATGACCAGTCGCGATGTGGTCGGCGCCGAGTTGAAGTGCATGATCCAAAAATGCTTTGAATTTGATTTCAGCATTGCACAGCACATCCGGGTTAGGCGTTCGCCCCGCCTCGTACTCGCGCAGAAATTCGGCGAAGACGCGGTCTTTGTACTCGCTGGCAAAGTTTACGGCTTCGATATCAACACCGACCACGTCAGCTACGCTGGCGGCATCGATCCAGTCTTGCCGTGTCGAGCAGTACTCGTCATCGTCATCGTCTTCCCAGTTTTTCATGAACAGGCCAATGACCTCATAGCCCTGTTGCTTGAGCAGCCAAGCGGCGACGGAGGAATCAACGCCTCCGGACATACCCAACACGACGCGCGCTTTAGTCATGGCTCGCGAGGTGAATGCTTGGATGGGTGAACATCACTGATAGCGGGAAGCGCTGCCCGGCAAGGTAGTCTTCAACGCACTTTAATACCAGCGGGCTGCGATGTTTTTCCCGGGTTGCCAATATCTCCTGGTACGACATCCATACCGTACGCAAAATACCGTCGTCCAGCGCACGATCATGCAATGCGCCCAAGGCGCCTGCGAAGGCAAAGCGCAGGTAGGTCACGTCTTCATTCATACGGCTTGATAGATAGCGCGACAAATAAACGCCCACTAGTGCGTCGGGAATAAATTCATGCGCGGTTTCTTCCAGCGCCTCTCGTGCAGCCGCCGTAAGCAAAGATTCACCTGGGTCGAGATGGCCGGCGGGCTGGTTGAATTTGATGCCTTCTGGGGTCTGCTCTTCGACCAATAGAAAGCGCTGATCACGCTCGATGATGGCGGCCACCGTGACCGACGGTTTCCAAATTGATGACATAGCGTCCTTCAAAAGCCCTGATTCTACTGTTTTGTGCATGTGATATCGGGGCCGTGCCGCCTGAAATCGCAGTAAACAAGCCAAAATATTGGTGCGTTGCGAAAAATCCCGATCAATAGTATCTTTGCCCCTTTTTTCGACGAAGCAACCTGGGCCTGCCCATTCGTCGGCAACGCCTTTCCTTACCAAAGTCCTAACGTGCGGATGTCGCATCGGCGCCCGGTTTTTTATGCTGGCGTCTGGCGCCATTCATTTTCAATGTGGAGAACACCATGAGAATCGGCATTCCAGCCGAGACCCGTCAGGGCGAAACGCGAGTTGCTGCCACGCCGGAAACGATCAAGAAGCTGATCGCCGCCGGACACAAGGTCGTCGTTCAATCCGGTGCTGGCGTTCCAGCCAGCCTGCCAGATGATGCATTCGCGGCAGTGGGCGCAGAGATCGGCTCTGCTGCAGATGCGCTCGGCAGCGAGATTGTGCTGAAAGTTCGTGCGCCTTCGGCAGAGGAGCGGGCGCTGATGAAATCCGGCGCTGTGCTGGTAGGTATGCTGAACCCGTTTGATGCCGAAGGTATCGCGGCGATGGCGTCATCCGGACTATCCTCTTTTGCACTGGAAGCGGTGCCGCGTATCACTCGCGCGCAGTCGATGGATGTGTTGTCCTCGCAAGCGAACATCGCCGGCTACAAAGCGGTGCTGATGACGGCCAACCTGTATCAGCGCTTCTTCCCAATGCTGATGACTGCAGCCGGTACCGTGAAAGCGGCGCGGGTGTTGATCATGGGTGTTGGCGTCGCTGGTTTGCAGGCGATTGCGACTGCCAAGCGTCTTGGCGCGGTGATTGAGGCATCCGATGTGCGCCCACCGGTCAAAGAGCAGGTGGAGTCACTCGGCGCAAAATTTATCGACGTGCCTTACGAGACCGACGAAGAGCGCGAGATCGCGCAAGGCACAGGTGGCTACGCGCGGCCAATGCCGGAAGCTTGGATGAAACGTCAAGCTGCGCTGGTGCATGAGCGTGCCAAGCTGGCCGATATCATCATCACCACCGCTTTGATCCCCGGCCGCAAGGCACCTGTGCTGATTGGCGAAGACACAGTCAAGGCGATGAAGCCGGGTTCGGTCATTCTGGATATGGCAGTCGAGCAGGGTGGTAATTGTGAACTCTCTGAGCTTGGCAAGACCGTGGTCAAGCATGGCGTTCACATCATTGGTGAGGCGAATCTTCCTGCACTGTGCGCGGCTGATGCTTCAGCGCTGTACGCCCGTAACGTGCTCGATTTTCTGAAGCTGATCTTCGACAAAGACGCCAAGCTCACCATCGATCAGGCTGATGAAATCATCGCTGCGACTTTGGTGTGCCATGGCGGCGCGGTACTTCGCAAGTAACAACGGCGGTGTACGGCAATGGAAAGAATCATGCTGCGCGCGAAGATTCATCGCGCTACGGTAACCGAGTGTGTATTGGATTACGAAGGCTCGTGTGGGATCGATGAAGATCTGCTCGACGCTGCTGACATTCGAGAATTCGAAAAGATCGATTTGTACAACGTCAGCAATGGCGAGCGCTTCTCCACTTACGCGATCAAAGGGAAGCGCGCTAGTGGTGAGATCTCCCTTAATGGCGCGGCAGCGCGCCTAGCGCAACGTGGTGATTTGCTGATTATTTGTACGTACGCTCCCATGAGCGAAGCAATGGTTGTGGATCACCAGCCCAAGATCGTATTCGTAGATGGCAGTAATCGTGTCTCCGGAATAAAAAAGTAAAGCTACTAGCAGAGGACATCATGGAAGTTAGCTACACCATCACCAACCTCATTATTTTTGTCTTGGCGATCTACGTCGGGTATCACGTAGTCTGGACGGTAACGCCGGCCTTGCATACGCCGCTGATGGCCGTGACCAATGCGGTGTCAGCCATCATCATTGTGGGTGCCATGCTGGCCGCAGCACTCACCACCGGCCCGGTTGGTCAGTTCATGGGTACGTTGGCGGTTGCGCTGGCAGCGGTGAATGTCTTCGGTGGATTTTTAGTGACGCAGCGGATGCTGGAAATGTTCAAGAAAAAACAGCCCAAGGCGCAGAACAAGGAAGGGGCGTAATTCCATGAGCATGAATCTTGTCACTTTGTTGTATCTGATCGCCTCGATCTGTTTCATTCAGGCGCTGAAGGGTTTGTCGCATCCCGCCACTGCCAGACGCGGTAACGCGTTTGGTATGACCGGCATGGCGATTGCCGCACTCACCACAGTGGCGCTGATCATGAAGCTGCAAGCTGAAGCAACAACTCCCGGAAGCGGTTTCGGCTTGCTGCTCGGCGCGCTCGTTGTCGGTGGCGGCATCGGCGCTGTGCTGGCCAAGCGCGTTGAAATGACCAAGATGCCGGAGTTGGTTGCGGCGATGCACTCGCTGATCGGCATGGCCGCTGTATGTATTGCAGTTGCTGCGGTGTCTGAGCCAACAGCATTCGGCATTGTCGCCAGCGCGACTGACCCGATCCCGTTTGGTAATCGTCTTGAACTGTTTATCGGTACCTTTGTGGGTGCGATCACTTTCTCAGGCTCGGTCATCGCTTTCGGCAAGCTTGCAGGTACCTTCAAGTTCCGTTTATTTCAGGGCGCGCCGGTGGTTTTCCCCGGTCAGCACATGGTTAACCTGCTGATGGCAGTCGTGATGGTCGGAGCAGGCATGATGTTTGTTGTCGCCGACGGTGCTGATCCTGCGTGGACGCCTTTCCTGGTGATGACGGCAATTGCCTTTGTGCTCGGTGTGCTGATCATCATCCCGATTGGCGGTGCCGACATGCCTGTGGTGGTGTCGATGCTGAACAGCTACTCCGGCTGGGCAGCGGCGGGCATTGGCTTCTCACTCAACAACTCGATGCTGATCATTGCCGGTTCATTGGTGGGCTCGTCTGGCGCGATTCTGTCGTACATCATGTGTAAAGCAATGAATCGCTCGTTCTTCAGCGTGATTCTCGGCGGCTTTGGTGGCGAGGTATCCGGCGGTGGTGCGGGTGGTCAGCAGCAGCGCAACGTGAAAGCGGGCTCTGCAGATGACGCGGCGTTCGTGATGACCCATGCAGAGACGGTGATCATCGTTCCCGGCTACGGCTTGGCAGTGGCGCGTGCACAGCATGCGCTGAAAGAGCTGACCGATCAGCTGACTGACAAGGGCGTAACCGTGAAATACGCGATCCACCCGGTGGCAGGGCGTATGCCTGGGCACATGAACGTGCTGCTGGCTGAAGCTGAGGTGCCTTATGACCAGGTCTTTGAGATGGAAGACATCAACAGCGAATTCGGTCAGGCTGACGTGGTGCTGGTGCTGGGTGCCAACGATGTGGTCAACCCCGCTGCCAAAGATCCTAATTCGCCGATCGCTGGCATGCCGATTCTCGAGGCGTACAAGGCAAAGACCATTATCGTGAACAAGCGCTCGATGGCCTCAGGTTACGCCGGTTTGGACAATGAATTGTTCTACCTCGACAAGACCATGATGGTGTTTGGTGATGCGAAGAAGGTTATTGAAGACATGGTCAAGGCCATCTAACGCCTGTAACAAAATGTCGCTGGCGTTGTTGGTGGTGCCTTGCCGTACGTCGAGTACTGTCTTCGGCACCCCCGCCTAGCCAGCGCACGCTTCGCTCATTTTGTCAAAGGCTTTTTAGATTTTTGCAAAATGTCGCTGGCGTTATTGGTAGCGCTGGCATCAACGCCAACCGTACATCATCTGTTCCGCCAGCATACGTTTTGCTGGCGGGACGAAATCCAGCAAGCCTAAAGACAACCCCAGCAGCTGTTGTGATGGTGAACGGTCTGAGTCATTCGCAAACACGCGTGCCATTGCATCAGTAAGACGTATCGTCGTTGTTCTGTCAGGCTGGCGCGATTGCTCAAATCTTGTCAGTGTTGTCGGTGATGGGTCTCGAGCCAACATTTTCGCCAGCACTGCTGCATCACGCAGACCTAAATTTAATCCTTGCCCCGCGACGGGGTGGAGTGTTTGCGCTGCGTTGCCAATCGCGATGATTCGGTCTTGCGTTTTCGGTTGGGCATTCAAACCCAAGGGGTAGTGAAAGCGCTGACCAAGCTTCGTGAAAGTGCCAACGCGCTGACCAAACATACCCTGCAGTTCAGCCAAAAAACCTGCGTCATCCGTCGCAAGCAGGCGCTCGGCAGTATCAGGCGCAACGCACCACACCATGGCATAGTCTTCACCTTGCGGGAGTAATGCGAGCGGTCCTTCAGCAGTGAAGCGTTCAAACGCCCGACCGGGCGGTGGCGTAGCGGAATGGACGTCAGCGGTAATAGCGATTTGGGCGTAATCACGACGCTGTGCCTTGGGCGTTTGCTCGCTGAATACGCCACCTTCTGCTTGCACCACCACCGAGGCGCTCACCTCTCGCCCATCCGACAGCGATAGCAGCACGCGCTCAGCAAGACCTTGAAAGCTGCTTACCGAGACGGGTCGCAAAACCTCCAAGCCTGACGGCATAGCACGGTCGAGTGATTGAACAAGATCGCCATAGCGGCAAACATAGCCGAGCGCGGGTAGCTGATAGTCTTGGCTGCGAATGAGTGTGCGACCAAAACTGCCACGACGGGAGACATGAATCTGCGTGATGGGCGTTGCAGCTGCTGGCCAGCCAGAAATCGTCGACAAGAGCTCGCGGCTTCCATACGATAAAGCAATCGATCGTGGATCAGCGGTAGCCGCTGCCACCGGCTTGGCATCAATAACTGCGAGCTTGCCGGGATCGATGCCCTGCGCAACCAACATCGCAGCCAGTGACAGCCCCACGGGGCCACCACCGACAATCGCGATGTCGATCTCGGTGCGCATGATCAGCCGCGCATCAACGCTTCGATGTCGTCGATGGTTTTGGGTGCTTTGTGCGTCAGGATGTGGCATCCCTCGGCGGTGACAAGCGCATCATCTTCGATACGAATGCCGATGTTCCAGAATGCTTCGGGCACACCTTCTGCCGGACGCACATATATACCCGGCTCAATCGTCAGCACCATGCCCGGCACCAGGGTGCGCGACGGTTTTTCAGTGGCTGAGACTGCGGGATCACGATAATCACCAACATCATGCACATCCATACCCAACCAATGACCGGTTCGGTGCATATAAAACTGGCGATAACTGTCATTGGCGATCACATCATCCAGCGTACCGACGTTGTCTTTGTTCAGTAAGCCGGTATCCAGCATGCCCTGCGCCAGTACGCGAACCGCCGCCTCATGCCCGTCGATAAAGCGCTTGCCCGGGCCGGTGGCCTGAATCGCAGCGCGTTGTGCGTCTAGGACGATCTCATACAGCGTTTTTTGCGGGCCACTGAATTTTCCATTCGCTGGAAATGTTCGGGTAATGTCGGATGCATAGCTGTCGAGTTCGCAGCCGGCATCGATTAATACTAAATCGCCATCACGCAGTTCAGCATCGCCGGCGCGATAGTGGAGCACACAGGCATTAGCGCCAGTGGCCACGATAGAACCGTAAGCAGGAAACTGCGAACCATTGCGACGAAACTCATGCAGTAGCTCGGCCTCGAGATGATATTCACGCAAACCCGGCTTGGCGCAGCGCATGGCACGCGCGTGCGCATCGGCAGCGATATCTGCGGCACGCTGCATGGTTGCGATCTCATGCGCATCTTTGATCAAGCGCATCTCATTCAGCATGGCACGAATATCAAATGCAGCACCAGGCGCACTAATACCCGCACGCACCTGAGCACGTACCGTGTTTAGCCAGCGTTGGATTTGTTCGTCTAACTTGGCCTGGCTGCCGAGTGCATAAAACAGTGCGGGCGCATTCGCCATCAGCTTGGGTAACTCGGTATCGATGCTGTCAATGGTGAAGCAGCTATCAAAACCAAACGCTTCTTTTGCACCGGCTGGTCCGTAGCGGTAGCCATCCCAAATCTCCCGCTCTTCGTTCTTGTCGCGACAGAACAGAATCGATTGGTTTTGCGCACCTGCGATCAGTACCAGTGTGGCCTCGGGCTCGGGGAAGCCGGTGAGATAGTAGAAATAGCTGTCGTGCCGGTACGGGTAGTCGGCATCGGCATTGCGCATCACTTCAGGCGCGGTTGGGATAATCGCCACCCCGCCGCCTTGCGCATGCATTTTTTCAAGCAGCGCAGTGCGCCTACGGGCAAAGCTTGTCACAGTCATGATCCTGCTTTCAATGGTGCGTTCAATTGCTCCAGGCGCTCAATGGTACCGACATCGGTCCAGTCGCCACGGTAGACCTCGCCCCCGATTTTGCCCTTATCGGCGAATTCCCGCAGGATGGGTGCTAGCTTGGCGCTGTCGCCGGGGGTGATGGCATCGAACAGCTCCGGGCGATAGACGCCAATACCGGAGAAGGTATAGCGTGGCTCACCATCATTCGTAATAGAAAAGTTTGCGAGTGCAAAATCCCCCGCGGGATGATGCGCAGGATTTTTCACCAGATAGAGCCACCCGAGATCACGTTGGCTAGCAGCGTACGCTTTGCCCCATGGGTCGCTTTCTTCAAGCACATCTTTCACTTTGCTGAAATCAAAGTGCGGGCAATAGATGTCGCCGGCAACCGCAACGAAAGGCGCTTCACCCAGCAGATGTCGTGCCTTGGCAATACCACCCGCCGTTTCTAGCGCTGTGCCTTCTGCAGAGTAAACAATGTTGGCTCCGTACCGGCTGCCATCACCGAGTACCTCTTCAATCATGTGACCCAGGTGCGCATGATTAATCACGATCTCGGTCAGACCTGCACGTACCAAGTTAAGGATATGCCAGACAATCAACGGCCGACCACGCACTGTCAGTAATGGCTTGGGGCAGGTGTCAGTCAGTGGCCGCATGCGCTCACCCCGACCTGCGGCGAAGATCATGGCCTTCATGTCAGAAGGTGTAGCCCACGCCTGTCTGCTTTTCTTCCAAGGTATCAAGCAGCCTGATCAGGGGCGAAAATTCTTTATAGCGATAGGCAGTCTTCCGAACATAGTGCATGACCAGCGGTATGTCGTTCAGATAGCCATCTTTGCCATCGCGGTGATAAAGACGCGCAAAAATCCCAAGTACTTTGAGGTGACGTTGCAGACCCATGAACTCAAAGTCGCGATAAAACATGTCAATGTCAGATGAAACCGGTAGCCCTGCGCTACGCGCACGCTCCCAGTAACGGACCGCCCAATCGAGCACCATCTCCTCATCCCACTCAATATAGGCATCACGTAGCAGTGAGACCAAATCGTAGGTGATGGGTCCATACACTGCATCTTGAAAATCCAAAATGCCGGGGTTACCGGTTGGTAGCACCATCAGGTTACGCGAGTGGTAATCACGATGCACATACACTTGTGCTTGGGCGAGGTTGTTAGCGAGCAGTGTGTCGAACACACGATCGAGATCCGCGCGCTGTTGATCATCGAGCGTCGCATGCCGATGCTTGCTCAGATACCAATCCGGGAACAGCATCAGCTCGCGCTGTAGTAGCTCGCGATCGTACTCCGGTAGCTTCCCCGGCGCGCTATGCGCCTGGAGCTGCACCAGCGCTTCGATGGCATCGATATACAGCTTGTGCGCCGTGTCCGGATTCAGCTGCTTGAGATAGGTAGTGCTGCCGAGATCAGTTAGCAGCAGGAAGCCTCGCTCGACATCTTGCGCAAGGATATCCGGCACGGTAACGCCTGTATCGGCAAATAATCGCGCGACATGTACAAAGGGTCTGACGTCTTCCTGCGGCGGCGGCGCATCCATCGCGATCAGCGTTTTGCCATCGGCGGTGTCTACTCGAAAGTAGCGTCGAAAGCTGGCATCTGCGGAGGCCGGGCGCAGGCTATCCGGCATAGTTTTGGGTGTATCAACTTGAGCAAGCCAGTCATACAGCTGCGACCGGCGGATATCTTCATGTGCGGGGGTATTCATCGCGGGCGAGGTTGCGAAACTCCGCCGCCATCGGGGCTTGGGCGGCTAACGAGTTCCCCTATAATAATGGATTCGCCACGCGCCGGCGGCGCCTAACACTGAATTTGCCCCCATGATCCGGCGATCCAACTCCGCTTCTTGCCAATTTTTTCTGCGTACCGCGCTGGCCGCGTGTGTACTCGCTGTGTTCGCTCGCCCGGGACATGCACAGCAGAATTGGTTGGCAGACAAGCTCAGTCAGGACGATGCGCCAACGATCATCGAAGGAGAGCAACTCACCGGACGTCCCGATCGCGAGGTTCGGTTACAGCGGCAAGTAGAGGTGACGCGTGGCCAAACAGTGGTCAATGCGAATCAGGTGTATTACGACATTATTGATGACAGAGTCGAGGCAGATGGCGACGTGAGAGTCTTGCGTGCCGGTGACCGTTTTAATGGCAATACACTGAAGCTGAAGCTGGACACCGGCATCGGCTACATGGACAGTATCGTCTACCGCTTACTGAAGCGAAACGCACAAGGCCATGCCGAGCGTATTGACTTCGAATCCGAAGATGTAGCGACTATTTCCAATGGGGTCTACACCACCTGTAACGGACCTGATCCTGACTGGTATTTAAAAACCAGTAAGCTGACTCTGGATGATGGCGCGGGTATCGGACAAGCCCGCAACGCCGTGCTGGTGTTCAAGGGTGTGCCGGTGGCCGGCACACCAAGCATTTCTTTTCCATTGACCGAGGGTAGAAAATCAGGCTTTCTGGCGCCAACGCTCACTACCTCGACCAATACCGGTCTTCAGCTGACCGTTCCTTATTACTGGGATATTGCGCCAAACCGTGATCTAACGCTGTTCCCGCGGTTCATGTCGACCCGTGGTCTGATGCTTGGTGCCGACGCACGGTATCTGGAGCGTGAGTTTGCGGGTGAAACTCGTTTCGAGTTCATGAACGACGCCGATTACGCAAACCGCAGTCGGTACGCTGTCAGTGCACGTCATAATCAAAATCTGTATCCCGGCGTTGGTTTAGCTGTTGATTACAATGCAGTCTCGGATAATGACTACGCGAGAGACTTTCCGTTCAGCCATGTGTTTGACCGTCCTGGTATCAATCGCAGGTTGCTGTCACAGGTGGCTACCATGTCATACAGCGCCGGCGGACCATGGAGCGGCACCTTGCAACTGGCCGATTTCCAAGTACTGCAAGACCGGAATGCGCCAATCGGTATTCCGTATGCGCGGTTACCGCAGCTGAACTTGAATTACTCCGATTTCAACGATAACGGGTTCAATGTCAACGTTGGCTACCAGTACACTAATTTTTCACACCCCACGGCAGTGCAGGGCGACCGCCTTGTCGTTAATCCACGGGTAAGCTATGACTACTTGCGCACACCAGGCTCTTTTATTGTGCCAAGTCTGTCCGCACATGCCACTTACTACAATCTGAACCAGGTCGCGAATTCGACCATGACGGCACCCAGTCGTATTGTGCCTACGTTTTCTCTCGACTCAGGATTGCTGTTCGAGCGTAGTGCCAGTTTTTTTGGTCGGGATGCGATACAAACGCTTGAGCCACGGGCGTACTACACCTATACCTCGTATGTGCAGCAGAATGGTGGTCTTTACCCGAACTTTGATTCAACCATTGCTGATCTCAGTTACGGCATGATGTTTCGCGAAAATCGTTTTATCGGTAATGACCGTATCGGCGATGCCAACCAGCTGACACTGGCAATGACCTCACGCTATCTCGAAAGTGACGGCGCCGAGCGTCTGCGGATGGCGATCGCTCAGCGCTTTAACTTTTCGCAGCCTCGGGTTGGGCTGGGTACCGATCCGGCTGTCAATTCGGGCGAGAAATCAGATGTATTGTTATTGGCGACCGGGCGCGTTACTCGAGAGACGCGGCTAGATGCCAATTTTCAGTATAACCAGCAGCGTGGTGAGATCAATCGTGTTAATTTCGGCGTGTACTGGCAACCAGAGCCGTTAAAGGTATTGAATGTTCAGTACCGCAGAGATTCTCGTAACTTGGCCGATATTCCCAACACCAAGTACGAGCTCGTCGATCTCTCGGGTCAGTGGCCGATAGCGCCGCGCTGGTATGGCGTGGGCCGCATTAACTACTTGCTCGACGAAAATCGCGTCGGTCAATCCTTGCTTGGTGTCGAGCATCAAGCCGATTGCTGGATTTTCCGTTTGGTCAGCCAGCGTGTACCGACTGCAACCAGTACTACCAACACCACAATCTTCCTGCAACTCGAGTTCAATGGTTTGTCATCACTGGGAACCAACCCCATGCAGGCACTGCGCTTCAATATTCCTGGCTATCAGTCGCTGGGTCAGCCTGTGACGCCGGCGCGCTAACGCGGTGTCATTTTTTAACACACGCGCTGTCTCGCGAATATTTTCCAACTTATCGTTATGATCATCTTTCAACGCATACCAAAAATGATTCTTTCACGGTACCGGTATCTCGCGCCGGTCATGCTGCTGCTGATCGCATCGACTGCGCAGCCACAAGACAAAAGTACACGTACTGCTCGTCAGCCAGTGCTCGTCGATGCCATTGTTGCGGTAGTCAATACCGACGTCATAACGATGAGAGAGTTAAACAATCGCATACAGATTGTTGAGCAGCGTATGCGCCGGCAAAACATGCAGCTGCCTCAGCGCGAGATCCTGCAAAAGCAATTACTTGAGCGGCTTATTATTAATCGCGCGCAAATGCAACTGGCCCGGGACCTCGGTATTCGGGTTGATGATGCGATGCTCGATCGCGCAGTCGCAAGAATTGCAGAGCAAAATAGTATTTCGGTACAGGCGTTGCGTGACCAGCTCGAGCGTGACGGTGTTTCGTTTGCCCGTTTCCGAGACGAGATTCGTGAAGAAATTACACTACAGCGCTTGCGAGAGCGTGAGGTTGACAACAAACTTCAAATTACCGAATCAGAGATCGACAGCTTCCTGGCCTCTAACAACGCCCGTAATACAGACACACTGCAAGAGCTCAGTATTGCGCAAATATTAGTGCGGGTGCCTGAAAATGCTTCGGCACAGCAGATCGCCGACCGTAAAAAACGTGCCGAGCAGGCGATAGAGCAGATTAAATCAGGCGCTGAGTTCGCCAAGGTGGCGGCAACTTTCTCGGACGCGGGTGATGCATTAAGCGGCGGCGAGCTTGGCTGGCGTAGTCAGGCACGACTACCGCAACTGTTTGTCGAGGCAGTGGATAAGCTGAAGGATGGCGAGCTGGCGCCGCTTGTGCGTAGCGCCAATGGCTTTCATGTGCTGAAGCTGGTGGGTCGGCGCGTGACAGGTGGTGCAAATACCGGCGCTGGCAACACAGTGCAGCAAACGCGCGCTCGCCATATTCTGATCAAGGTGAATCAAATTGTATCTGCGGCCGAGGCTCGTCGTAAGCTGATTGAGCTCAAGGCGCGACTTGAAAATGATGCTGCGACGTTTGAAGACTTGGCGCGGCTCTATTCCAATGATGGCTCGGCGAGCAAGGGCGGCGACCTTGGTTGGATTTATCCGGGTGATACCGTGCCCGAGTTCGAGCGCGCCATGAATTCACTGAAACCCGGTGAGATCAGCCCGCCGATTGAGTCGCCATTTGGCTTTCACCTGATCGAGGTACTTGAACGCAAATCCGAGGCGATCTCTCGCGAGCGCCAGCGTTTGGTAGCGCGGCAGGCTTTGCGCGAGCAAAAGCTGGAAGAGGCCTATGAGGATTGGTTGCGGCAGCTACGTGATCGGGCCTATGTCGAATACCGTGTAGATGACGCAGCTCGATAATACGGACAGTTCATCATGAGCCGACCGCGCATCGCGATTACTTGCGGCGAGCCAGCCGGTATCGGGCCGGAAATCGCGCTTCGTGCCGCGCTCGAGGTTGGCGATGCCGATTGCTTGCTGGTGGGTGATGCGTCGCAGATGAAAGCCTTGGGTAGCCTGATTGCGCCTGGCCGCGTGCTGCGAACCGTTCAGTCTGCTGCAGAGCTGACGCTGCACCAAAACATGATCTGTGTGCTCGATTCGCCGCTCGCGGCAGCACCCCGCCCAGGTCAGTTAGATGCACGCAACGGCCATGCAGTGCTTGCCATGCTTGATCAGGCGATCGATGCGGCAGTAGCCGGGACGGTTGATGCCATCGTTACGGCGCCGGTTCAAAAGCGTACGATCAATGACGCGGGTCATCCATTTACCGGCCATACCGAGTACTTTGCGGAGCGCACCGGCACTGATCATGTGGTGATGATGTTGGCGGGCGATACCGATGATGGTGCGCTGCGTGTTGCGCTGGCGACGACGCATCTGGCCTTGGTAGACGTGCCAGCCGCCATTACTACTGAACATTTATTGGCGACGATTTCAATACTGCATCATGATCTGACGACGCGCTTCGGTATAGCCGAGCCTCGTATTCTGGTAACCGGTCTGAATCCTCATGCGGGCGAGGGCGGGTATCTTGGCCGAGAGGAGATTGAGCAAATCTCGCCGGCTATCGAACGTGCGCGTGAACGAGGCTGGCAGGTCAGCGGACCTCATCCTGCAGATACCTTATTTCAACCCAGATTTTTAGATGATGCCGATTGCGTACTGGCGATGTATCACGACCAAGGCTTACCGGTTCTCAAGTATGCGACCTTTGGCCATGGCGTGAACATCACACTGGGTTTGCCGATTATTCGTACATCGGTCGATCATGGTACAGCCTTGGATCTTGCTGCTGCGGGGTTAGGTCATGCGGACCCGACCAGTATGCGAGAGGCGATCCGGGTGGCATGCCAAATGGTGCGCGCTAGCCAATGAAACACCTGCCGAAGAAACGATTCGGACAAAATTTCCTGCACGACGCCAGCGTACTTCAACAGATTATCGCGGCGATTGCGCCGTCTGCGGATGATTGCATGGTTGAAATCGGCCCTGGTAAAGGTGCCATGACCGAGCTATTGCTGGCGCAGTTGCGCGAGCTGCATGTGGTTGAACTCGATCGAGATCTGATCTCGCTGCTGGAAAAGAATTTTGCAGCCAAGCCGCTGTATATTCATGCCGGCGATGCGCTGCAGTTTGAATTTGATCACATTCGAACGGATCAGCGTAAGCTGCGCATCGTCGGTAATTTACCGTACAACATCTCTACCCCTTTGTTGTTTCACTTGGCGCAGTATGCCCAGGTCGTCGCTGATCAGCACTTCATGCTGCAAAAAGAGGTAGTTGAGCGCATGGTTGCGCAGCCCGGAGGCCGTGATTACGGCAGGCTGTCGGTGATGCTGCAATGGCGATACCAGATGAGCCTGCTGTTCTTCGTTCCGCCACAGGCATTTGAGCCACAGCCCAAAGTCGATTCAGCGATCGTTCGCATGATACCGATAGCGCAGCCGCTCGCGTGTGAGCAGCATCTTCTTGAGCAAGTAGTCACGACTGCTTTTTCGCAGCGCCGGAAGGTCATCAGAAATAGCTTGGGTAGCTTGTTCAACGAGCGCCAACTCGTAGCCGCAGGTGTTGATCCTCAAGCGCGGCCAGAGACCCTCAGTCTGGAGGAATTTGTCGGGTTGGCGCGCTTGCTAGCGCCCTGATCTCGCATGACAGCAGCGGTCTCTACCGCAGTTCGCCAGCTTGGTCGTGCAGCAATGTTCTGCAGAGCTTAGACGAATCCGGCTTTTAAAATTTTGGCAGCAATGCCGGTTCATGATCACGCAGCGTCTTGCGCGCTAGCTCAAATTCAGGAAATACGGATTGCACCGTTGCCCAAAATTGCGGTCCATGATTCATCTCGCGCAGATGACATAGCTCATGGGTGACCACATAGTCGATATTGGGTAGCGCAAAATGCATCAGGCGCCAGTTCAGCCGGATTTTTCCATCGGCTGTACAAGAGCCCCATTGGGTCGACGCAGAAGATAGCGCAAAGCTCTTGTAGTGCACGCCGAGTTTTTCGGCATAGATCGTCAGCCGCTCAGCAAATATCCGCTTTGCCTCGCTCTGCAGCCAGCCTTGCACACGATCTTTCAGCTGCTGCTCACTGGCTGGGCTAGGCAAGCTCAGATGCAGCTCGCGCGTTTGCGCATTAAAGAAAGCGCCGCTGAGATTGGCAGAATCAGCGATGCGCAAGGTGATCTCATCACCCAAATACGGTAGGGTTGCACCATCGCGCCAAACCATCGCGGGCTGCAAGCGTCGAACCGAGCGCTCGCGCTGTTCATTGATCTTTCGGAAAATCCATTGCTGCTTGCTCGCAATAGCGCCTTCAATTTCATTGATCGTGATCCAGCGCGGCGCGCTAACGCGTAAGCCTTCGTCATCAATCAAAAACCCGATGGTCTTTCGCTTTGACCGTATGAGCCGATAATCAAGATTGAGATTATCGAGCTGAATACGTCGGTGCCCGGCAGGAATAGGCGTATCGGGTACGGTCGAGGCGGCAGGTGATGCAGTGGCGCTATCGCTGAAAAGCGCCTCCAGTGAGAGCTGGTTGGGGTCAGGGGTTCGTTTTTTGAAGAATCGGGTAAACGTCATCAGCAGTCTCAGCAGCATACCTATTACGCGTAAGCGCCGGGTGTAATCACCCGCATCTCGGATTCTATCCAATGCTCGACCTTCTCCATCAGCTGGCCCGCAGTCAGGCCTTGTGGCGAGATCGGCGCGCCAATCGATACAGTGATGGTACCGGGTTTTTTAATAAATGCATTGCGCGGCCAGCAATCTCCCGAGTTGACCGCGATCGGTACTACCGGGGTGTCGGTGCCGATGGCGAGAATGGCGCCACCGCTTTTGTACTTGCCCTGACTACCCACCGCGGTACGGGTTCCTTCCGGAAACATGATTACCCATTGCCCGTCATCCAGCCGCTGCTTGCCTGTTTCAATCACTTGCGTCATCGCTTCACGGCCACGACTGCGATCAATCGCAATCATTCGTAGCATCGCTAATCCCCAGCCGAAGAAAGGAATGTACAGCAGTGATTTCTTGAAAACAAAGATCATCGGGCGTGGCATCAACCAGCAATAGAAAATTGTCTCCCACGCTGATTGGTGCTTGGATAACAAGATCACCGGCGCATCAGGCAGATTATCAAAACCCTTCACCTGCCAATGAATACCGCACACATACTTCGCGGCGTAGCAGATGAATACATTCCAGCGGATGATCATCCAGTAACGCTGCCGGTACGGTAGCAGTACGAAGCCAAAGCAGCCGATTGCCCAGATCACGGTCGCGATCACGATCAGGATAGCAAATAGCAGCGAGCGGATAAACAGCAGCGGGCGGGTCATGGCCTATTGAGAGAAGCAGGTACGTTAAAGCGAAGCGCCACGATCTAGCGCTTTTGTATCAGCGCCGCACGGGCAATGTCAGTAGTTTCGCTAGCGAGCTGCGCGGTATGAAGCAGTTGCTCCACAACCGAGGCAAGATTATTGAACACTTGGGTCCCGGGCGGCAGGCCACCGGTTGCAAGCGTCTTTTCTCCTTTCCCGGTGCGAACCAGATACGGCGCGCAACCGACCTCGAAAGCTGCTTGCATATCGCGTAGCGCGTCGCCCACCATCGGCACACCTTTAAGGCTGACACCAAAACGTTTACCAATAGCGGTCAGCATACCTGGACGCGGTTTACGGCAGTCACAGAACTCGTCAACCGCATGAGGACAGAAGAAAATTGCGTTGATATGCGCCCCAACTGCCAGCGCTGATAAATGCAGCTTCTGATGAATCGTATTCAACATCCGCACATCGATCAGTCCGCGCGCAACAGCCTGCTGGTTGGTGGCAATCGCTACCTGATAGCCGTTTTGGTTCAGGCGCGCGATCGCTTCCAGTGAACCCGGAATCGCTCGCCATTCCGTGGGCGATTTGATGTATTCATCAGAATCAAAATTGATTACCCCGTCGCGATCCAGAATCACCAGCTTTTTTTGTGTATGCATATGAGATGCGTCAGGTGGCCAATTTGGAAATGTCAGCAACACGGTTCATCATGCTGTGCAAGGTGCTCAGTAATGAGAGGCGGTTGTTTCGGAGCGAGGTATCTTCAGCCATCACCATCACATCATTAAAAAATGCATCCACATCGTCGCGTAGCGCGGCGAGTGCTTTCAAAGTCGCGCTGAAGTCGCCGGCGGCGAATGCTTTATCCACCTCGCTGCGCGTATCCGTCAGCGCACCAAACAGCCGCTGCTCAGCCGCTTCGTGCAACAGTGCCGGGTTGATCTCGCCGAGCGCATGCTCATTTTTCTTGAGAATATTGGTGATACGCTTGTTGGCAGCAGCGAGCGATTGAGATTCCGGTAGCGCTGAAAATGCTTTTACTGCATCCAGACGCTTGATAATGTCGTCCAAGCGATCCGGTGCCTGAGAAACAACTGCTTCAACGGTATCTTGCGAGTAGCCTCGATCACGTAACAAGCCTCGCAAACGGTCATGCAGGAAAACGATCACCTCATTAACAGGCGAGGCGAAGTGAGTATTTCCTTTGAACGGCTCGGCTGCGAGCGCCAGCAGATGTGATAGCGACAGATTCAATTGTTGCTCGATCAGCATACGCAAGATACCGAGCGCATGCCGACGCAGAGCAAATGGGTCTTTGTCGCCGGTGGGCGCCAGACCAATTCCCCATATACCCACCAGCGTCTCTAATTTGTCGGCCAGCGCAACGATGGTACCTGTGCGCGTTGAAGGCAAAGCGTCACCCGCAAATCTTGGTTGGTAATGCTCGCCAATGGCTGTCGCCACCTCGTCATGCTCACCATCATGGCGCGCATAGTAGGTGCCCATCACTCCTTGCAGCTCGGGAAATTCGCCCACCATGTCGGTCAGCAGATCTGCTTTCGATAGCAGCGCGGCGCGCTCTGCAAGTTGAGCATCGGCACCCAGCGACTTGGCGATTGCCACCGCTAGTGCGACAACTCGCCCATTACGCTCCGCTTGCGAGCCTAGCTTATTGTGATAGACCACCGAACCCAAGCCGCTGATGCGGTCGTGCAAGGGCCGCTTTCTATCTTGTTCAAAAAAGAATTTTGCGTCAGACAAGCGCGGGCGAATCACCCGTTCATTGCCGCGGATGATATTGGTCGGATCAGGCGTTTGAATATTGGAGACAATCAGAAAACGCGAACGCAGCTTGCCGGCTTTATCGGTCAGCGCAAAATACTTCTGATTGGTTTGCATGGTAAGAATCAAACATTCCTGTGGTACCGCCAGAAACTCATCATCGAATTTACATGCGTAAACCACCGGCCACTCGACCAGTGCAGTCACTTCATCCAACAGCGCCGGCGGCATCAGGATGTCATCATCACCGGCAGCAGCGAGCAAATCGCTATGAATGGTTTGTTTACGTTGATCGAAGGATGCAATCACTTTACCCTGCTCACGCAGGATATCTACATAGTGATCGGCGGTCGGAATCGTCAGCAGCGATTTCCCGGATAAGAACCGATGGCCGAGCGTGGTGCGGTCAGACTGAAGCCCGAGTATCGATAGAGGTACTACTTGATCATCAAGCAGTGCGAGTAACCCGTGCACAGGCCGTACAAACTGAACTGTCTCGCCGTCGGGGCGCTGATAGCTCATCAGCTTTGGTATCGGTAACTTGCCAATACTTTCTTCAAGTGTCGCCTGAAGACCAGCGGCGAGTGCCTGACCCGGCGCGGTGTAGCTGAAAAAAAGACTCTCCGCTTTGCCATCGCCAGCACGCTCAAGCTCGGCCAGTTGAATACTTTCGCGACCAGCCTGCGACGCTAAGGCGGCTAATTTTTTTTGCAGCGGCGCGCTGGCATTACCGTCTTTGTCGAGCGCGACGCTGACGGGTAAAACTTTTTCGCGAATCGGCTTGTCAGGCGATGCGCTGCGTACGGCGGTAACGTGCACGGCAAGTCTGCGCGGTGTCGCGTAGGCAGTCGCTACCGCACCCGCTTCGAGAAAATCACGCGCGGCCAGACCGTCACGGATCAGTGTAGCAAAGGACTCCCCAAGCCGCGCCAGCGCCTTGGGTGGTAGCTCTTCAGTAAGTAATTCAAGCAGCAGTGTGTGTGTCATTGGCAGCTTCTCGGCACGCAGTCAGCGGGCGCTTATGCAGCAAGTATTCAAGCGGAAAATATTTATGCGGCGGGTATTCAACAGAAGATATTCAGCGGAAGATAGTCGAATGGATAGAGGCGCAAGATAATCAAGCCGCTTTACGCGTATCACCCAGCATAGGGAAGCCGAGTGCCTCGCGTGATGCGTAATACGCTGCGGCGACGGCTCGGGCCAGATTACGAATGCGACCAATATAGGCAGCGCGTTCGGTAACTGAGATCGCGCCACGCGCATCCAGCAAGTTGAAGGTATGCGCTGCTTTTAGCACCATCTCATAAGCAGGAAGTGCTAGCTTGGCTTCCATCAACCGCTTGGCTTCGGACTCATAATTTGAAAACAGCGAGAACAGGAACTCGGCATTCGAATGCTCGAAGTTGTAGGTAGACTGCTCAACTTCATTTTGGTGAAACACATCGCCGTAGGTCAGCGATTTTTTCACGCCATGGTCTTCCCACTCAGTCCAGACAAGATCAAAAACATTCTCAACGCCTTGCAGATACATGGCAAGGCGCTCAATACCGTAAGTGATTTCACCCAGCACCGGTTTGCAATCAATGCCGCCCACTTGCTGGAAGTACGTGAACTGCGTCACCTCCATGCCATTGAGCCACACTTCCCAGCCGAGACCCCAAGCGCCGAGGGTTGGATTTTCCCAGTCATCTTCAACAAAACGTACATCGTTTTCAGTCAGCTTGAGCCCTAGTGCCTCAAGTGAGCCGAGGTAAAGATCGAGAATATTTTCCGGTGCGGGCTTGAGTACTACTTGATACTGGTAGTAGTGCTGCATGCGGTTCGGGTTTTCGCCATAGCGACCATCCTTCGGGCGGCGCGATGGCTGAACATAAGCGGCGCGCCAGGGCTCGGGCCCGATCGCGCGCAGAAAAGTCGCGGTGTGCGAAGTACCTGCACCCACCTCCATGTCATAGGGCTGGAGCAGCGCACAGCCGTGGGTATCCCAGTACGCTTGCAGGGTCAGTATGACTTGTTGGAAGCTCAGCATGAGGAGTGGAACAGATTCGCCAAAACCCAAGATTTTATCGGGTTTTAGCAGGGCCAGGCCCATCGCTTCTCGAATATCCTCAGCGCCCGCCCTTAGTCGTAAACCGAGCGGCCGCGCGATCTAAGCCAAAGAATCGCCACCACACCGAGCGCTACACCAATCGGCAGCCCATTGCCGATTCGGACATACGGCGTTAAGCCCTGCGTGCCTTGCACCTTGGCTTCCAGTGCGCCTTGGGTGAAAGGGGCGAGTTGCGCGATGATCTGTCCACGATGATCAATCACGGCGGTAGCCCCGGTGTTCGTCGCGCGCAGCATAGGCCGCGCGGTTTCGAGTGAGCGCATCTGCGAGATTTGCAGGTGCTGCGGTAGCGCGATGCTATCGCCGAACCATGCAATATTTGAAACATTAAGTAATATGCTCGGCACCGGCGCGTGACGATCAGCTGCGGCAAAAAGTTGCGCCGCGATTTCTTCGCCAAATAAATCTTCGTAGCAGATATTCGGTAACACCCACTGGTCTTTCACATGAAACGCCGGCTGGTGCAAGTCACCCCGCCCAAAATCACCCAGCGGCATACGCATCATGTCGACGAACCACCGAAAACCTATCGGGATGAATTCACCAAACGGTACCAGGTGGTGCTTGTCGTAACGGTAGGCCACACCATTACCAATACCGATCACGCTATTCAGATAAATACCGGGTGCGGTACTCCAGGGCGCACCAAGCAGCAAGCGGCTGTCATTTTGTTTTGCAAATGCCGACAACTGATCGAGATAATCCGGCGGTAATTGGCTCGATAGCAGCGGTATGGCGGTTTCGGGCGTGGCAATCAAGTCGGCGCGCTGCGCCATCACCATATCCTGATACAGCGCCAGCGATGCGGCGATTTGCTCGGGCTCGAATTTCATTTCCTGCGCCACGTTACCTTGAAGCAGGCGCACTGAGATCGGCTGACCAAGTGCTGTTCCCCACTGCAGATCTTTGAGCAGGTGACCGCCCAGCGGAACAGAGACAAGTAAACCAACGGCCACCCAGTGCGGTCGTCGCAGCATAATGATCAGCGCGACACAGCCTGCCACTACGCTAGCCAGCAGGCCGATACCGAACACGCCGATCAGCGGCGCGTAACCACCGAGCGGGCTATTGGTGTGTGCATAGCCTGTGGCCAGCCAGGGGAACCCGGTGAAAATCCAGCCGCGCGTCCAATCTGCCAGTAGCCAGCAGCAGGGCATGAGTAGCAACAGCGTCATCGGCCATTGCAGAATAATCGTGATGCGCTTTGCGAGCGCTAGCGCCAGACCATATAACAGCCCCAAACTGGCGGCGAGCAAAAATACGGCGAGTGAAGCCAACCAGGACGGCATACCGCCATAATCATGCAGGCTGATATACAGCCAGTGCGTGCCCGCGGCAATGGCAGCAGTAGCGAACGCCCAGCCGACTCGAAATGCCGCTTTAGCGGATTTGGCGCGTTGTACCAATATGAACAGTAGCGCCAACGCAGCGATTTGAATTTGCCACCAGCCGAACGGCGCAAACGCGAAAACGGTGACCGCGCCCGATAGCAGTGACAGCATAAACGGTAGAGAAATCATGCGTAACCTACCGGGAGTTGCCAGCCACTCGATACTATCGCGCAGCGGGTGCGCATCATCCGGCGTCGCCGAACAAGCGCTCCGGCATTTTCTCGACCATCAGCACATGCACCTGCCGTGCATCCGCACGCAGCACTTCAAAACGCAAGCGGCCGAGGGTGAATTGCTCGCCTTTTCTTGGCATGCGACCCAGGTGTTTGGCGACTACGCCACCCACTGTATCGACATCACCATTCGGTAGCTGGGTCTCAAGTTGCTCGTTGAACTGCTCGACTTCCGTGAGCGCCTTTACACGCCACCGAGGGCCAAAATCACCATCATTGACGCTGAGGATATTGTCTTCTTCTTCATCGAAATCGTATTCATCCTCGATATCGCCAACAATCTGCTCGAGCACGTCTTCAATCGTGATCAGACCAGCCACGCCACCGTACTCATCCACCACGATCGCCATATGATTACGATTGGCACGAAAATCGCGCAGCAAAACATTCAGGCGCTTGGATTCTGGTATGTACACCGCCGGGCGCAGCATGTCGCGTACATCAAACGATTCATGCGCGTAGTAGCGCAGTAAATCCTTGGCGAGCAGGATACCTACTACCTTGTCACGGTCACCATCGATAGCCGGAAAGCGCGAGTGCGCAGTCTCCAGCACCATGGGGATCCACTCTTCAATCGGCTTGGCGAGATCGACGACATCCATCTGGGAGCGCGGAATCATGATGTCGCGCGCAGCAAGATCTGCTACTTGAAACACGCCCTCAATCATCGATAGCGCATCGGCATCGATCACATTGCGCGTGTGCGCCTCGTGCAATAGCGCGAGCAGTTCGGCGCGGTTTTCGGGTTCAGGAGCGATCAGCGCGGTGAGTCGTTCAAGCAGCGATCGTTGCTGTTTCTGCTCGGCGGGACGACTGCCGGGGGGATAGTCTTGCATCGGGCGCAAAACCGAAGTTCAGGAAGCCGCAGGATACCGCAAAAAGCATCCGGGATTATGAAATCGACAGCAGCGCTATCGCATCTCATTACTGAATTGGAATGATTTCAGGGCGGCGCCATGCCTAATCCGGCAAGAATCTCGGCTTCGAGCGCCTCCATCTCGGCAGCTTCATCATCCGCCTCGTGATCGTAGCCTTGCGCATGCAACACACCGTGTACTACCAAATGTGCCGCATGCCGTATTACCGGAAGCGCTTGCTGCGCTGCTTCACGCAGCACCACATCGACGCACAGCACAATATCGGCGCGTACGATATCGTCTTGGCTATGCTGATCCGCCTCGTTATAGGCGAAGGTGAGAACATTGGTCGCGTAGTCTTTGCCGCGATAATCGCGATTCAAGCGCCGGCCCTCGTCTTCACCAACAAAACGAACCGCCAACTCAGCTGCTGCGAACTGTGCTGCCCTCACCCAGCGCCGAATATCCGTCCTTGATATCACTGTCGCTAAGCGCCGATCTGCGTGTTGCACCGAGAGCGTCAGCTTGTGTTGCGTCATTTCGATGATTCGCGACCGGAAGCGGCTTCATAGGCATCAACGATCCGCGCCACCAATGGGTGCCGAACCACATCCGCACTGGTGAAGCGCGTAAAAGCGATACCGCGCACGGTGTCGAGCACGGACAAGGCATCGACCAGTCCGCTCTTTTGCCCGCGCTGTAGATCAATCTGTGTGATGTCGCCAGTGACTACGGCCTTACTACCAAAGCCGATGCGGGTCAGGAACATTTTCATTTGCTCCGGCGTGGTGTTCTGCGCTTCGTCCAGAATAATGAAAGCATGGTTCAGCGTGCGGCCGCGCATATACGCCAGCGGTGCGATCTCGATCGCCTGCTTTTCAAACATTTTTTGGGTACGGTCGAATCCCAGCAGATCATAGAGCGCATCATACAAAGGGCGAAGGTAGGGGTCGACCTTCTGCGCCAGATCACCTGGCAAGAAACCCAAGCGCTCACCAGCCTCGACTGCCGGACGTGTCAGCACAATCCGCCGAACCGCGTCGCGCTCAAGCGCATCCACTGCGCAGGCAACGGCGAGATAAGTTTTACCAGTGCCGGCCGGCCCAACCCCAAACGTGATGTCGTTACCCAGAATATGCTTCAGATACTGCCGTTGATGCGGTGTACGCCCACGTAAATCCGCGCGTCGGGTTTTTAAAACAGGATTATCGATGGCTTGCTCTGATTCATCCACGCTTGATACCGATGTGCCATCCGCACGCTGTAAAACAGTCGCTGCGGGCAAGTTACCCATTTTTGCCCGCGCCTCCGCCAATGCAAGTTGCACGTCATTGACGGAAATGGGTTTGTGCGCATCGGCATAGAAACGCTCAAGCAGCGCTACGGCATGTTCCGCATTATCACCATCAGCGATAAATTTTTCGCCGCGTCGAAACAAGGTGACATCTAATGCTGCAGCGATTTGACGTAAATTTTCGTCTACCGGGCCGCACAGGTTGGCGAGCCGGGCGTTGTCAACCGGGTCAGGAGAAAAAAAACGGGTAGCAGAAGTATTCAAGCGTAAGGCTTTATTGATGAATCACGATATCGCCACGCAATGAAAATGGATGGCTAGCTGTGATCAGAACATCGACAAATTGTCCGATAAGTCGCGCTGAGTTGGGGCCAGCAGCGAAATTCACGACACGATTATCTTCGGCGCGGCCTTGCAGTTCTGACGCCTCGCGCTTCGAGGGGCCTTCAACGAGTACGCGCTGCACACTCCCAACCATGGCTTCGGAGTAGCGTCGGGTATTCTCTGCTATGCGCTTCTGAAGTACCTGTAGCCTGGAAAGTTTCACCTCGTGCGGTGTGTCATCAGGAAGATTCGCGGCGGGAGTTCCAGGTCGCGCACTGAAAATAAAGCTGTAGCTATTGTCATAGCCGATATCGTCAACTAACTTCATCAATGCCTCGAAGTCTTTGTCATCTTCGCCCGGGAAACCGACGATGAAGTCTGACGCAATTGAAATAGTTGGACGAACCGCCCGAAGCCGGCGAATGATCGATTTATATTCCAAAACCGTATAGCCACGCTTCATCGCTGCCAGAATTTTGTCAGAGCCATGCTGTACGGGCAGGTAGAGGTGATTGACGAGCTTTGGTACTTTGGCATAAGTGTCGATCAGCCGTTGGGTAAATTCCTTCGGGTGACTGGTAACGTAGCGAATACGCTCAATGCCGTTAAACTCGGCGATGTATTCGATTAATAGCGCGAAGTCAGCGACCTCACCGTCGCTCATGATGCCGCGATACGCATTCACATTTTGACCGAGCAGCGTGATCTCGCGCACGCCTTGCGTAACGAGATGCGCCACCTCGGCAAGTACATCATCGAATCGACGCGACACCTCTTCACCGCGGGTATACGGTACCACGCAGTAGCTGCAGTATTTACTACATCCCTCCATGATGGATACGTAGGCGCTTGCCCCTTCAACTTTGGCGGGGGGTAGGTGATCAAACTTTTCAATTTCCGGAAAGCTGATATCGATCTGTGGCTTGCCGCTGTCCTGACGTTGCCGTAACAAGTCGGGTAAGCGATGCAGCGTCTGCGGGCCAAACACGACGTCGACATAGGGCGCTCGCTGCACGATAGCCGCGCCCTCTTGCGAGGCGACGCAGCCGCCAACGCCAATCATCAGCTTGGGATTTTTCTGCTTCAGTTCTCTTACCCGGCCGAGATCGGAAAACACCTTCTCTTGCGCTTTCTCGCGTACAGAGCATGTGTTGAACAAAATAATGTCAGCATCTTCCGGTGTGTCGGTGCGCATGACAGGCTGGTCTACCCCGAGCACATCGGCCATTTTGTCAGAGTCATATTCGTTCATCTGACAGCCGAATGTTTTGATGAAAAGCTTTTTATGCATTATTAATAATCGGGGATAAAAATTGCCGCAGCGCTTGCCTCGGGGGCTACCTGCTCAGGCGATTGGTGCCGGTTGGCCTGGCGCTCACCTGTGCGCTAGCAGTGTCGCTGGCGGTTACGGGTAGTGTCTTGCTGCATGAGAGTACGAAAAGTATAGCAGGGCTACCGGGCCCACGTCGCTAGCCGATGATGCGCGTGCCGGGTAGCGAATTATTCACCCTCATATATCCACGCTCATATTCTCTTGAATTGAATATCTTTCTATATTGCAACATTACTGTCGTACGTGTTGTAGATAATATCGATAGCGGAGAATATATTTTGAGCATTGATTAAATCTGATATATTCCGGGCGCTTCAACTTTTATTGCGTTTTTCAATTGAGGATTCCTATGCCACGACTCTCAGTAGATGCCCAACTTGCACGTATTCAAAAGCAGAAAGCAGCACTGGAAAAAAAAGAACAATTGCTTAAAAGCAAGGCCGAAAATAAAGATTTAGCGAAAATTATCGCGCTTATTAAAAAAGCCGGATTGAGCGCAAGTGAAATTACCAAGGCGATGAAAAGCGGTCGTGGCCGTCGCAAGGGCAGCACCAGCAAGCTGGCCGGTAAAAAAATCCCGCCGAAGTATCGTAATCCTGCGAACAAGACTCAAACCTGGACCGGCCGAGGTAAGATGCCTTTGTGGGCAGCGGAGTTAAGCGAGTTGGGTAAATTGGAAAAAGCGCTGATCAAGGGCTGACTGGCGCAAAACGGAGGCTGAGCATGCGGGCATTGTGCGGACTGATCGGGGTAATGTTTCATTTGATACCAGCGCACGCAGACACTGTGCGCAGCAACCAAAAGGACTACGGTAGCCAAAGCAACACGGTCACGTCGCACGCGCACGGGGCCCCAGCCAAAGTGGTGCCGCCACCCACGCCCGCTTCGGTCAACCCGGTGGTTGTGGTTACGCCACCGGTTGCGCCGCAACCGGCACCCGCTGGTCGGCGTCCCTGAACCGGTAAGTCTGTATTTTTCGCTTAGCCTCAACCATGATCGCAAGTTCATAAACTCGTGCAAGCATGGAACAGACGATCTTCGACAAGTATGGTGGTATTCCGGTGGTTACGGATATCGTCCGAGATTTTTACAAGCGTGTCTTGCGACGTCCGAATTTGCGCCGGTACTTTCTTAACGTCGAGGTAGATCATCTGATCCAGCACCAGGTGGCCTTTGTATCCATTGCCATGGGGCGCATGCCTCATCACTATGTCGGTCGTAATATGAGACTTGCTCACCAGGGCCGCGGTATTACGGGCGCATCATTTGACCTGATGCTCGAGTTGTTGTCTGACACGCTCAAATCACACGAATTCGCCGACAAAGATATCCGTCAGGTTATGGCGAATGTGAAAAAATATAAGAGTCAAATTGTTGAGCGATAGACGCCCGCACAAATGCCATGGCGCGATTGGGTCGGTATGAGATCTACGCGCCGGCGCTGTAAATGTAAAAAAAGCACTTAAATTACTTTAAGTGCTTGTTCTACTTGTGGTCGGCTGGTGGTGATAGGTGGACTTGAACCACCGACCCCAGCATTATGAGTGCTG
This sequence comes from Burkholderiaceae bacterium, assembly GCA_018882935.1. Classification (GTDB taxonomy): domain Bacteria; phylum Pseudomonadota; class Gammaproteobacteria; order Burkholderiales; family Burkholderiaceae_D; genus Pernthalerella. The sequence goes on along the minus strand of VERA01000003.1, from coordinate 10,594 downwards.
TGCTCTAACCAGCTGAGCTATATCACCGCGCAGCCCGCCATTATCTTCGGGCGCCGAGGGGCTGTCAACCGAGCGATTTTTGTATGCAGGACAAGGCCTGATGCGCTGCGTCTGCTGCAAGGCAGTCAATCACGACGCGCTCATCCATGGCTCTTAGCCAAGTCAATTGCCTTTTTGCAAGTTGGCGGGTAGCTGCCAGGCCTTTTTCTCGTAATTCATCGCGTGAAATTGAACCTTCCAGGTACTCCCACGCCTGCCGATAGCCGACGCAGCGCATGGATGGCAGGCCCAAGTGCAAGTCGCCGCGACTGCGTAGCGCATTCACTTCGTCTAGCAGGCCGGGTTTTGCCGACAGCATGTGATCAAAGCGAACAGCAATACGCGCATGTAACTCGGCACGATTAGACGGCTCCAAGGCAATCGGTAGTAATGAAAACGGCAGTACGGGATGGGTTGACTTGGCGAGCAACGCAGACATCGGTTGTCCAGTCAGCAGCATAATCTCCATCGCGCGTTGTATGCGTTGAGTATCGGTCGGTTTTAATCGATCGGCCGTGACCGGATCAAGTGCCCGCAAGCGCTCATGCATTACGCCGATGCCGTCGCGGGCAATATCGCTATCGATCTGCGCACGTAGTGCCGGGTCGGCTGGCGGAAGATCATCTAAACCGTCGCGCAGTGCCTTGAAATAGAGCATGGTGCCGCCAACCAGCAGCGGTAATTTACCGCGCGCAGAAATATCGGCAATCAGCGCAATTGCATCATCTCGAAACTGTCGGACTGAGTAACTGCTGATCGGATCAAGAATATCAATCAAGTGATGTGGTACGGCCTCGCGCTCAGCCCTGGTCGGCTTGGCAGTGCCTATGTCCATACTGCGATAAATCAGTGCTGAGTCTACCGAGATAATCTCTGAAGGAATGTTGCCAGCGATATGCAGCGCGGCCGCGGTCTTGCCCGACGCGGTCGGCCCCATGATAGCGACCACAACTGGGCTACTCATTGCGTAACGCTACCTCTGTCAATCAGCCGCACAGAAAGAAAATTGAGCGCGCCCAATACCGCAGAAATAATTGCCAGCGGATACAGCGTGCCATTGTGGGTCGCCCCAACGATGCTGCCACTCACAAAGGCAAATGCCATCATCACCGCACCCATCAAGCCAGCAGCGGTGCCAGCCTGTTTTGCGAATGGCGCTACTGAACCTGCCTGCGACACAGGAAAATTAATACCGTGTGAAGCCATGGATAAAAACATTGCCAACACGACGACTGACCAGTGCCACCAGCCGAGAAGGGTTGCGATTAAAAAGAATATGCCTGCGCTCAACGAGCATATCGTACCAATACGAAGTGCTTGCTTGCCGCTGATGGTTTTGAGTAGGCGGCGACATACTAATGTACCGCTCATATAACCTGCAACGCCCATGCCGAAGCAGTAACCGAACCATTGCGTGGGTACACCAAGGATTTCGATCAGCACAAAACTTGAGCCAGAAATGAAAATAAAAATTCCGCAATAAGATAAGGCGCCCGGCATTACATTCAGCCAGAACTCACGGGCACCGAGTACAAGTCGATAATTCTCGATAATGCCGTTGATCTGGGTGGCTTTCGGATTTTTATGTTGGTTGGTCTCTGGCAGTGCGTAAACGCAGGCCGCCATCACGCAGGCTGAAAAAATGCCGAGTGCGACAAATGCAGCACGCCAGCCGAATGCCACCTGCAAATAGGCACCGAGAATTGGCCCGATAATCGGCGCGAGTGAGATCCAAGTGCTGGCGCGCGCCAGTAGCCTGGCGCTATCTTCAGGTGCGTAGGCATCACGAACAATCGCGCGAGCAATCATTACCGCCGCGCAGCAGCCTAGCGCCTGCAGAAAGCGAGCCATGATCAGAAGCTCGATGGATTGCGCCAAGCCACACAGCGCGCTTGCCGCTACGTAGATCGACAAACCCGCCAGCAGCACAGGACGACGACCAAAACGATCAGAGAGTGGCCCGATGATGAGTTGGGCAGAACCAAAACCGATCACGAACAAGCTGAGCGTCAGCTGAACGGTAGCTACGGGTACACCGAAGCCACTGACCAAACTCGGCAAAGACGCCAGATAAAGATCGGTGGATAGCGGCTGCATCATCATTAGTGCGGTGATCAGCAGCAGCAAGGGAGCCTGCGCAAACTGCGGCAGCGGCGATATGGGCATGCTTACTGCCCGCGCAAAAAAAGACGATCAAGATCTTGAATCGCCAACTGCACCCAGGTAGGACGGCCATGGTTACACTGGTCTGCCCGCTCAGTCGCTTCCATTTGGCGTAACAACGCATTCATTTCGGGGATCGTCAGCGCACGATTTGCGCGAACCGCCGTGTGGCATGCGAGCGTACCCAGTAATTCATTACGGCGCTCTGTGAGTACCTCAGAGCCACCAAACTCCCGCAGATCGCGCAACAAATCGCGCGCTAGTGATTGTGCATCGGCATTCTTCAGTAAGGCAGGTATTGCGCGTACAGCCAGGGTAGTAGGCGACATCACGGCAATATCGAAACCGAGGCTGTGTAGCGTTTCCCGATACTCTTCTGCCGTACCGACTTCAACTGCATCGGCGTGAAAGCTGACAGGTATCAGCAGCGACTGCAGTGTTACCGATTGCGTCTCAAGTGCTTGCTTGAACTGCTCATAGAGGATGCGCTCATGAGCCGCATGCATATCAACCAATACCAGGCCGCTACGGTTTTGCGCCAATACATAAATGCCATGTAGCTGCGCCAGTGCAAACCCGAGTGGGTGCGTGTCGTCATCGCCGCTCTCGCCAACGCTGCCGGGGTTGACGCTAAAGCTAGAACCTGCAGAGGTACTCGCTTGGGCTGCCTGCAAGGTTTCTGCAAACATATCGCCGTAGCGCGCCAAAGGCTGTGCCACGCCCAGCGATGGTTGACGCATCGTTTGCCTACCCCACGGAATAGCAAAGGGCGATACTCGCGTGGGTTCGCTGGCGGCGACGGTATCGTCGGCACCCGGTGCAGTAGTCGCCAGCGATCGACTGACCGCATGAAATACAAACTGATGTACCGCACGGCTGTCACGAAAACGGACTTCAATTTTGGAAGGATGCACATTCACGTCAACCAGCGACGGGTCGAGTTGTAGCTGAAGCACATAAGCCGGATAGCGATCACCGTGAAGCACATCCTGGTACGCAGATCTGACCGCATGGGTCAGTAATTTATCGCGAACGAAGCGGCCATTGACGTAAAAATACTGCGCATCAGCCCGGCCTCGGGCGGCGGTCGGCAAGCCGATCAGACCGAATAGACTGACCGGACCAGCGCTGGCTTCAAGTGATAAGCGAGCCTGAGCAAATGTATCGCCTAATATTTCTGCGCTTCGCTCAGACAGCGTACTCTGTTGCCAGTATTCAGTAGTTTTTCCGTTGTGCGTCACAGAAAAATTCAAGTCAGGTCGTGCCAGCGCAATGCGTTTCACAATATCGAGACAGTGGCCGTACTCGGTTTGCTCGGATTTTAAAAATTTGCGCCGCGCCGGGGTATTGAAATAAAGGTCTTGTACATCCACCATCGTTCCGAGCGCGCCCGAGGCCGGGCTGGCCGCGCTTGGGTCATGCCCTTGTACCTGCCAGGCATGGGCGGCGTCGCGCGTGCGTGAGGTAATGGTTAGCTGTGCCACCGAGGCAATCGATGCCAAGGCTTCACCACGAAACCCGAGCGTGGCGACATTTTCCAGGTCATGCAGATCAGCGATTTTTGAAGTGGCGTGTCGTGTCAGCGCTAACGCCATTTGCTCATGCGGTATGCCGGAGCCGTTATCGGTAATCGCGATACGCTTGACGCCTCCTGCCTCGAGTCGTATTGAAATTTGCGTTGCGCCAGCATCAATCGCGTTTTCCAGCAACTCTTTGACGACTGCGGATGGGCGCTCAATCACCTCACCCGCGGCAATTTGCGAGATAAGTTGGTCTGGGAGCAGGCGGATCACGCGCGCCGCCTCGATCGGATTGGGCATAGCGCGATTATACCGAGGGAAAAATCAGGCTTTTTAGCAGGGCAAGATGCATGGGCCGTGTATCATCGTGGCCTTTTGCGAATACGAGCGTATTAGGTTATGGAATTGACCGAATTGCTGGGCCTGATCCTGCATATTGATAAAGCGCTCGGCTTAATGCTCGAGCAGTACGGCGCGCTGGTCTATGTGCTGTTGTTTGCGATTGTATTTGCCGAGACGGGCTTAGTCGTTTTTCCTTTTCTGCCTGGAGATACGCTGCTGTTCATTGCAGGCGCATTTTGCGCAAACGGCTTGATGAGTGCGCCGCTGTTGATGGCGTTGTTGATTACGGCAGCTATTACCGGTAATACCCTCAACTACCTGATTGGCCGCGCTCTTGGGCAGCGGGTATTCACCCGGGATTACCGCTGGATCGATCGCCAGGCACTAGAAAAAACCCACGCTTTTTTTGAACGGCACGGCGGCAAGACCATTATTCTCGCGCGCTGGTTGCCGGTTATCCGTACATTTGCGCCGTTTGTTGCTGGTGTATCTGATATGGGGCTCGGACGCTTCCAAATATTTAATGTAGTTGGCGCGCTGCTGTGGGTGATTGGCTTGGTGATGGCGGGCTATTTTTTCGGAAATATCCCGATCATTCGCGATCACCTCAATACGATTGTGTTAATTGGGGTTGCGGCGGCAGCGGGCCCGGTGGCGCTGGCAGCGATTATTCGGTTCGTTCGTAGCCGTACGCAGCGCCAACCAAACGAACACTGATTCACTTGCTTGATCAGGTCATCCGACCACGATTCAGGGTCGGGTGTTTATGCAGGTATTTGCGTATGCCGCGCGCAAGCGCCTCCGCCATTTGGTCTTGGTAACGCTCGTCGGTGAGTTTGGCTTCTTCTTCCGGATTCGAGATGAACGCGGTCTCAACCAGAATGCTTGGAATATCGGGCGCTTTTAGCACGGCAAAGCCGGCCTGCTCCACCTGCGGCTTGTGAAGGCGATTGATCGAGCCGATTTCACCGAGTACATGTTTCGCCAGTTTCAAGCTGTCGTTGATTTGCGCCGTCGTCGACAAATCAAGCAAGACACTGGCGAGTTGCTGGTTTTTATTGCTGATATTGACACCCCCGACCAAGTCGGCGGCATTTTCTTTATTCGCCAACCACCTTGCGGCGGTTGAACTTGCACCTTTTTCTGATAGTGCGAAAACAGATGATCCGCGTGCTGTAGGCTCGATGAAGGCATCAGCGTGAATTGAAACGAATAAATCAGCCTGTACCTTGCGCGCTTTTTGTACTCGCACAGGAAGCGGGACAAAATAATCGCCATCACGCGTCAGCATGACACGTACATTCGCTTGCTGCTCAAGTCGTGCTTTAAGTCTGTGAGCAATTGAGAGCACGACGTTTTTCTCGAAATTGCCGCCACGCCCAACTGCTCCCGGATCTTCGCCGCCATGGCCAGGGTCAAGCGCGATCGTGATCATGCGCGTAATAGCAGTTGGAGATTCCGACGGTGCGTCAGCTTTCGCGGTTGGCGCAGTACTCTCCGGTGTCGGTACCTCGGGTAGTGGCGCAGGGCGCGGCCGCTTGAGTAGCTCGGCAATCGGATCAATCGGCTTCGCCGGGTATAAATCAAATACTAAACGGTGCCGGTAGCTGCCTACGGGTGCCAGCGTAAATACCTGTGGCTGGATATCAGCTTTCAGATCGAACACCATCCGGACAACGCCGGGACGGTTTTGCCCGATGCGTACCTGCGCAATATAGGGGTCATTCGGTTGTATCTTAGCCACCAGGCTCTTTAACTTGGTATCGAGTTCAACTCCTTCGATATCAACCACCAAACGGTTTGGATCAGCGACCAGAAAATGCGATGACTGCAGCTTGCTATCAGTTTCCAGTGTGACGCGCGTGTAGTCACTCGCGGGCCACACCCGAACCGCAGCAATCTGTGCAGCGTTGACAAAACGAACAGGAAGCAGTGACAGCAGCAGGGTGGCGCCGGATTGAAGAACGATACGACGCGCGGAGTGTTCTAGGGATTCGGACTTGGGTACAGATTTTCCAGACATGTGGCGCCCAGTTCGGAACGTGCGCGCAATTCTACCGTACGCCCATCATGTTCTGCAGCGAGAAAAACATCGATATCTGCCTCCGGCAGCAGATTAGCGGCCTGCTCCGGCCATTCAACAATGCAGATTTTGTCGTCAGCGAAATAATCCCGAAATCCTGCCTCGATGAATTCATGCGGCTGACTAAGACGATAAAGATCGAAATGACATAGCTCGACGGTGTGGCCTTGTAGCGTTAGGGTATAAGGTTCGAGTAAGGTATAGGTTGGACTTTTGACACGACCCGTATGGCCGGTGGCGCGCAAGATGGCGCGAGTGAGAAAAGTCTTGCCAGTGCCGAGGTCGCCGTGCAGATACAGTTTCAGTCCCGGGCGCAGCACACGGCCAATCGCCGCACCCAAGCGTTCGGTGGCTGACTCATCTTCAAGAAAGTCTTTTCGTTGGTGCATAAACTAAAATGCAAGCGCGCAGGCGTAGCGCAGCCGCTAATGATAACCGTCACCATGCCTCAAACGCCCGAACAACTTGCTGCGCTGGCCGCCCAGATCAAAGCATGGGGGCGATCGCTTGGTTTTTCCGAGGTAGGCGTAACAGATATCGATTTAGGTGCTGCCAGCGATTATCTGCAGCAGTGGCTAGCGGCTGGATTTCATGGGCAAATGACGTTCATGGCGGCGCACGGCAGTAAACGTTCGCATCCGGAGCAGCTGGTTCCTGGCACAGTGCGCGTCATCAGCGCGCGAATGGATTATCTTCCCGCTGAAAGTGCTGATGATTGGCGCGACCGCGAGCAGCAACGACTCACTGATCCGCACTCAGCGGTGATCTCGGTATATGCTCGTGGTCGGGATTATCACAAAGTACTGCGCTCACGATTACAGCGACTGGTCGACTACATCGCTGATGCTGCAGGGCCAATCGGTTACCGCGTGTTTACCGATTCAGCGCCGGTGATGGAGGTCGAGTTAGCGCAAAAAGCGGGTCTCGGCTGGCGCGGTAAACATACCTTGCTTCTTAATCGAGATGCGGGGTCGATGTTTTTTTTAGGCGAGATCTATACCGACCTGCCGCTACCCGTTGATCAGCCCGTGTCATCGCACTGCGGCGAGTGCGCAGCCTGTATCGATATCTGCCCGACCCAGGCGATTGTTGCGCCTTACCGTCTTGATGCACGACGCTGTATTTCTTACCTGACCATCGAGTTGAAAGATAGTATTCCGCTGGAATTACGTCCGCTCATGGGAAACCGTATTTATGGTTGCGATGACTGCCAGCTGATTTGTCCGTGGAATAAGTTCGCGCAACGCAGCGCCTTGCCGGATTTTGATGTCAGAGAGGGGCTTGATACCGCAAGCCTGATCGCGCTGTTTGAATGGAGCGAGGAAGATTTCGAGCGTAAGCTGGAGGGCAATCCCATGCGCCGTATTGGCCACCAGCGATGGCTGCGAAACATTGCAGTCGCACTGGGAAACGCAGCGGTTCATCGGGCTGGTGATGTCGCTATTGTGCATGCGCTTCGCTCGCGGGAGTCGCATCCTTCGGCATTGGTGAGAGAACATGTGGCCTGGGCCTTGGCACAGCACGCAAGTACAGTAGATGAGTCAATAAAATGACAATGCAACTATTCTCTGCGGTGATAGCCGCACCATTTGGTCGTATGGGCATACGCGTTGAGAACGATACGCTGCGCGAACTGGTCTACTTGCCCGCTGAGGTTGAGTTGCGTCCGCCGCGCGATGCGCTGTCGCGCGAGATTGCGGCGCAAATGAGAGCTTATTTCAAAGATCCTGATTTTACGTTTACGCTACCGCTTCCAGAGGTGGGTACAGCGCATCAGCGCAAGGTCTGGCAACAGATTTGCATGATTCCACGTGGCGATGTGCTGACCTACGGGCAGCTCGCGCGTCGTATCCGTTCAGCGCCGCGTGCAGTAGGGCAGGCGTGCGGCTCGAATTGGTACCCGCTGATTATTCCCTGCCATCGGGTGACCGCGGCTGATGGTATCGGCGGCTTCGCACGTCATGATGGAGGTTTTCATCAAGGGGTCAAGCGCTGGTTGCTGTCGCACGAGCAGGTACCGGGCTACTGCTAATGGCCGTTGAGCTTCCTGATCAAGCCGATATCGACGCCTTCTGCGATGCCTTGTGGCTGGAAGACGGGCTATCAAAAAATACCCTGGAAGCTTACAAACGTGATTTGCAGTTATTCGCTGCCTGGTTAAATGAGCAGCGTCGAAAAAATTTATATGAGGCGGTAGATACTGATCTGAGCGCGTATTTTGCATTTCGCCACGCCGATACCAAGGCCAGCACTGCCAATCGTCGCTTGGCAGTATTGAAGCGCTTCTATCAGCACGCGCTGCGAGAGCGTCGTGTGGCCGCCGATCCCTGCCTGAAGTTACGCTCTGCCAAGCAAGCACCGCGCTTCCCCAAGACCTTATCCGAGGCTCATGTTGAGGCCTTGCTAGCGGCGCCGGATATTACGAGCGTGCTTGGGTTGCGCGATCGAACCATGCTGGAGCTGATGTATGCCAGTGGTTTGCGGGTGTCGGAGTTGGTGCTGTTGAAAACCGTGGAGCTGGGCCTGACTGAGGGCGTGATACGGGTGACCGGCAAGGGCAGCAAGACACGATTGGTACCTTTTGGCGAAGAGGCGCGTGCTTGGATAGAGCGCTACTTGTCAGCAGCGCGAGGCAGTATTCTCGGCAGCAAAATAACTGATGCGTTGTTTGTGACCAGCTTGGGGGGTCCGATGACACGACAGATGTTTTGGACGCTGATAAAAAAATATGCGCAGCGCGCTGGTATCAACGCACCCTTGTCGCCGCACACGCTACGACATGCGTTCGCAACTCATTTGCTGAATCATGGTGCAGATCTGCGTGTGGTGCAGCTTCTGCTCGGTCATGCTGATATCTCTACCACGCAAATCTATACCCATGTGGCGCGTGAGCGCCTTAAGAAAATTCACCAGATGCATCACCCCAGAGGATAATGCGCGTCAGTGATGAAATGAGTTGATTATGCTGACCTTACTTTTTTTTGCAGTCGCGGCGTATTTGCTCGGCTCAGTATCGTTTGCGATTGTAGTGAGCAAACTGTTTCGCCTGGCTGATCCGCGTACATTTGGTTCGGGAAACCCGGGCGCCACCAATGTGCTTAGAACCGGCAATAAGGTGGCTGCGGCGCTGACGCTGCTTGGCGATTGCCTCAAAGGCGTGGTGCCAGTGGCACTGGCTGTGTACTTCGAAGAGCAACTCGGTCTGGGTGATGCAGGTGTCGCATTGATATCCGTCGCTGTTTTTGCTGGCCATCTGTGGCCGGTATATTTTCGGTTCAAGGGTGGAAAGGGAGTGGCCACGGCACTCGGTGTTCTACTGGGACTGAATCCTGTTCTGGGGCTAGCGACCCTTGTGACCTGGATCGTCATCGCCTACGCATTTCGGTATTCGTCGCTGGCAGCCCTTGTATCAGCGCTATTCGCGCCGTTCTATTACACATTGCTGTTTGGTCTGAATACCATTGGATTTGCAGTTCTGGTGATGAGCGTACTGTTAATTTGGCGGCACAAAACCAATATCGGAAATCTTATCAGTGGCAGAGAAAGCAAGATAGGTAAGTCAAAGACCTAGAGCAGATTGCCAAATACCGCTGATGCTGATGCTGATGCTGATGCTGCGGGTTTTTTTGGTTTGGTGTTCTTTATCTCAGTGCTGTCTCAATCTCGGTTAGCGGCCAACGCGGCCGCACATTGAAACTGTAGTCGTAATTAGCCGCTGCAAGATTATTTTTCAATCGCAGCGCGGCGGCGAATGCAATCATGGCGCCGTTATCAGTACATAACGCCAGCGCTGGATAACACACCGAAAATCGCTCCCGGTCTGCGATCGTATTGAGCGCTTGACGCAGCTGCTGATTTGCACCAACACCACCCGCTATCACGAGTTGTTTCAGGCCAGTCAGTTTTAGGGCCGCGAGACACTTCGCGCTTAACACCTCGACCATCGCATCGACGAAAGCCCGCGCAATATTTGCTTTATCCTGCTCGCATAAATTCGTTTGATGTCGCTTGACCAGCGTAAGCACCGCAGTTTTCAAGCCGGAGAAGCTGAAATCAAGATTTTTTGAATGCAGCATCGGGCGTGGCAATTTATAGGCCTCAGGGTCGCCAAATTCGGCCAGGCGCGAAATTGCGGGGCCGCCGGGGTAGCCCAGTCCGAGGAGCTTGGCTGATTTGTCAAATGCTTCGCCTGCGGCATCATCGAGTGTTTCGCCAAGCAGCTGATACTGGCCGACACCCTCGACGCGCATCAGTTGCGTGTGGCCTCCGGATACCAGCAGCGCAACAAACGGGAATTCAGGTGCTTGCTCAGACAAGAGCGGCGACAGTAAATGTCCCTCAAGGTGATGAACACCCAGAACCGGCCTTTGCAGCGCAAGACCGAGTGCATTGGCGACCGAAGCGCCCACCAATAGCGCACCGGCCAAGCCAGGGCCTTGGGTATAAC
>VERA01000030.1 GCA_018882935.1 Burkholderiaceae bacterium | reverse complement strand
GCTATGTACAGTGCGACTTCGAAAAACTTACCGTGATTTCTCTATACAGCCCGTCGGGCTCATCGAGCGATGAGCGGCAACAGGCAAAATTTAGATTCATGGATGCATTCCTGCCGCACCTGCAAAGCCTGCGACAGTCCGGACGAGAGGTCGTGATCTGCGGTGACTGGAATATCGCGCACAAAGAAATTGATCTCAAAAACTGGAAGAGCAATCAAAAGAATTCCGGTTTTCTGCCAGAGGAACGGGCTTGGATGACCAAGCTCTTCGATGAGCTGGGTTGGTGCGATGTGTATCGAACGCTTTATCCAGACACCACCGGCGAGGCTTACACGTGGTGGAGTAATCGCGGGCAGGCTTGGGCAAATAATGTCGGATGGCGTATCGATTACCAGGTTGCTACGCCTGAAATCGCATCTTGTTCAACATCTGCGGCAGTGTACAAAGAAGAGCGGTTTTCAGATCACGCACCACTGACCATTGAGTACGACTGGCAGCCATAGTGCAGCGCACCCGTGTTGATGTCAGCAGCGTTTTTTACTCAATTGAAAAATCTCATGAGCTGACGTTGAGGATACAAGCAGTTTATGCCTCGCGCGGCTTCTCATTCCACGGCGCTATCTTTGGCAGTAGCAACATGCCAGGTATCGCCAACGCAAAGCAGATCAGGAAAAAAACAAACCAGCCGGTCTGCGCCACCATGAAGCCAGTGAGCGCATTGAAAAAAGTGCGTGGTACAGCAGCCAGACTGGTGAACAGCGCGAACTGTGTGGCGGTATAACGCTGGTCGGTGGTGGTTGCGATATAGCCGGTGAACGCCGCTGTGCCCAAACCAACCGCGAAGGCCTCTAAACCAATCACCAGGCCTAACAAGAGCGTGTTCGGCTCGGCAGCGACCAGCGCCGGGTCGGCGACCGGGCCGGAGCCCAAGCCAACTTGCGCTAACAAGGCGAAACCCAGAATCGCCACTGCCTGAAGCACACCGAAAATCCACAAACCACGATTAACACCGGTTTTTTCCAACCAGATGGCGCCGAGAATACCGCCCGCCAAGCTAGCCCAAAGACCCGCATTCTTGGCAACTAATCCGATCTGAGTACGGGTAAAGCCAAGCTCCATGTAGAAAGGTGTAGCGAGCGCGGTCGCCATCGAGTCACCGAGCTTGTAAAGAAAAATAAATGCCAGTATCAGTAAGGCATGCGACCAGCCACTGCGCTGTATGAATTCACGAAACGGCTCAACCACTGCCTCGCGCAAGGTGCGCGGTGGCGTGCCGTAGATCGATGGCTCACGAATCAAAAGCGTGGTGAGCACGCCGGGCAACATGAATAGCGCGGTAATGCCGAACACCATCTGCCAACTCATGAAATCAGACAAAATCAGTGACAGCGATCCCGGTATCAAGGTAGAGAGCTTGTACGCGTTCACGAACAGCGCCGTGCCTGAGCCTTGTTCATGCTCGGTCAGCAGTTCACGTCGGTACGCATCGACGACAATATCTTGACTGGCCGATAAGAACGCCACCACCCCTGCCAAGGCGACGATCGCGCTCAGCTCAATTTGCGGCGAGAAAAACCCGAAACTCGCAATAGCAGCAAGCAGAGAAAGCTGGGTCACTAACATCCAACCCCGGCGGCGGCCGAGCAGTGGAATGTTGAAACGATCCATTAGCGGTGACCAGAGGAATTTCCATGTATACGGAAAGCCAACCAGTGCGAAAAGACCTATCGATTTCAGATCAACTTGTTCCGCTTTTAACCAAGCAGCCAACAAGTTGTAGAGCAAGAACAATGGCAGGCCCGAGCTGAAGCCGAGCATGACGCAGATCGCCATTTTGCGATTGGCATACCGTTGCCAAGCACTCGCGGGTGGGGTTTGCGGCTCGGTACTTGAATCACTCATCCGTTTGCGCGCCTCGTCGCAGGGAAATAATTCATCAAGAATTTAGGCCAATTGTTTGACGCTGGATAGCTCAACAAATAATGCACGACAAAGTTAGATAAACTGCGCAACGTCTTTGCCGCTTCAGCATTCAGGATCATTGCTTACGCAAGCGGAAGACCGCCTGACTACCGCGCCAATGCGGCAAAAAGTTCACCGGCTCGCCTTCCTCACTCAGCGCGACAAAGTCAACAACTTCCAGACCCACTTCGCGCGCCAGGTCTTCAAAGTCACTAATGGTCGCGCAACGCAGGTTCGGCGTGTCGTACCACTCAAAAGGCAGACTCTCTGATACCGGCATGCGCCCCAGCAGTAAGGATAAGCGGTGCGGCCAGTGGGCAAAATTCGGGAATGAAACAATCGCCTCGCGACCGACGCGCGCAATATCGCGCAGTACCGGCTCGACATGTTTCATCATCTGCAGCGCGGACAAGCAAAGCACGGTATCAAAGGCGTCATTGGCAAACATCGCCAGACCTTCTTCGATATTTTGCTGAATGACATGCACGTCGCGCTCCACACAACGCGGAATTTTGTCATCATCAATTTCAACGCCGTAACCGCTGCACTGCTTCTGGTGCTGAAGGTAATGCAGCATGGCGCCATCGCCACAACCAAGATCCAGCACGCGTGATTGCGGTGCGACCCAATGCGCGATAAAGGCAAGGTCAGCACGTAAGCCGCTTATGGAAGGCATGATCATGCTGCCTCTCCTAAGGCGACAGCAGCGTTTACGTCCAGCTGGCGCCAGACTTTGTCGTAATAGGCGCGTACCACGCTCATGTAGCGCGCATCATCGAGCAAGAAAGCGTCGTGCCCGTGTGGCGCGTCGATCTCAGCGTAGGTGACATGGCGCTGGTTATTAACCAAAGCTTGCACAATCTCGCGGCTACGCTCTGGAGCAAAGCGCCAGTCGGTAGTGAATGACACGACCAGGAACTCGGCCTGCGTGTTCGCTAATGCTGCACTGAGGTCGCCTTGATGCGCGCGCGCCGGATCAAAATAATCCAGTGCCTTGGTAATGAGTAAATAGGTATTAGCGTCAAAATATTCGGAGAATTTATCGCCTTGGTAGCGCAAGTAAGACTCGATTTCAAAATCAACGCCATAGCCGAACTGATACTCTGCATTACGTAAATCGCGGCCAAACTTCTCCGCCATATCGTCGTCAGACAAATACGTAATATGGCCGATCATGCGTGCCACACGCAGACCTCGTTTTGGCACGACACCATGCGCGTAAAAATCGCCGTCGTGATAATCCGGGTCGGTGAGAATGGCCTGCCGCGCTACATCATTGAAGGCAATATTTTGTGCGGAGAGCTTGGGCGTAGAAGCAATCACCAAGCTGTGCGCGATACGGGTCGGGTAAAGCATGCTCCAAGCCAGCGCCTGCATGCCACCCAGCGAGCCGCCCATCACTGCCGCAAATTTTTGAATACCCAGGCGATCAGCCAAACGCGCCTGAGCGTGCACCCAATCTTCCACGGTTACGACGGGAAAACTCGCACCATACGGTTTGCCGGTGGCTGGGTTGTTGTGCATCGGGCCGGTCGACCCAAAGCAGGAACCGAGGTTATTGACACCGATGACGAAAAAGCGATCGGTATCCAGCGGCTTGCCAGGCCCCACCATGTTATTCCACCAGCCCTCGCTCTTGGGCTTGCCCTCGTAGCTACCCGCCACATGGTGCGAGGCATTCAGCGCATGGCAGACCAGCACGGCATTTGAGCGCTCTGCATTCAAGCTGCCATAAGTCTCGTACACCAAGGTGTAGTCTGCCAACGATGCACCACTCTGCAGCGGTAGCGGCTCGCTAAAGTGCATAGATTGTGGTGTGACAGGTCCTATGGATTTCATCTTCAACAGTCAATAAAAAAGCCCGAAAGCACTGGCTATCGGGCTGGACTCGTATCGACTCGAGCTCGCTTTAGCCGTATTTATTCGGGAAATACCCGCGCGCCCGCAAGCTAAGGTCAAATCGGCGCAATGTGCGAAGGATAGCGAAAGCCGCATTACCCGTCAAACAACCGCCTGGGTGTTGGCGGTTGGCCCAGCGAAGCCTGGGGCCGAAAGATATTTTTCTGCCTAGTGGGCGGGATGCCCCGGCGAGGGCCGAATGACCCCGCGCACCCTGTTTAAACCTGACTCAGCTTCTCCATCGCCTCAGCAATTGCCGCAGGTTCGTAGGCTTTCAGCACTTTTTTCGCTGCCGGCTCGAGCAAACTCAGATCGCTATTGAGTATCTCCTGTTTGACTGACAGCAGCTGCGCCGGGTGCATCGAAAATTCACGCAGACCCATACCCAGCAAGAGCCGGGTCAACTTGGTATCTCCGGCAATTTCTCCGCACACTGCCACAGGCACGCCCGCCTTGGCGCCAGTGGAAATTGTCATCGACAACAACTGCAACACTGCCGGATGCAAGGGGTTATAGAGATGCGCCACCTCGTGATCTACGCGATCAATCGCCAATGTGTACTGAATCAGATCATTGGTACCGATCGACAGAAAATCGAGTCGCTTGATGAACAAGGGCAGCGTCAGCGCCGCCGCGGGGATCTCGATCATCGCGCCGACTTTGATCTCTTGATCAAATTTTTTCTTACCATCGCGCAGCTGCTGCTTGGCCTGTTCAATCATGCTCAGCGTCTGATCAATCTCGAACGCATGCGCCAGCATAGGAATCAGTAGATTGATCGGCCCGTACGCCGAGGCACGCAAGATGGCGCGTAGCTGTGTCAAAAACAATTGTGGCTCAGACAAGCAGTAACGAATCGCGCGCAAACCAAGCGCGGGGTTAAGCGCGGTTTCCTCATCTTTATCGAACGGCTTGTCAGCACCTACATCCAGGGTGCGAATCGTGACCGGACGACCCTTCATCGCAATCACTGCTTTGCGATACGACTCGAATTGCTCATCCTCAGAGGGCATACGCGCAGCCTGGCCGCTATGCCCCATGAATAAAAACTCGGACCGGAATAAACCAACACCGGCAGCACCCGAATCCAGCGCACCAGCACAGTCATCGGGCAGCTCGATATTGGCGAGCAGATGAATGAACGTACCGTCACGCGTGATGGCTGGCGTTTTTTTCAGCTTGCCGAGCTTTTTCCGCTCGCGCAGTAGCTGAGCTTGCAGTTCCCGGTACTGCTCCAACACAATAGCCGCCGGATCAACGATGACCGTGCCTGCGTCGCCATCGATAATGACCCAGTCGTCGTCATTGATCAGCTGCGAGGCATTGGCCATACCAACCGCCGCGGGTATATCGAGACTACGCGCCACGATAGCGGTATGCGAATTTTGACCACCGAGGTCAGTGACAAAACCCACAAAGGTACGGTCACGAAACTGCAGCATGTCAGCCGGCGAGATATCGTGCGCAACCACAATCATTTGCGGCACATGCTGGTCTGCAGAGACTGGCGGTACGCTCGGAAACGACTGCGCTGACCCGATCAAGACTTTGAGCACACGCTCACCAACCTGCCGGATATCATTTTTACGCTCGCGCAGGTACGGGTCTTCAATTTCATCGAATTGCGCGGACAGCGCATCGATTTGTGAGAGCAATGCCCACTCGGCGTTGTAGTGCCGGCTGCGAATCATGCGCAGCGGCTCTTCTGAAACAATCGGATCAGACAAGATCAGTGCATGCACATCGATGAACGCAGCGAGTTCAGGCGGCGCATCGACGGGAAGCTCTCGACGCAAAGACTGCAGCTCTTCATTGACTCGCTCGATCGCACTGCTCAGTCGCTGAACTTCAGCCTCGAGCCGCTCCTCAGCGACCAGGTAGTGCTTGACATCACGCGCTGCCGGCCGCAACAGATGCGCCCGACCAATCGCGATACCTCGCGAGACCGGTATGCCATGCAGCGTGAAGGACGCCATCGGTTTCCTATTCGCTCTCGCCGAAACGGTTTTCTATCAGCTGCACCAAGGCATCCATGCAAACTTGCTCGTCCGGCCCTTCGGTCTCGATGGTCACGTGTGTGCCTTTGCCGGCAGCCAGCATCATGACCCCCATGATGGACTTGGCGTTCACTCGGCGCTGGTTGCGCGTCATCCAGACTTCGCTTTGGTGCTTGGCCGCTAGCTGGGTCAGCTTGGCAGAGGCACGCGCATGCAATCCGAGCTTATTGATGATTTCTATGTCTCTGCTAATCATGGTTATCGTACTTGGATAGGTTAAGTAGGCGCCAGTTTCACCCGGCCATCGACACGACAGGCACCATTTTGGCCACCCGCCAGCGCCATTTCGAGCACCACATCAAGCGTGTCATTGCGGTAGGTTATTGCTCGCAGCAACATCGGCAGACTGATACCTGCGATCACTTCCACCTGTCCCGGCGAGCATAACTGCAAGGTGCAGTTGGCGGGCGTGCCACCAACAACATCCGTGATCACCAGCACGCCACTACCGTCATTGATGCGGTGAATCGCCGCCATGGCAAGCGCGCGAACCTCATCCGGGTTTTGATCGGCAATCACGTCTATGGCCTCAACTTGCGCTGGCTGCGCGCGAAATACATGGCTGGCTGCAGCAATGAAGGCTTGCCCCAATGGCGCGTGAGTCAGTAGCAAAATGCCGACCATGATGAGTAGTTCGCCCGTTCTGTGATGCTCTTGGTAGGTGGCCGTGCCGACAATGCTCAGTGAGTGGCGCGCTCGAGTGCGTCAACAAACAGCGCGGCAACATCACACGCCGTCTGTTGCATGATCTCCTGAAAACAGGTCGGGCTAGTCACATTAATTTCGGTGAGATATTGGCCGATGATGTCTAATCCTACCAGCATCAAGCCACGCGCCCGCAGTACAGGCGCCAGGGTCTCGGCGATCGCGCGCTCGCGCTCAGACAAGGGCATTGCAATACCAGTGCCGCCGGCCGCGAGGTTACCGCGCACCTCTCCCGCTTGTGGCACGCGCGCCAGGCAATAGGGCACGACCGCACCATCAATCAGTAGCACCCGTTTGTCGCCGTGGATGATCTCGGGGATATAACGCTGCGCCATGATAGTACGACGCCCATTATCAGTCAGGGTTTCGATGATGGCACCCAAATTCATTGCGTCATCCCGCACCCGAAAAACGCCCATCCCGCCCATACCGTCGAGTGGTTTGAGGATGATATCGCGGTGCTCTGCATGAAATGCACGAACATGCGAGGGGTCACAACTGACCAGCGTCGGCGCGGTGAATTGCGTAAAGCCGGTGATAGCAAGTTTTTCGTTGTGATTGCGTATTGCTGCCGGGTGATTCCACACGCGCGCGCCTTGCGTCACAGCCAACTCCAGCAAATGCGTGGCGTAGACATATTCCATGTCGAACGGCGGGTCAGTACGCTCGACCACTACGTCAAACAAGCTGAGCGATTGCTGTTCAGTCTGCTCGACACGATACCAAGCACCTGTATCGCCCGTCAGAACAATATGCGACGCTGTCGCCGACACACGGCCCTCATGAATCATTATGTCCGCGTGCTGAAATGCGTACAGCTCGTGACCCCGCTTGAATGCCTCGCGCATCATGGCGTAGGTCGAGTCCTTCTTCAGGTTGAAGCCAGACAGCGGGTCACAGGCGAAGGCGATTTTCATAAAGTGGGTACTGGAATCAGTACTCCTCCGGATTAGGATCGGTACGTTCGATTTCGAGCGAGGCCGCGAGCAAGGCCAGGCGCGCGACCACGCCATACATGTAGAAGCGGTTCGGCGCAGCAGTGCCAGGCTTTGCGCCAAGATCGGGTAACGAGTGCTGCTGCGCAAACGCCAGCGGCACAAAATGCGCGCCTGGCGAGTTCAAGTTTTCGTCTACACCGCGCTCGGCGTGTACACGATAAAAGCCGCCAATCACGTAGCGATCGATCATATAGACCACCGGCTCGGCGACAGATTCATTGATGTGCTCGAAGCTATGCACGCCTTCTTGCACAATGACGTCACTTACCTCCAAACCTTCTTTGACCACCGCCATCTTGTTGCGCTGCTTTCGGTTCAGGTCTCTCACCTCAGAAGCGTCACGCACGGTCATGATGCCCATGCCATACGTGCCGGCATCGGCCTTGACGATGACGAATGGCGTTTCTTTGATGCCGTATTCTTTGTACTTCTTGCGGATTTTTGTCAGCACGGCATCAACACTTTGCGCGATGCATTCTTCACCAGTGCGCTCGTGAAAATTCACGCTACCGCATTTTGCAAAATACGGGTTCACCATCCAGGCGTCGATATCAATCAGTTTGCCAAACTTCTTGGCAATCTCGTCGTAGGCGGCGAAGTGATTGGTCTTGCGTCGAATTGCCCAGCCAGCGTGCAGCGGGGGTAACAAGGTTTGCTCATGCAAGCCTTCCAGGATGGACGGAATACCTGCTGACAAATCATTGTTTAACAAGATGGTGCAAGGATCGAAATTCTTCAGCCCAAGCCGACGCCCATTAGCCGATCGAACCAATGGTTCTAGCGTCAGGGTGCCGCCATCCGGCAAATCGAGCGTGGTTGGGCTCTTGATCTCCTCAGACAAGGAACCAAGACGGACATTCAGACCAGTCTGACGAAAAATCTGGATCAGGCGCGCGACGTTTTGCAGATAGAAAGTGTTGCGCGTGTGTCGCTCCGGGATTAGCAGCAAGTTTCGCGCATCGGGGCAGTACTTATCAATCGCCGCCATCGCTGCCTGCACCGCTAGCGGCAACATCTCCTGAGCGATGTTATTGAAGCCCCCGGGGTACAAATTCGTATCTACCGGTGCCAATTTGAAACCGGAATTGCGCATATCCACCGAGCAGTAGAACGGCGGAGTGTGCTCTTGCCACTCGAGCCGAAACCAGCGCTCGATAGCAGGCGTGGCATCAAGAATCTTTTTTTCGAGTTCGAGCAACGGGCCGTTCAGAGCCGTGACGAGATGGGGAACCATGGAAAACCTTGTGAATTCGGGGGGCGCGGCGTGCGCGGGGGCTAGATTTTAACGGAATAAAAAAACGCCCTCGTGCGAGGGCGTTGAGGGCGTTCAAACAGGGCGCTTGCGCGCCCGGACTGCGGGGAGATTAACCGTGGTAAGCGGATTCGCCGTGGCTGGAGATATCAAGGCCTTCGCGCTCTTCTTCCTCAGTCACGCGCAGACCCACGATCATGTCCACCACCTTGTAAGCAATGAATGCCACCACGCCGGACCAGATGACCGTGGTCAAGACTGCTTGCAACTGTATCCACAGTTGACCGGCAATCGAGTACTCGGGCGAGACTGCGTTAGTAACGTAATCGTAGATGCCGGCGCCGCCCAAGCTGGGCGATGCAAACACCCCGGTGAGCAGCGCGCCCAGTATGCCGCCAACACCGTGGACGCCAAACACATCGAGCGAGTCATCTGCACCCAGCATGCGCTTCAAGCCATTGACGCCCCACAAGCAAACCACGCCCGCCAGTAAGCCAATCACCAAGCCGCCCATCAGGCCGACCAGCCCTGCGGCGGGAGTGATCGCAACTAATCCAGCCACTGCGCCAGAGGCGGCGCCCAGCATGGAAGGCTTGCCTTTCAATACCCACTCGGCGAGGCTCCAGGAAACCACCGCTGCCGCCGTGGCGAGCAAGGTGTTACCGAACGCGAGCACTGCTGAGCCATTGGCTTCGAGCGCCGAGCCGGCGTTGAACCCAAACCAGCCCACCCACAGCATCGAGGCGCCCACCATGGTCAGCGTCAGCGAATGAGGCGCCATCGCTTCGCGACCCAAACCAACACGCTTGCCGAGCAAGAACGCGCCGACGATGCCACCCATTGCTGCGTTGATGTGCACCACGGTGCCGCCGGCGAAGTCCAGCGCGCCTTTTTGCCATAACCAACCGGCCGCTGCAGTTGCTTTCTCAAGCGATGCTGCGTCGGTGATCGCATCAGGACCATCCCAGTACCACACCATGTGGGCGAGCGGCACGTAAGAAAAAGTGAACCAGAGAATCATGAACAACAGCACCGCCGAAAACTTCATGCGCTCTGCAAACGATCCGACGATCAGTCCGCATGTGATTGCGGCGAAGGTGGCCTGGAAGCAAGCGAAAATCATCTCAGGAATGACAATCCCCTTGCTGAAGGTCGCACCTGGCGAGTCTGGCGTCATGCCCTTCATGAACAAACGATCAAGCCCACCAAAGAATGCGCCGCCCTCGGTGAAAGCCAATGAATAACCATAGATAAACCACAGCACAACGATGAGCGAGAAAATCATCATCACCTGCATCAGCACCGACAGCATGTTTTTGGCGCGCACCAAGCCGCCATAGAACAAGGCTAAGCCAGGTACTGCCATCATCAGCACCAATAAGGTCGCCACGATCATCCAAGTGGTGTCGCCTTTGTTCGGCGCTGGTGCCGCAGCCGGTGCTGCTGCATCGGCTGCGGGTGCTGCTGCGTCAGCAGACGCCGCCGCCGGGGCGGTGGCCGCTGGCGCAGCAGCGGCCGGCGCTGCGTCCTCCGCAGATACGATCGGCGTTGCACCGATCGCGAACAGCAGCAAGCCGGCGCTCGCGAGGTTAATTAACCATTTTTTCATTTGCATACCCCCTTAGAGTGCTTCTTTGCCGGTTTCGCCCGTACGAATACGAACGACTTGCTGCAGGTCGTAGACGAAGATCTTGCCATCGCCAATTTTTCCTGTACGCGCTGCATTTTCGATCGCCTCAATCGCGCGCTCGACAATCGCTTCGTCAACTGCTGCCTCGATTTTTGTCTTCGGCAGAAAGTCGACCACGTACTCGGCGCCGCGATACAGCTCGGTGTGTCCTTTTTGGCGCCCGAAGCCCTTGACCTCGGTGACGGTGATGCCTTGCACACCGATGGCCGAGAGCGCTTCGCGCACCTCATCGAGCTTGAACGGCTTGATGATGGCAGTGATGATCTTCATTTCATCCTCGTTGCGGTTGATCAGAAAGCTTTGGTAAGCGTCGCGATGACTTTGCTGTCACCGAGGTAGCCCGTATTGTTGAAGTTCCATGGGCCTTTTTTGGCATTTGTGCCGGTGGCCGCGAGGGCACCGGACAAGCCATTGCCAAGATCCTTGGTGATGCCAAGTTTCCAGTCGCTATAGTTGTAGTCGCTGGCCGCCGGCGCTGCGCCGCCATTTTGGAAGCGCCACATGCCGTAGTGCGCGTTCGCTACCAAGCCTTCGGCTAAGGGGAAGTCACCGCCGAGGTCGATGTAGTAGCTACCTGCTTTGTCAGAAACAAAAATGGCGTCGCCCAAGGCATAGCTGCCCTTCAAGTAGACGGGGCCGTAACCGATTTTTCCGTACACCTCGAGGGTGTTCGCATCAGGTGCTTTACCCAGTTTGTGGTTCGGGTACATGTAGTAAATCCCACCTACGTCGTAATTCAGGCCGGCAGCCATATCACCTTTGATACCGCCGTAGAAATCTACTTCGTAAGGCGTTGTGCCGCGACCGGCGGTGGTCACTGAATCAGCGTAGCTGTCGGCCACCCAGCTGATCGTCGAGGCCCAAGTGCCCAGATACAAACCCGTCGGTGTGTGGCTGTAGTCAACACCGGCACTCACCGCAGGCTTGTTGCGCGATTGCGAGATTCCACGAAATACGTAGTCGGTGGTCACGCCGACGTTGTAAGAGACTACGTGCTCGGGTGCCGCTGCAGGTGCGGCGTCAGCGGCATAAGCAACGTGCGCCACGAACACAGAGGCAACAGCGCTGGCGAGGATTAATTTTTTCATTGGATTTCCTTTGTCTTCGGATCAGAATAAAAACCTGCGTCACGGTGACCGTGCATGCCCGGGACTGTCTAGCAGGACGTGTGCCAACATGGATCGGGGGAAATGCTTGCCAATTCTGCTAATTGCTTTAGCATTCGCACCCGGATTCCACGTCTACCCACCTAAAACCGCACCGCAACAGGGCAGCCGCTTCAAAGTGGTGCATACATCCTAAACCAGTCATGAACCAAGGCCCCAGTTTTCTTGACGAATTGCAACATCGGATCCGAGAGGTATTGCAGCACTCGCCCGCCAAAGATCTGGAAGCGAACCTGCGCGCGATGCTGCTGCAAGGTTTTGCCAAGCTCGATTTGCTCACCCGCGAAGAATTCGAATTGCAGACAGAGGTTCTGGCGCGCACTCGGGCCAAACTCGAGGCGCTGGAAAAGCGGGTCGCCGAGCTGGAAACAATTCGCAAAGACTGAGGTCTGCGTGCCACTGGCTGTCCTGCGCAGTCGCGCGCTGGCGGGTATGCGCGCGCCGGAAGTCACGGTCGAGGTGCATGTCGCTAGCGGGCTACCGACGTTCACGATTGTCGGACTGGCCGATACCGAGGTGCGCGAGTCGCGCGATCGGGTGAGGGCGGCGATTCGTAACTCGGGCTTCGAATTCCCGCCTGGCCACATCACGGTGAACCTGGCGCCTGCAGACCTGCCGAAAGAGTCGGCCCGCTACGACCTGCCAATCGCACTCGGTATTCTGGCGGTCAGCGCTCAACTGCCGGCAGAACAACTCGACGGCTATGAATTCGCCGGTGAATTATCGCTATCCGGTGAGCTGCGCCCAATCCGCGCGGCGCTGGCAATGAGCGTGGCGGTACAAAGCGCTGGCAGCCCTCGTCCACGAGCCTTCGTGCTGCCCAGCGAAAACGCCGCTGAGGCTGCGCTGGTTCCCGGCGCGCGCATACTGCCCGCTAACTCGCTGCTGCAGGTGTTCGAGCATTTCAATGCCACCGATGGCGCCAACTGCCTGACGGCGGCGCCGTCAGCGTTGATCGCTCCCGCGCAAGACCCGGCCGACTTCGCCGATGTGCGCGGCCAGGCACAAGCGAGGCGTGCCATCGAAATCGCCGCCGCCGGCGGGCACAGCGCGCTGATGGTGGGGCCGCCCGGGTCCGGGAAATCGATGCTGGCTGCCCGACTGCCGGGAATCTTGCCGCCGATGACTCTGGCTGAGGCCCTGGAAAGTGCAGCGCTGCAATCGATTGCCGGCGGGTTTTGTGCCACACGCTGGCAGCGACGTCCTTTTCGGGCGCCGCATCACAGCGCCTCTTCGGTCGCCCTAGTTGGCGGCGGCACGGTGCCTCGACCAGGCGAGATCTCTCTGGCGCATCACGGCGTGCTGTTTCTTGACGAATTGCCCGAGTTCGAGCGCAAGGTGCTCGAAGCACTGCGGGAACCGATAGAGGCGGGGCAGGTGACGATTTCGCGTGCCGCTCGTCAGACCGATTTTCCGTGCCGCTTTCAGTTGCTGGCGGCCATGAACCCCTGCCCATGCGGCTACCTGGGTCATCCGCAGCGTGCCTGTCGATGCACACCCGACGCTATCGCACGCTACCAGGGCAGAATCTCGGGTCCCTTACTTGACAGAATAGACCTGCAGCTCGCGGTACCGGCTATGAGCGCGGGCGACTTGTTGGATGCGCCGGCGGGCGAATGCTCAGCCGCAATTGCAGCGCGGGTGGCAGTCGCCAGAGAGCGCCAATGGGCGCGACAGCAAACCACCAACGCTGATTTATCGTCGTCCGAGCTGGAGCTTTATTGCCAGCCAGATGCTGCCGCCGCGGCACTGCTGCGCGCTGCGATTGAGCGACTGCATTGGTCGGCAAGGGCGTATCACCGCGTGCTGAAGGTCGCGCGCACTATCGCCGATCTTGCTGGCAGCGAGCGCATTGGCAGCGTGCATGCTGCCGAGGCCGTTCAATACCGTCGGGCGCTACACACCGTGGCCTGAGGCGTATCCTGATTGCGGCTCGTCATTGCCGCGCTGTTAACATCGGCCGATGAGTCTCCCCCCGGTTTACCTGCAAGGCCGAACCGCCACGCGCGTGGTGCTGGTGTTCGGTCTGGCGTATTTTTTGTCATATGCGATGCGCGCGATCAATGCCGTGATAGCGCCCGCGCTCAGCGCCGACCTGCAACTCAGCAACGCCGACCTTGGTCTGCTGTCTGCCGCGTACTTTATGGGCTTTGGCATGATGCAGCTGCCGATCGGGGTCTGGCTGGACCGTCATGGGCCGCGCCGTACCGAGTCGGCGCTGCTGCTGTTCGGCGCGGTTGGTGCGGCGATCTTTGCCTGCAGCCACACCTTGCTGGGGGTCTGGGTCGGTCGTGCACTCATCGGTGTCGGCGTCTCGAGCTGCCTGATGGCGGCGTTCAAAGCTTTCCGGGTGTGGTATCCCGCCGAACGCCAAAGCCAACTGGGTAGCTGGATGCTGGTCATCGGTACGTCTGGCGCGTTGTCGGCAACGGTGCCGGTGGCGATGCTGTTGCCCTTGATCGGCTGGCGAAACATTTTTTTCGGTGTCGCCGGCGCATTGCTACTGGCCGCCTGGGTCCTGTTTAGCCGCTTGCGTGATGTTGAACAGGCGATGTCGGCGGCTCATACCAAGCCCGTATCAAGCACCACTGCAGTTGACGCTGCTGCGAGCATATCGGCCAGTGATGAGCCCGGTTACGCCGCTATTTTTTCGGACCCGTACTTCCGACGTATGGCGCTGCTGGGCGCTGTGCATCAAGGTGGGTTCATGGCGCTGCAATCGCTCTGGGCCGGTCCATGGATGATGACCGTGCTTGGTATGTCAATCGAGCAAACTTCTCATGTTTTGTTTTTATTCAATCTTTCGCTGTTGATTGCTTACCTTGGACTGTCGTGGTGGGCACCGCGTTATGTCGCCTATGGTCAGCGCCGCGGCCTGCCCGCGCTGCGAGTGGTGGCGATTGGCTTATCGCTGTCTGTACTGCTGCAAGGACTGATGGTGCTGCTACCGTATCCACAGAGCTGGTGGCTGTGGGTACCCTTCGCAGTGGTAATTACAGTCACAACTCTGGGGCAAACCCACGTCAGCTTGGCGTTTCCGACTGCGCTGGTGGGTCGTGCCAATAGTGCCTTCAACCTGACGCTGTTCGTTGGCGCGTTTTCACTGCAGTGGGGTATTGGCTTGCTGCTGGATTGGTTTGTTGCTTTAGGTTGGCGCAACGCGGACGCCATGCGTATGGCATTTGCCTGCTATGTGCTGTTGCAGGTGTTCACGCTGTGGCAATTTTTGCGGCAATGGTCCATTGAGGCACCCAGCATCCAGTTGAACAAGCCCTGAATTGGCCTGCCCAATCCATGTCGCCCGTGCTACGCTTTACAAATCGCTAACTGCCTTGCCCGCAAGGCGCTAATTGCTGGAGGGTTGCCTGATGCTGCTCACGTTCAAATCCAAAGCTGCCGCTGAAATTCTGATGTACGCGATCCACGCCAAGCCTATCCTAGACTTGCTGGGCAAAGATACTGAGCGCGGCGTTATTACCGCTGAAGAGACCGCGCAAGCGATCGCACGGATTGAATCAGAGATCGCTTCACGGAAGTTTTCCAAGCCTGCATCATCGCAAGCGGATGATGAGACGTTTGTAGACCCCATTACCGGGCCCGGCGAAGCAGTCAGCTTCAACGCGCGCGCGTATCCGCTGCTGGAGATGCTAAGGGCGGCGCATCGCGAGCATGAGTTCGTGATGTGGGGGGTGTGAACGCGCGCTACCGGTTGATGCGCTTCGTTGCCCGGATAGCGCTTGTCTGAGCCACTCTCGCTAGCGCTGCTTCACGCAGCACAGGTACTGGCCAATGTCGACGCCGGTCAGGCACTGCCATCGGCGCTGAGTACCGCGTTCGAGCAAAACCGACTCAGCCCCGCCATGCGCGGCGCAGTTCAGGACATCAGCTACCGCAGCATGCGGCGCTGGGGCTGCGCACGTGCTTTATTGGCGCAGCTAGCGAGTAAACCGGTAACGCCGGCGCAGTTGCATACGCTCTGCTGCGTGGCACTGGCTCTGCTGTCGGATGAGCCACCGCCCTATGCCGCACACACGCTGGTTGATCAAGCTGTCGAGGCCTGCGCGCAGGATGCCGACACCCGACGCGCCAAGAACATGGTGAATGCGGTGCTGCGACGCTTCTTGCGCGAGCGCGACAGTTTGATGCAAACCGTACTGCGCGACGATGAAGCCCGGCTCAACTACCCGCGCTGGTGGATTGCGGAGATGCGCCGTGCATGGCCGCAGCAAGCAGAAGCTATTCTGGCAGCAGGTAATCGTGAGCCGCCGCTAAGCTTGCGCGTGAATATTCGCAAAACGCGTGTGGATGACTACCTCGATCATCTTGCCAGCGCTGGTATCGGTGCGCGTCGTATCGGTGAATCAGCGGTAAGACTTGATCGGCCTTTGCCGGTAGCGCAGATTCCGGGCTTTGCTGAAGGGCTGGTGTCGGTGCAGGATGCTGCGGCACAGCTGGCCGCACCCTTGTTGCAACTCGAAGACGGCATGCGAGTGCTGGATGCGTGTGCCGCGCCGGGCGGTAAAACCGGCCACCTGCTCGAGCTTGCCAAGTGCGAGGTGCTGGCGCTTGACCATGACGCGCGGCGCCTGACACGCGTGAGCGACAACCTGCAACGCCTCTCACTGCAAGCCGAGATCATCACGGGCGATGCCGGCGCGCGGCAGTGGTGGGATGGACGATATTTCGATCGCATCCTGGCCGATCTGCCCTGCACCGCGTCGGGCATTGTGCGTCGACATCCTGATATTCGTTGGCTACGGCGCCAGCACGACAGCCGGCAGCTTGCGCAGCGCTCGGCGGCTATTCTCTATAACCTCTGGGGCTTGCTGCAGCCGGGCGGCTTGATGCTGATCGTCACCTGCTCGTTGTGGCCTGAAGAATCCGAACTGCAAGCGCAGTCTTTCGTGATGCGGCACAGCGCCGAGCGGCTGGATGCGCCCGGACAGTTGCTGCCACAGGCAGATACGCTGTCGGATCATGATGGCTTGTTCTATGCGCTACTGCGAAAACCAGTGCTTTGATACTATCGTTCAAATTTTCCTCGGGGCATCAGCCCCTTCTTGAGCGTGATCCGACGATTTTTACTGCTGTTCTGGCTGCTGTGGGTGCCAGCTTGGCTGCCTGCGCCTGCGCACGCTGCCGAGGGCATCGAGTTCGTCGAGGCATCGCTCGAGACCAGCGACGAGGGCTACCGGCTATCGTCGCGCTTTTCTGTGGAGTTGCCGCGTTCGGTTGAGGAGGCTTTGTCGCGCGGCGTGCCACTGTACTTCACACTGCAAGCCGAGGTCACACGCTACCGCTGGTACTGGTTTGATGAAGTCTCTGTCAAAGCCACACGAAAAATCCGGCTTTCATACAACGTTCTCACTCAGCAGTATCGCGCATCGATCGACGGTAGCCTGCACCAGAATTTTTCGCGGCTCGACGACATGCTATCGCTGCTGCGGCGGCCAGGGCGCTGGCTAATCGCCGACCCCGGTGCTCTCAATCGCGCCGGTAATTACACCGTTGCAGTGCAGCTGGCGCTCGATGTATCCGAGCTGCCAAAGCCTATTCAAGTGAGCGCCATGAGCAGCGATGAGTGGCGATTGTCCTCCGGCTGGAACAAGTTCATCTTCCGACCTGAGGCGAAATGAGACGCGCGCTGCGGTACTTGCTGATGGTGTCGGCGACCACTGTCGGCGTTCTGCTTTTTTTGTTGGCGGTGGCCAGCGGCGATACGCAGCTATTTGATTCCTACTACTCGTGGGTGCTCGGCGCCAATATCGCGGTCGGCGTTGGTCTGCTGGCAGTGGTGCTGTTTTTACTCGCGCGACTATACAGTCGTTACCGGCGCGGGCGATTCGGGTCGCGGCTAATGGCGCGCATGGTGCTCATGTTCGCGGTAATGGGCATCGTGCCGGGAATCGTGATTTATCTCGTCTCAGTGCAGTTTGTTTCGCGATCGATCGAGTCGTGGTTCAACGTAAAGGTTGAGAGCGCGCTGGAGTCGGGTTTGAATTTGGGTAGAGCTGCCCTCGAGTCTTCATTGCGCGACCTGAGGCTCAAGGCGGCCGGCGTATCCGAAGAGCTTGCCGATATGTCCGACAGCCTGATCGCGGCACGACTTCCGAAAATCATCGAACGAAATCAGCTGCAAGAAGCCATCGTAGTTAATTCCAGTGGCAAGCTCGTCGCCAGCACCAATACCAAGCTAACCCGATTGCTGCCGGAGCTGCCAACCCCATCGATGCTGGCGCGAGCGCACTCCTCTGAGGGATTTGGTGTGATCGACGGCATGCCGGGCGCCGATAAGGACGGCCTGATGCCGGAGCAGATTCGGTTGAGGGTGATCGTTCCTATTCGCAGTGATGGATCGCTGTTCAAGTTGCGCGGCGATGCGCGCTATTTATTGTTGGTGCAGCCTGTCCCGGAGAAATTATCTGTTAACGCTGAGGCATTGCGTGTAGCTTACAGCGAGTACCAAGAGCGCTCGCTAGCGCGTACAGGTCTGCGCAAATTTTTTCTGGTGACGCTGACCCTGGTGCTTTTGTTAGCGATTTTTGCTGCAATGGTTAGCGCTTTCCTGTTAGCGAGCGATTTTGCCCAGCCGCTTTTGTTGCTGGCAGAAGGCACGAAAGCTGTCGCTCAAGGCAATCTATCGCCGCGACCGATCATGGCGACACCGGATGAGCTCGGCACGCTCACGCAATCATTCAACATCATGACCATGCAATTGTCTGATGCGCGCGAAGCGGTCGAGCGTAACCGGCGCGCACTTGAAGATGCGAAAGCCTATCTTGAATCGGTGCTGGCCAATATGTCTGCTGGCGTAATCGTGTTTGATGAGCAGTGGCAGCTGGTCACCTTCAATGCCTCCGCCGAGCGTATTTTGCGGCTGGAGCTGAAACCACTGCTTGGCACCGCCATGTCATTAATCCCGGCACTCTCTGCGTTCCGGGATCCGGTGATGCGTTCGTTCAGTCGGCTCAATGCGCAGGCCGCCGCCGATCGCTCGGGGGGCGACGCGCAGCACTGGCAGCAGCAAATCGAAATTCCGCGCGAGCGCGGCAGCAACTATAGCGACAGTACTGACATCACTTTGCTTGCGCGCGGCTCGCACCTGCCGGTGGGGGCTGGTCGTGGCTACATCATCGTATTTGATGACATCACGGACGTGATCTCGGGGCAAAGATCGATCGCCTGGGCCGAAGTCGCGCGACGGCTCGCGCATGAAATTAAAAATCCCCTGACGCCGATTCAGTTATCGGCTGAGCGCCTGCACATGAAACTTCAGCCCAAGCTGGTCGGGGATGATGTGGCGCTACTTGAGCGCGGCACCAACACGATTGTGAATCAGGTAGTGGCAATGCAGCAGATGGTCGATAACTTCCGAGACTACGCCAAAACGCCACCACCGCTGTTGCAAGCGCTAGACCTGAATGCCTTGATCTCGGAAATACTCGAGCTTTACTCCGGCATGGAAATTTCGGACGCGATACAACCGGTTTTGCAGCCGAATCTTCCCATCATCCTCGGAGATGCAACTCAAATGCGACAGGTGGTACACAACCTGTTGCAAAATGCGCAAGATGCCGTTGCTGATATTCGACGGTCGGGGCGTGAGCCGGCTATCCACATCGTGACCGAAGCGTTCGACTACCCCGATGCCGGTGGTCAGCCGCGGACAGCAGTGCGGTTGACTGTATCGGACAACGGCCCCGGCTTTGATCCGGCCTTGATCAAGCGCGCCTTTGAACCCTATGTCACTTCCAAACCCAAGGGCACCGGCTTGGGTCTGCCGGTCGTCAAAAAGATTATCGATGAGCATGGTGGTCGTATCGAGGTGCAGAATCGAAAAGATGGTCCTGGCGCCAAGGTTCTGATTTTATTAATGAAACTAGCCAAATATTCAGTTTGACAACTTTAATTGCAAAAAATACAATCCTGCAATATGGCAATGTTGTGACGAGTTAAAGAGGCGCCCCATGGCAAATATTCTGGTGGTCGACGATGAAATGGGAATACGTGAGCTGCTGTCCGAGATTCTCGGCGATGAGGGTCACGTCGTCACAACAGCCGAGGACGCTAATGCTGCTCGCGAGCTGCGCCTGTCCAGCAGCCCCGATCTGGTTTTACTCGATATCTGGATGCCGGATACCGATGGGGTCACACTTCTGAAAGAATGGCAACGTGACGGGCTGCTCACGATGCCGGTGATCATGATGTCCGGCCATGCGACCATCGATACCGCTGTTGAGGCCACCCGCATCGGTGCAATGAATTTTCTGGAGAAGCCCATATCGCTGCAAAAATTGCTGCGCACTGTGCAGCAAGGCCTGACTCGGGGGCAAGACCCTGCGCGCGGCAGTTTGTTGGGCGGCCCGCATCGCACCATGCTCGGACAAGACAAACTCTCGCTCGCGCCGCAGCTGCAACAAATCGGCAATGGTCATTTGAACGGCATGCACGCCTCCGCTTACCCCGGCGTCGACAATGAGTTCCGTGTCTCGTTCGAGCTTCCCTTGCGCGAGGCGCGTGATGCGTTCGAGCGAGCGTATTTCGAGCATCATTTGGCGCGCGAAGGCGGCAGCATGACGCGTGTCGCGGAGCGCACTGGCCTCGAGCGTACCCACCTGTACCGCAAGCTCAAGCAACTCGGCGTCGACACCAGCAAAGGCTCGATCAAGAAGGCCGGATGACAGTCGTATCGCTAGTGCTGGGCGGCACCCCCCATGCACGCGAAAGCGCTATCGCGTCAGCTATTGCTGGCAATCAACGATGCGCCGCCATCATTGAGGGGCTGCCGAGCGGTATCGCAGCACTAGATCAGCTGCCGCCTGAGCTGACACTGGAGGTCGCGCGTGTCGCCCCGGGATGCCCCTGCTGCAGCGGCAATCTGACGGTCAGAGTAACTCTTAACCGCTTGTTAAAGCGCGCCCCGCAGCAACTGTTTCTTAGCTTGATGGACGCGACTCATCGCGATTCAGTTTTGGTATTTCTGCAAGAGCCCCAGTACCGTGATCGGCTAGTGATCGGCCCTGATATACGGTGTGAATAAAGCTTGATGGTCAGCCAAACTAGCCGCCAATCACGCCCACGCTACGCGCATCGCTCGCACTTGAAATCCGCGCAAATAGCGCCACTTACTGCTCGTATTCACAGCGTCGTGCCACTCTCAGGAGCAAACCGTATGAACCTGATCTACAACAGCGAGCATTACTCTGTCGTCGAGTTTCGAGCCGAGTCGGGTCAGGAAGCGATGCGGTTTGGTGGCTTTGAAATTCTCGACAAACCGTCACGACGCGAGATTTTCCTTGCAGGTGAACTTGCAGAGAACTTCCGGCAGCATGTCAAAGAATTAAGCGCTCGGCAACCCACCGAAGAAGAGATCGATGAGTTTCTAGGTAGCTACCGCCCACTGATGGCACAACCTGTCGTGCTTCAATAAGCGCGGCGCCGAGCTTAACGGTCATGCCCGCCTCGGCGGGCATGTTTATTTTGATGCAGACAGATTCTCGCCCTGTTACCAGCAATCAAACCGGGCCACACCCGCACTTGGCTGAGATGGTCGCCCGGCACGCGCAGCATCCATTTCGCAAACCCCTGTCACCATTTGGCGAGCAACCGTTCGATCATGCAATTAATGCTTGGCGGTCGCATGGAGGTTCCCTGATCATTGATGCCGGCTGTGGCGTTGGCTTGTCCACTCGGCGGTTGGCGCAGCAATTTACGGATGCATTCATCATCGGCATTGATCAATCCGCAAACCGGTTGCAGCGGCATACGCGCTGGGAAGGCGCGGAACCGTCCAATTACATCACCGTGCGCGCCGAGCTGGTGGACTTCTGGCAGCGCATGGCACTCGCGCGTATTCGACCTTCGCGGCATTACCTGCTTTATCCCAACCCCTGGCCAAAAAAAGCACAGCTGCAACGCCGCTGGCATGGCCATTCGATATTTCCAACGATCCTGCGTCTGGGCGGGCACCTCGAATGCCGCAGCAACTGGAAAATCTATATCGACGAAATGGCTTCAGCGCTCACGCAACTCACCGGCCTCGACGTGCCGGCAGAAGCATGGCACGTCGACCCTGCTGCTGCATTAACGCCGTTCGAACAGAAGTATGCAGCCTCGGGCCACTCGCTGTGGCGATGCGCGATCGAACTTCCGAGTTCCGATTGAACCAAGCTGGCTTGTGATACCGTCTTTGGTGTCGCAACCCAACACGGAATAGACCATGTGCCAGCTTCTCGGCATGAACTGTAATGTGCCGACCGATATCGTGTTTAGCTTTACCGGTTTCGCACATCGAGGTGGCCGCACCGACGAGCACAAAGATGGCTGGGGTATTGCTTTCTTTGAAGGCGCCGGTGTTCGGCTCTTCGTCGATCACGAGTCCGCGGTTGCGTCGCCTGTCGCCGAGCTGATCAAAAGCTATCCGATCAAATCAAAAAACGTCATATCGCATATTCGTAAGGCGACGCAAGGTCAGGTCGCACTCGAGAACTGCCATCCATTCATCCGCGAGCTGTGGGGCCGCTACTGGGTGTTTGCCCATAACGGCGATCTGAAGGAATTTTCACCAACACTCGATGGCGCATTTCGCCCGGTGGGCACCACCGACAGCGAACGCGCATTTTGTTATCTACTACAGCAGTTGCGACGCCGATTCGGCGACACACCACCACCGCTAGACACACTGCGGCAAGAAATCGATCAACTCACGCGCGAAATCGCCAGTTTTGGTGTTTTCAACATGATGCTTTCCGATGGCACAGCGCTATTCGCGCATTGCTCAACGCGGCTGCACTATATCGTTCGGCAGCATCCGTTCACGCAAGCCAAACTATCTGACGAAGACCTCTCCGTTGATTTTTCGGAAGTCACCACACCAAAGGATCGCGTCGCCGTGATCGTCACCGAACCGCTCACCACCAACGAGACCTGGCATTCATTTGAAAGTGGTGAGATGAAGGTCTTTATCGACGGCGCGCCACTGTAGGATCAAGTAGCAACAGCACCCGACCTACGGCAAGGATGATGCAGGGTACTGTGACTGCATGGGGTCTACCGAAGAAACTGCGAAGGCTGACACGCCGGTGCGCGGCGCTAAAGAGCCTCTAACAACACTAGCTACATCAACGGCGACCGCAAAATCAAAGATTGGGCGCGAGCCAGCGTTCCAGCAACTCGATCGGCACATTGCGGCGAGACGCCATATCTTTCACCTGATCTTCACCGATTTTGCCAACCGTGAAATACTTCGATGCCGGATGCGCGAAGTAAAATCCCGAGACCGCTGCGCCGGGGAACATTGCATATGACTCGGTCAGGCTCATGCCGATATCTTCCGCTTCAAGGATACGGAACATATCTGCCTTGACGGTGTGCTCTGGGCAGGCCGGGTAGCCCGGCGCGGGTCGAATACCACGATACTTTTCAGCGATCAATTGCTCATTGCTGAGTTTCTCGTCTGCGGCGTAACCCCATAAATCCTTGCGCACGCGTTCATGCAGATACTCGGCAAACGCTTCCGCCAAGCGATCGGCCAAGGCTTTCAGCATGATGGATGAATAATCATCGCCAGCATCTTCAAAGCGCTTCTCATGCTTTTCAATACCAAGGCCTGCGGTCACTGCGAAAAGGCCGATGTAATCGGTAATGCCTGATTCTTTTGGTGCAATGAAATCAGCGAGACATTGATTCGGACGCGCCACGCCTTCGATCACGGGCTTCTCATTTTGCTGACGCAAGCCGTAATACGTAAACGCGACTTCGCTCTTGGTCTCGTCGGTATAGACCTCGATATCATCATCACCCACGCGGTTGGCAGGCAACAACGCCACCACACCATTCGCGGTCAGCCAGCGGCCTTCGACGATCTTTCTCAGCATCGCCTGTCCTTCGCTGTACACATGACTCGCGGATTCACCAACGATGGGATCAGTCAAAATCGCCGGGAAGCTACCAGCCAGATCCCAGGTCTGGAAAAAAGGCGCCCAGTCGATGTACTGCGCAAGCAAACCCAGATCGGTATTTCGGAAATGACGCCGCCCGATGAATTTGGGCTTCACCGGCGCGCACTCGCCGCTGAATTCCAGTTGCATCTTATTGTGACGCGCCTTCTCGAGCGGCAGCATCGGCAAGGCTTTTTTACCGGCGTGCTGAACACGAATACGCTCGTAGTCAGTCGCGATCTCGTCGAGATAGCGATCGCGCGTTTCGTCGGTCAGCAGCGACTGCGCGACCGATACCGAACGCGAGGCATCTGCCACATAAATCACCGGGCCCTCATAGTTGGGGGCAATTTTTACCGCGGTGTGCGCACGACTGGTGGTGGCGCCGCCAATCAGCAACGGAATTTTTCGTTCACGGAACCACGGGTCGCGCTGCATCTCTTTCGCGACATGCGCCATCTCTTCTAGCGACGGTGTGATCAACCCAGACAAGCCAAT
The DNA here is from genome assembly GCA_018882935.1 of Burkholderiaceae bacterium. Classification (GTDB taxonomy): domain Bacteria; phylum Pseudomonadota; class Gammaproteobacteria; order Burkholderiales; family Burkholderiaceae_D; genus Pernthalerella. The sequence goes on along the minus strand of VERA01000030.1, from coordinate 4,917 downwards.
AATGTCCGCGTTTTCTTCTTTGGCTTTGGCGAGGATCTCGGTGCAGGGCACCATCACCCCCATATTCACCACCTCGAAGTTATTACACTGCAAAACAACGGTAACAATATTCTTACCGATATCATGCACATCGCCCTTCACGGTCGCGATCACGATCTTGCCCTTCGGCTTCGCCGCCTGGCCAGTGCGGCGCTCTTCCTGCGCTTTTTCTTCCTCGATGAAAGGCACCAGATGCGCGACCGCCTGCTTCATCACACGCGCCGACTTCACCACCTGCGGCAGGAACATTTTTCCCTGACCAAAAAGATCGCCGACGATATTCATGCCATCCATCAGCGGGCCTTCGATCACATGAATCGGACGGCCACCTTTCGCTGCAACTTGCTGGCGAGCTTCTTCAGTATCTTCAACAATCCACTGCGTGATGCCGTGAATTAGCGAATGCGACAGCCGCTTTTCAACCGGGGCCTCGCGCCACACCAAATTCTGTTCTTCTTTTTTACCGCCGGCTTTCAGCGTCGCGGCAAACTCGATCATGCGCTCGGTCGCGTCATCACGCCGGTTCAGCACCACATCTTCGGTACGTTCGCGCAGCTCGGGGTCGAGGTCATCATACACACCCATCATGCCGGCATTGACGATGCCCATGCTCATGCCGGCTTTGATCGCGTGATACAAGAACACGGTATGGATCGCCTCGCGCGCCGGATCATTGCCGCGGAATGAGAACGAGACATTCGAAACGCCACCGGATACTTTGGCATGCGGCAGATTCTGCCGAATCCAGCGGGTGGCTTCGATGAAATCAACGGCGTAGTTATTATGCTCGTCAATACCGGTAGCGATCGCGAAAATATTCGGATCAAAAATAATGTCTTCCGGCGGAAACCCGACGCGCTCGACTAAAAAGCGATAAGCACGTTCGCAAATTTCTATCTTGCGCTGGAATGTGTCAGCCTGGCCGGTTTCATCGAAAGCCATCACAATCACCGCCGCGCCGTAACGCCGGCACAGCGTGGCCTGTCGCAAAAATTCTTCCTCGCCTTCTTTCAGCGAAATTGAATTAACAATTGCTTTGCCTTGCACACACTTGAGTCCGGCTTCGATCACACTCCATTTCGATGAGTCGATCATGATCGGCACACGCGCAATATCCGGCTCGGACGCAATCAGATTCAGGAAGCGCGACATCGCGGCTACCGAATCCAACATGGCTTCGTCCATATTGACATCGATGACCTGTGCGCCATTTTCAACCTGCTGCCGCGCAACCGCCAGTGCCTCTTCATACTGCTCGTTCAGAATCATGCGCGCGAAAGCTTTCGAGCCCGTGACATTGGTGCGCTCGCCGACGTTCACAAACAAGGAGTCATCATCAATCGTGAATGCCTCCAAGCCCGACAATCGCATCTGATGAAGATGTGTCGGCAACTTGCGCGGCGCAATGCTCGCCACCGTATTGGCAATCTCTCGAATATGATCGGGCGTGGTGCCACAGCAGCCACCGGCAATATTCACAAAACCGCTGTCGGCAAATTCTTTCAATAAGGATGCGGTGATATCCGGCGTTTCATCAAACCCGGTGTCTGACATCGGGTTAGGCAAACCAGCATTCGGATAAATGCAAACGAAAGTCTCGGCGGTCTTGGACAATTCTTCTGCGTAAGGACGCATCAGCGTTGCACCCAGCGCGCAGTTGAGACCGATGGTGAGCGGCTTGGCGTGGCGAACCGAGTTCCAAAATGCAGTGACAGTTTGGCCAGACAAAATGCGGCCGGAGGCATCGGTGACGGTGCCGGAGATCATGATCGGCAGGCGCTTTCCGGTCTGCTCGAAATACAAATCAATCGCGAACAAAGCCGCTTTGCAGTTCAGCGTATCAAACACAGTTTCAACCAGCAGCACATCCGAGCCGCCTTCAACCAAAGCAGTGACTTGCTCGTGATAAGCAGCGACCAATTGATCGAAACTGACATTACGCGCGCCGGGATCATTCACATCCGGTGAGATAGACGCCGTCTTCGGCGTCGGGCCGAGTGCACCCGCGACAAAGCGCGGTTTCTCGACCGTGGAATATTTATCGCACGCCGCGCGCGCGATACGCGCTGCTTCGAGATTCATCTCACGCACCAAGTGCGCCATGTGGTAATCATCTTGCGCGATTGAGGTGGCGCCAAAGGTATTGGTCTCGATCAGGTCCGCGCCAGCGGCGAGATACTGCTCGTGAATTTCCTGAATAATGTGCGGCTGCGTCAGTGTCAGCAGCTCATTGTTACCTTTGACGAAAACTTCTTTTCCCGGCACGGCAAAGTCTGCGAAACGCTGGCCGCGATAATCTTCCTCGCTGAGCTTGTAGCGTTGAATCATGGTGCCCATTGCACCATCAAGAACCAAAATACGGCGCGACATCAGCTCTCGCAGCTGCGTCTCAACCGGGGAAATAGCGTCGCGTTTCATCGTGTCTGGTAACTGCGCTGTTCGCGCAAAATAAAAAACCCGGCCTGCATTAGCGAAGCCGGGTGTGCGTTCCGCTTTAGCAGTATTTCTTGGAGTGGTTTCTCCCGCGCCCGCAAGCTGGTATTGACAGAGTCAAATCGGCGCGCCGCAAATTATACGGGAAATCAGCTCGCTTGCTGCAGCCGCTGCCCTGCGTGCATCGCATAGCCTTGCAAAAAATTCGCTGCCGAAAGGCGTTTGCCGCCAGGCTTTTGCAATTCGGTGAGTAATAAAGCATCTTCTCCGCACGCGACTGTCACGCCGTGTGCATCGGCCGCCAACACAAGACCCGGCTCCCCTCGTGCTTCAACCCGCTCCGCGCGCCAAATTTTCAAGACGCTGTCGCCGGTTTGTATCGATGCACCGGGCGCAGGGTTGAATGCATTGATTTTTCGCAGCAGTGTGGTGGCGGGAAGTCGCAGGTCTAGCGCTGCCTCATCCTTGGTAATTTTCGCTGCATAAGTCACGCCAATGTCCGGCTGCGGCGTTGCGGGCAAGCGGCCCTCCATCAAGTGCCGCAAAGCATCAACAATCAGACGGCCACCCAATGCGGCCAGCCGGTCGTGTAAAGCACCTGTCGTGTCTTGTGCTGAAATCGGCTCGTGCGCGACCAAGAGCATGTCGCCCGTGTCCAAGCCAGCATCCATCTGCATGATGGTGATGCCCGTCTCGGCATCACCCGACTCAATCGCACGGTGAATTGGCGCAGCGCCACGCCAGCGCGGCAACAGCGATGCGTGGATGTTGATACAACCGTGCGGTGGTATGGCAAGTACGGAGGGCGGGAGTATCAAGCCATAGGCGGCAACCACCATCACATCATGCGGCGTTGACGCTAGTAGCGCATGTGCTTGCTGGGCCTGATCGGAAAATTTACCGTCCAGACGTAGCGAGGTGGGTTGCGCGACCGGTATCTGGTGCTGTAGCGCGAATTGTTTTACTGGCGAGGCGTGCAGCTGCATGCCGCGTCCGGCAGGACGATCTGGCTGGGTGAACACCAAGGGGATTTCTAGGCCTGCGGCGTGTATCGCCGCCAGCGCGACTGCGGCGAATTCTGGCGTACCCGCAAAAATGACACGCATGCTCAGCGTACCGTTTCTGCTTGACGCTCTTTCTTCAGCTCGCGTTCTTCTTTCAGCAGCTTGGTCTTGATACGATTGCGCTTGAGTGGCGATAGATATTCAACGAAGACCTTACCTTTGAGATGATCCATCTCGTGCTGCACGCACACGGCCAACAAACCCTCAGCGTCAAATTCTTGCAACCTGCCGCTTGCGTCGAGCGCCTTGACCCGTACACGCAGCGGGCGCTCAACGCCATCAAAAATACCCGGCACCGAGAGGCAACCCTCGTCATACACCTGGCGCTCTTCACTGGCCCAGGTAATTTCCGGATTCACCAATACCAGTAACTGATCGCGCGTATCCGAAACATCGATCACGATGACTTGCTGATGCACATCGACTTGCGTTGCAGCGAGGCCGATACCGGGCGCGGTGTACATGGTCTCGGCCATGTCAGCGACCAGTTTTGCCAGCGACTCATCAAATGTCGTGACAGGCTTGGCGACCGTGTGCAAACGCGGATCAGGGTATCGAAGGATAGATAGCAAGGCCATACAACTTTTGCGCAACAGTCGCGAAAAAATCTGGGATAAAACGTCGAAAGGAATAGTCGCTCATGCACAATCGGCGCCGCATTAGCGAATTGCACATCTCTCACTACCGAGCATCAAGCCCACCAGCAAGAGTAAAAAACGATGACTAAGTCTAGCATAGCCGCTTGGTGGCTAGCCGTTGTATCGCTGTGTTTCAGCAGCTGCGCAAGCAGCACCGAAGCTTGCGTACTGCTTGATTCGGCACCGGGCTCGCACACGGTGCAACGCGGCGATACCCTATGGGATATTGCTGGGCAGTTTCTACAAAACCCTTGGTGCTGGCGCGAGGTATGGACCGGCAATCAAAGCCAGGTACCTAACCCGCATTGGATTTACCCGGGGCAAAGAATTTCGCTGGATCGCGCGCGCGGGCTTGTCAACCGTGCGTATGCCGAGGGTGGTTCGGTGCAATTGACCCGACTCTCACCGAGCGTGCGGGCGACTACCGTCAACACGCCGGCAGAAAGTTCAGAAATTGATCCACGGCTAGCCGGGGTGGCGCAACGTTACCGCTTGCTATCGTTGGCTGAGGTGTCTGCCGCGCCGCGTATCGTTAACGCGAACGATGGACGGCGGCTGCTACGCGTCGGCGATGTGGTGGGTAGCACTGGCCCGCTCAGCACGAGCGAGACGTTCGATGTGCTGCGGGTGCTTCCACCGTTGAGCGCTTCGTCCCGCGGCAAGCCGCAGGCACAAACCGCCAAGCGCATCGGACAAATTCGCCGAGTAGCCGCGACACCTGAACAGTTGCTGATCGTTCAGGC
>VERA01000106.1 GCA_018882935.1 Burkholderiaceae bacterium | reverse complement strand
GCGAGCCCTGTGCTGCCATCACCGCCGGCGAGGCGTAGTTCTCAGACGCGATCAGTTCGATGTGCTCTTGCTGGCGCTGGTTCTCTTGCTGAATCGCTGCCCACAAATCAGGGTCAACGGCGGCAATGGTGTGCTGGCTGGAAAACATTCAGGGGCTCCCAAGGAATAATCAGGTGATGCGTCATGAGGCAGGCTTGTCGGCTCGACACTGGCGCAAGCATGTCAGTGTTCGCGGCTGCCCGCCGACCGGTCTGGCTTGCGGGGCACGTTGATACGAGCGTCCGCAGGCTTAGCGAGGATGTCAGGCGCACCGGAAACATTGCGCGTAAATCCGGCGAACCATGGCAGAAAACCTTGAAATTCTAGAGGACGCAGGGTGTTTCAGCAAGGACGCCAGCCGGCTTTTGCCAGGCTTTTCCGCTAGAATCCGATGATTGTCCGACCAGTGGTCGATTCGGATTTCTTCATGATCGTACTTGTCACAGGCGCCAGCTCAGGTTTCGGTGCCGCTATTGCGCGCAGATTCGCTCGCGAAGGCCACCGCGTTATTGCTGCTGCCCGCCGAACAGATCGCTTGGCGGCACTGGCGCATGAGCTTGGCCCGTCGCTTACCACCCGCGAGCTCGACGTCACCAGCAAAGCCTCGATTGACGCGATGCTCGCCGGCCTACCCGCCGAGCTGCGTGAAATTGATGTACTGGTCAATAACGCCGGGCTTGCGCTCGGTCTGGAGCCGGCGCAAGAAGCCCATCTGCACGACTGGGAAACCATGATCGCAACCAACTGCCAAGGCTTGGTCTGGATGACCCGTGCGCTGCTGCCCCAGATGGTGGCACGTGGCAGCGGCCTGGTTATCAATATCGGCTCGGTAGCTGGCGCCTACCCTTACCCCGGCGGCAATGTGTACGGCGCGAGTAAAGCGTTTGTGGAGCAGTTCACGCTGAATCTGCGGGCTGATCTGGTGGGCACTGGCGTGCGGGCAACCAATCTTGCGCCCGGGATGGCCGGCGGCACTGAGTTTTCCAATGTGCGTTTTAAAGGTAACGATGAGGCGGCTGCCAAGGTTTACGCCAATATCCAGCCACTCACCGCCGAGGATATTGCCGAAGCCGCTTACTGGGTATCGACACTGCCTGCGCATATCAACATCAACCAGATCGAGATGATGCCGACGTGTCAGGGCTTTTCGGCATTTGCCGTCAAGCGCAACGCATGAGTAGCGTGTTCCGCTGGCCAGTACGGGTTTTTTATGAAGACACTGACACCGCAGGTATTGTCTATTACGCGAACTACTTGAAGTTTTTTGAGCGCGCCCGCACCGAATGGTTACGCGCCGCGGGTATTCAGCAAAGTGAATTATCGCAAGCCGCGCAACGCGCTTTCGTGGTGTCACGCTGCGTGATCGATTATCACGCACCAGCCAGGCTGGACGACCAGCTTGAACTTACCGTAGTGGTAGAAAATCTTGGCCGGGCTTCGGTGAGTTTTCAGCAGCAAGCCTGGCTAAAAAACGCTGAGGGTCAGCCGCGATTACTGTGCAATTGCCATGTCAAAGTGGGATGTGTTGATACCGTTAGTCTGCGCCCCGCACCCTTACCAGCGCATGTGAGAGAGCAAATTCGTCTTCATGTGTAATTACACCGATATGTATCGTACCGTCGCTGCATACTCATACTCGACCCGGATACTCTTCTCTACGTACCTCTTGTACAAAACCTAATCAACATGATGACTGTCACTCAAGATCTTTCTTTCGTTGCGCTGATCAGCAATGCCTCGCTGCTGGTGCAGCTGGTGATGGCGCTGCTGGCGCTGGTTTCGCTGATGAGCTGGTTCTATATCTTCAGAAAACTTTTTTCTATCCGTAGCGCCAAGCAGCAGACAACGGAGTTCGAGGCGGCGTTCTGGTCCGGCGCAAATTTGAATGCCTTGTATGAGGAAGTCACCGGCAACCGCCGCCGTAGCGGTGGCGGTGCACTTGAAAGAATCTTCGAAGCGGGCATGGAAGAATACAAAAAAGCGCGTGTCTCTTTCGGTGGCAAAAATATCGATACCGCAGTACTGATCGACGGCGCACGCCGCGCGATGCGTGCCGCCTACCAACGCGAAATGGATGCACTTGAACAGCACCTCGCCTTTCTTGCGTCTGTGGGCTCGGTATCGCCGTATGTTGGTCTGTTTGGTACGGTGTGGGGCATCATGAATTCATTTCGCGGTCTCGCTAATGTTCAGCAGGCGACGTTGGCGGCTGTCGCGCCGGGGATCGCCGAGGCACTGATCGCTACCGCTATCGGCCTGTTTGCTGCCATCCCGGCGGTGGTGGCCTATAACCGTTATTCGCATGATATCGATCGCATCTCGATCCGTTTCGAGAGCTTCATTGAAGAGTTTTTGAATATCCTGCAGAGGCAGGCGCGCTGAGATGACCAATAACTCATCGTTGAGAAGCGGGCGCACCCGACGCTTCAAAGCTGAGATCAACGTCGTTCCCTACATCGACGTGATGCTGGTGCTGCTGGTGATCTTCATGGTCGTTGCGCCCATGATTCCACCGACTGAGATCAAACTACCCAAAGCAGGTCAGTCAACGCAACCACCGACCGACTACATCGAGATCGAGTTGCGCGCTAATGGCGCAGCGAGCGTCGGCATTCACGGACAAAAATTCAATAAGGTCAGCAACCGTGCGCAACTGGCGAGCGCGCTGGCCGAGCTTAGTCGCAAGCACCCTGAGCTACCGTTGATGATCGCGGCAGATAAAGACATCAAATACGACGAAGTTGTTCAAACCATCAGCCTGGCGCATAAATCTGGTATCGGTCGCGTCGGCCTTGCCACGCGTTGAATTTGCCTTGAACGCGACCGCTGTCCCCTATCAAGTACCGGCAGAACCCGGCCGCTGGCGAGCACTGGTGCTGGCAGCACTGGTGCATATCGCGCTCGTCGTATTTCTTTGGTTTGGTGTGTCTTGGCAAAACACAGTACCTGTAGCGATTGAGGCAGAGATTTGGAGCCCGCAAGCGCGCGAAGCCGCACCCAAGCCCGAACCACTACCCGTGCCCGCGCCTGCGCCAGAACCGCCGAAACCGGAACCGCCCAAGCCCGTGCCAACCAAACCCGCGCCACCGCCCGAGCCAGTCGCGAAAACGCCTGACCCCGACATCGCACTTGAAAAAAAGCGCAAGCAAGAACTCGAGAAAAAACTGGCTGAAGAATTAGAGAAAAAGCGCCAGATCGAAGAAAAAGAAAAAAAACGACTAGCAGAAGAGCAAGAGAAGAAGCGTATCGCCGAAGAGAATGAAAAAAAACGTCTTGCTGATCTCGACAAGAAAAAAGCGGATGACAAGCGCAAGCAAGAGCTGGCGAACAAGGCCTCTGAGGAAATGCGAAACCGTCAGGAAGAGGCCGCAGACACGCAATTAGAAAAAATTCGCCGTGATAAAGAACTCAAGCGCCTGCAAGCGATGGCGGGCGAAACCGGCGCGGGTGATGCTGAGCGTTCTTCCGGGCCGAAATTTGACGCCAACTACCTGAGCAAACTGGCCTCCAGGATCAAACGCAACACACGCTTTGTCGCGTCGGATGCCGTTCCTGGAAACCCCACCATTGAATATGAGCTGGAACTTTTGCCAGACGGTAGCGTAAAAGATATTAAAATACTGCGCGAATCAGGCTACCCGGCATTCGACGAGGCTGTTAAGCGCGCGGTGTACTCGACAGCGCCTTTCGAGCGCGACCCTGCTACCGGCAAGATACCAACGTCGATTACCGTCAGGCAGCGTCTGAAAGAAAACTGACCATGGCTTCACCCGAGAAAAGATTTTTCCTGAAATCCGCTGCTGCCTGTGGCCTGATCGGTGGTCTTTATCCGCTCAGTACCGCGCTGGCGCAACTGCGCGTAGAAATTGCCGGAGTGGGCGCCAACCAGATCCCGATCGCGATCGGTCAGTTCTGGGATGACCCCGCCGGCGATAACCAGGTCACTGCCATTATTGCTGCCGATCTGCAGCGCAGCGGTTTGTTTCGCGTGATCCCATCGAGCGACCTGGTAAAGGAAACCGGCACGGTCGATGATGGTTTCTGGAAGTCCAAAGGCGCCGATGCCGTGCTCGGCGGTACACTCAGCCGCGCTGATGGGCGTATCGAGATTCGCTACCGTCTGCATGACACCGCCAAAGGCGTCACCCTTACCTCATCAGGACTCAAAGCAAATCCCCAGTTCATCCGGCTTGCGGCTCACCGGGTTGCTGATGATATTTTCGAGCGACTGACCGGCATTCGCGGCCCTTTCGCCACCCGTATCGCCTACGTCGCCCGCAGCGGCAACGAGTACCGGCTCGAGATCGCCGATTCGGATGGCGAGAACGCATTCGCCGCGTTTCGTGATTCCGAACCCGTGATCTCTCCCGCTTGGTCGCCCGATGGCGCCAAAGTCGCCTATGTCTCTTTCAACCTGAAAAAACCCGTGGTGTACGTGCAGGACCTGGCAACCCGGCAGCGTATTGCGGTGGCCAACTTCAAGGGCAGCAACTCGGCGCCCGCGTGGTCGCCTGACGGCCGCCGTCTGGCGATTGCGCTCGCACGCGACGGTGCAACGCAGATCCACACGGTAAACGTTGACGGCACCGATTTGCGCCGAGTGCCCGGCCGCGCCGATATCGAGACCGAGCCTTGCTTCGCGCCCGACGGGCAGACCCTCTATTTCACCAGCGACTACAGTGGCTCGCCACAAATCTGGCGCATGAACGCCGACGGTGGCGAGAGGCGTAGAGTCACATTCAACGGTAGCTACAATATCAGCCCAGCGATCTCACCCGATGGCAAGCTTTTGAGCTACATTTCGCGGCGCGAAGGGCGGTTTCAGGTATACGTGCTAGAACTGGCGAGCGGACAGGAGAGCCGCCTGTCAGACGGGCCGCGCGATGAATCACCCAGCTTTGCACCGAATGGCCGCTACATCATGTACGCGAGTGAATCAGGTGGCCGTCCGCATCTGGCGGTGGTGTCTGTTGATGGTGGGTCTCGCTACACCTTGAATGCCCGCGCGTCGGCGATTCGTGAGCCCGCGTGGGGACCGTTTACCAGGTAGTGAATAACAATTTTGCTTAACCAACCAAGGAGAGAAATGCCATGAATGGCGTAAAAATACTAATTAGTGTTATCGCGTTTGCGTTGCTGGGTGCGTGTTCCACAGTAAAACTGAGTGACAAGGCACCGCCGGTCGAAGATCGGAATTCTTCGTCTGCTTCCAGCGGCGGCGCATCGTCATCTTCAGGCTCTTCGCCCTCGACCTCCGCCGGCTCATCGGGCAGCGCAAGTAAATCTGCTGGTGCCAGCAGCGCTTCTAGTGCATCTGCAGTCGACCCGGTAAACGACCCCTCGAACATCCTCTCCAAGCGCAGCATTTATTTCGACTACGACCAGTACACCGTTAAAGAAGAATACCGTTCGCTGGTTGAAGCCCACGGCAAGTTCCTCGCCTCTAACCCCGATCGCAAAGTAATCATTCAAGGCAACACTGATGAGCGCGGCGGCAGCGAATATAACCTCGCGCTCGGTCAAAAGCGCGCCGAGGCGGTTCGCCGAGCCATGGCGCTTGCGGGTGCTCGTGACTCGCAAATGGAAGCCATCTCGTTCGGTAAAGAGAAACCCAAAGCCAGCGGCAGCGATGAATCTGCATGGATGGAGAACCGTCGCGCTGATATCGTTTATTGATCGCCTCAATGAACATCTCATTGCCTGCAGTACGCGCCGCCGCGATGGCGGCGCTTTTCATTTTGGTGCCCATCAGCGCGCACGCGCTGTTTGAGGATGTAGATGCACGCCGCTCACTGCTTGATCTGCGCAAACAAGTCAACGAACTCAGCAGCCGTATTGATGCCAAGCTCGATGCGCTACAACAAGGCGTTGACAGCAAGCTTCAACCGCTCGGCGCGCGCATCGATAGCAAGGCCGACACCAAAGCGCTGCTTAAGCTGAGTGAAGAAATCGACAAGCTTCGGCTTGAAATCGCCGCACTGCGTGGGCAGATTGAGGTTGTCTCGAACGACATCGTCAACACCCAGCGCAGGCAGAAAGATTTTTACACCGACCTTGATCAGCGCATGCGCACGCTAGACCAGAAGCAGGCTGCGCTTGATACCCGGCAGTCCAACGCAGAAGCGAAACAAAACAGCTTCGAGGCGCGGCAGTCGACAATCGAAAACAAGCAAGGGTCGATCGAGTTCAAGCTAGCCAACATGGATCAGAAGCGTGTAGACGCTGCTGGGTCCGATGGCCTGGCAGCACCGGTGGCCACGGATGAGCCGATGTCGGAGCAGCGCACTTATGATCTGGCGCTCACCCAATTCAAGGCACAGAATTTTCGCGCAGCAGCGCAAGGTTTCACCGACTTTTTGAAGCGATTCCCAGATTCGACCAATCTATCACAAGGCTATTTTTGGTTAGGGTCGAGTTACTACGCGATGCAGGACTGCGTTAACGCCATACCCGCTTTTCAAACGGTGATTACGCGCTTCACGAACAGCCAGCGTGCGCCCGATGCCATGCTCAGCATGGCAGAGTGCCAAAGCGACATGAAAGATAAGACCGCAGCTCGGCAAACGCTGAACAACCTCATCAAGCGCTTCCCCAGCAGTGCCGCAGCAAAGACCGGCAAAGAACGTTTGGCAGAACTTAAATAAGCGGTTAGCAGCGAAACAATGCAAAACCGATAAGTCCATGATTGACAAAAGTTTTTTCGTCTGAGTATAATTGCAGGCTTCGGGTCGTTAGCTCAGTTGGTAGAGCAGCGGACTTTTAATCCGTTGGTCGCAGGTTCAAGTCCTGCACGACCTACCAAATAAAAAAACGCCGCAGTGTTCGCACTGCGGCGTTTTTGTTTTGCGATACAAGAATTCAGATTGATGATGCTTGCATGCCATCGGCGCGAGCAAAACAGAACGAAAAAGCATCTTCGATTTAAAAATCAGGCAGACAAACGCTCATCAAGCATTTTTCGCAGTCCACCCAAAGTTACCGGCGCCGATTCTGGATCGAGTGCTTGCCGCAACGCCTCGTTAATCATTGTTTGATAACCACGGCCTGAAGCTTCGGCTTTGCTCCTGAA